>JAFSRW010000065.1 GCA_017445925.1 Bacteroidaceae bacterium | reverse complement strand
GTTCTTGAAGCGTAGCGGAGAGGTTCTCTGCACCTCACGGTGCGGAATAATTCTCAGATTTGACGCTTCTTTAATTGACTTTTGGTATTTTCGAATGCAAACATAGTAACTTTGACCAAGGTCGAAGGTACTTCCGCTCGGGAATAAAAATAATTATGATTTTATTTTGTATTCCTCTCACTTAATCGTAACTTTGTCGCGGAAAACGTACATAGACGGCAAAACCGAATGACATACATTATAAAATAAGGAAACAATGAAGAAACTACTTATTGTAGTTATCGTGCTGCTGGTGGCAGTACTGATGACCCAGACCGTACCCAGTAAACAGGAACATAAAGAGGCCATGATGAAGGCTGTGGAAGAGTATGTTGAAGAAGAAGCCGAGAACAGGGGCTTCAACGACAACATGCTGAACAAACTGGGTAAGAATGTTGTTGTCAAGACTATTGAGACGGCGCTGAACACTAAGCTGAAGGTAAACAACTACTACCTGCTGAACACTACGCACATCCGTATGAAGGGCAAAAACCAGATGCTATCGTTAGGCGTCTTCGGCCATGTTTTCACGTTCGATAAGAAGATGCTGCGCGAAAAGCTGGAAGAGTCCTTGAAAGCCAAGGAGGAACTGCAGAATGAGAAACAGGCTGCCAAAGAGAGTGCTCGCGAGCTGAAGAAGTTGCAGAAAGAGAAACGTAAACGTGAACGTGAACTCAAGAAGGAGGAACGCAAGCGTGAACGCGAACTCCGCAGGGAGCAGAAACGCCGTGAGCGCGAGCTGAAAAAGCAACAGAAGAATAAGTGAATAAAAAAAACATCCTGGTCCTCCCAAGAGGTAGAATGAGGAAGAGGCTCTTGTTTTACCAGGCAAAGGCATGTTCGCCCTGCATCCATTTGCCTTGAGCTGCCAAGATTTGTTCTATGACATCGCGAGCACAACCGTAACCACCACTTAAGGGACTTACATAGGTACAAATTTCTTTTATTTCTTGGGCTGCATCGACAGGACAACAGGGAAGCCCGCAAAGTTGGAGCACCTCGTAATCTGGAATATCATCACCCATATACATCACCTCATCGTCCTTTAAGCCATACTTGTCCAAGAACTGCTGATATGTATCGATTTTTCGGGAGCACCCAAGATAAACATCCTGAATGCCCAAAACCTGATACCTTTTACGGACCGACTCTACCTTTGCACCTGTAATAATGGCTACCTTCAGACCGCTCTTTACTGCCAGTTGCAAAGCATAACCATCACGGATGTTTACCGTGCGCTGAGGCATCCCATCGGGCTGCATAACTACGGTGAGCATACTTAAGACGCCATCAACATCAAAAGCTAAGGCTTTAATCTTCTGGAGATTGTAGTTTATCATGGTGTATAGATTGACTGATTATTTGATAAAGCTGTTTTAAATCTTCACGCTCCAAAAGGTTCACCTGAGCCTGCATTACTTCCTGGTTCCAACGAACGGCAGGACCTGTCTGAGCCTGAGCCGGGGAAAGACTGTGCACCTTATGGGCTGTTTCGTCTATCAGGGGCAGCATAACGCTGAAAGGAATATCATGCTGTGTCAATATTTTTTCCGTTAGACTGTACATGTGGTTGGTGAAGTTACAGCAGAAGACGGCAGCCAGATGCAGATAACGGCGGCGATGAGAATCCATCTCTGTTACATGCTGACTTATACGGCTGGCAACGTCACGAAGAAGAGGCAAATCACCATCGCTCTCAATAAAAAGAGGAACCTTCTGCATATCTACAGAGCGACCCTTGGTGAAGGTCTGCAATGGGTACAGCACTCCCCTATTCTGCTGTGGCAAGATATCCATGGGCACGCTGCCTGCCGTATGTACTACCAGCCCTTTTACATCGCCTATCTCAGCAGCCACACCCTGTATAGCACTGTCTGTAACGGCAATAACATAGAGGTCGGCATCCGTAGGAATGGGTTGCGTTCTGTGCCTGCCACCTACGGAAATAACCTGATGACCTGTCTGCCTGAGTGCCTCCTCAAAGTGCGAGGCAACATTGCCTCGGCCTATCAGTACTGTCCTATATGTACGCGTTCCCACTTTAGTTTTTCTTCGTTCTGAGATTTGCGTTCCATTCCCTTATGCCCTACGGCAACGATGCAGACAACACCCCGTTCCTCAGGAATGTTCAACAGCTTGCAAACGACAGATTCGGCATTACACTCGTCGGCTGTATAACGACTGCGAACCTGAATCCAACAAGCTCCCAGGCCTAAATCCTCGGCTTGCAGCAGAATATGGGTGGCTGCAACTGATGCATCCTCAATCCACACATCGCTGAGAGCAGGATCTGCCAGAACAACGATGGCAAAAGGAGCTTCTGCCAAGAAATCGGCTCCCTGAGCTTTGCACTGACTGAGGGCCTGCAGCATCTGGGGGTCTTCCACCACTACAAATTCGTAACTGTGCATTCCCTTGCTGCTGGGCGAAATAAGGGCGGCACGAAGGAGGAGTTTAACATCCTCGGGGTCTAACTTCTCGGGGGTAAACTTGCGTATAGAACGACGTTTACTTATCAACTCGGCAAAATTTTCCATATCTTTTTTCTTTTTGTTTGCAAAGATAGTAATTTTTTTGCCATCATATATACCAAAATGGGCTTTTTACTCGTTATTAATTTAATGAAACGTCTATACATTATTATATTAGCATGCTTCTTCTTTTCTGCAGGAGCATTTTGTCAGGAAGAACCGACTGATACCTCATCTGTTCACCTAAAGGGTAAAGTTACCGACGAGAAGCAGGAACCCGTCTCTTTCTGTATCATTAGAGTGGAAGGCCAAGGTGTTGCCACAACAGCCAGCTTAGACGGCCAGTACAAGATATCATTCCACACAGCGGACAGCGTTGTGATTTCATACAGCATGATGGGTTTCAACACCCGAAAGCGTGTGCTAAAAAAGCCGAAGGGCAATCTGACCATGAACATCACCTTACATGAGAACAGCAAGATGATGGACGAAGTAACGGTAAAGGACTTCAGGCGCGATATGACCACCACGCAAGAGTTGAACAAAGAAGAGCTGAAGCGCTTGCCCAGCACCACAGGAAATGCAGTGGAGGAACTGGTGGCTACACAAGCTGGCGTAAGTACTCACAACGAGCTGAGCAGCCAGTATAACGTTAGAGGTGGTTCGTTCGACGAGAACTGTGTTTACATAAACGGTGTGGAGGTATATCGTCCCCTTTTGATTACAAGCGGTCAGCAGGAAGGCCTTTCCATCATCAACAGTGATATGGTGGAGAAGATTAACTTCAGCGCAGGAGGATTCGAAGCTAAATACGGCGACAAGATGAGTAGTGTGCTGGACATCACATACGCCCGTCCTACCAAAGCAGAGGGGAGCATTCAGGCCAGCCTCTTAGGTGTAAACGGATATGCCGGCTTTGGAAACAAGAAAATTGCCTTTAGCAACGGACTGCGATACAAGACCAACCAGTATATGCTGGGTAGCCTGGAAACCAAGGGCGAATACAAGCCAAACTTCATTGACTATCAAGCTTACCTGAGTTGGATGCCTTCCAGCCAGTGGACCATAGACGCTATTGCCTACATCAGCCGCAACAATTACAACTTTACGCCAAAAGACCGAGAGACCAACTTTGGTACAATGGAAGATGTTAAGCACTTCAAGGTTTACTTCGACGGAAAAGAGGAGGACCGCTTTAATACGTTCTTCGGAACCATGAAGGTAACAAAGAAATTTGGCAAGAATCACGCATTGGGACTCTCCTTCTCGGGTTTCAGCACCAGAGAGCGTGTGACCTACGATATTCAGGGACAATACTGGCTGAACGAGACAAACACGGACGACCAGTTGGGTGTAGGAACCTATATGGAACATGCCCGTAATACGCTGAAGAGCAGTTCTGTAACCCTGAAAACAACGTACGATGCCCAGTTGGGAAAACATAACCTGCAATCAGGTCTGAGCTGGAAACGCGAAAGTATAGAAGAAAACACCCGCGAATGGGAATATCGTGACAGTAGCGGGTACAGCATTCCTCACACAGGAAACGCCTTGAATATCATCTATAACCTGAAAAGTATCAACAACATTAGCACTAACCACATGGAGTTTTATGCTCAGGATACTTACAGGACGGAAAGCAAAGTGGGCATCCTAAGCGTGAACTATGGTGCGAGACTGAGCTACTGGAGCTGGAACAAGGAATGGCTGATCAGTCCGCGTGTATGCTTAGGCTACGTGCCTGCATCCAATGAAGACTTAACCTTCCGTCTGGCAATGGGCCTCTATTATCAGCGCCCGTTCTACAAGGAACTCCGAGACACCATCACAACCAATGGGAATACAGTTGTGGAGCTGAACAAGAACATTAAATCACAGCGTTCATTCCAGGTAGTGGCCGGAATGGAGTACAAATTCAAGTTGGGAAACCGACCCTTTAAGTTCACTACGGAAGCGTACTACAAGGCACAAAGCAACCTGAACCCCTATAATGTGGATAATGTAAAGATAGTCTACTACGGATACAACTGCGCCAGCGGTTTTGTGGCAGGAACCGACTTCAAGCTCTACGGAGAGTTTATTCCTGGTACAGACTCATGGATAAGCTTCGGTCTGATGTGGGCTAAAATGACACTGAACGGGAAGACTATTCCACAACCTACAGATCAGCGTTACAACATTAACTTCTTCTTCAGCGACTACTTCCCAGGCAGCACAAGATGGAAGATGAACCTGAAAGGAACCTTTGCACAAGGTCTGCCGTTTGGCCCTCCACATACAGGTCTGGAGCACCACGTCTTCCGCTCCAGTGCATATAAGCGTGTGGACGTAGGTATGAACTACCGACTCATCAACAACGAGGACCACCACATGCGCCGCAATGTTGTTCGTAACGTATGGTTGGGATTGGATTGCCTGAACCTATTTGGCTTTAACAACGTAAGTGGTTACTACTGGGTAACAGATGTTACCAACCACCAGTATGCTGTTCCAAATTACCTGACAGGACGAATGATTAATGCACGTGTTCAGGTGGAATTCTGAAAAAGTGTGCCCTTTTCTTTGCACAATAAAGAAAATGATGTAACTTTGTGGGGAAAATAACATTAAACAATAACATTATAAACTATTACAGAAATGAAAATTTCACGCATTGAGCATTTAGGAATTGCAGTACAGAGCATTGATGCCGTACTGCCCTACTTCCAGGATGTATTAGGTCTGGAGGTTTACAAAACAGAAGTTGTAGAAGACCAGAAGGTAAAGACTGCCTTCCTGAAGGTTGGCGAAGTTAAGTTGGAACTGCTGGAGCCCACATGTCCTGAGAGCACCGTACAGAAGTTCCTGGACAATGGTGGCAAAGGTGTTCACCATGTAGCCTTCAAGGTAGAAGACGGCGTAACAGAAGCTTTGGCTATGTGCGACGAAAAGGGTATCCGACTGATTGACAAGGCTCCACGTAATGGAGCAGACGGCCTGCACATTGCATTCCTTCATCCAAAGAGCACCTGTGGTATACTTACTGAATTATGCGAAGAATAATTAATAAATCATTACTGGCTGGTACTATTGTGCTGGCCAGTATGTTTCTGGGGCAGCAGCAAATGCAAGCCCAGACTCTAACGCCTGAGAACCAACTTATCTATCTGCGCCATATCATGGAGCAGGCACAGACTGCTCAGGAGAAGAATGCTACCATGCTGTTGATAGGTCAGACTGGGACCTTGCAGGCTATGATGTATGCACAGAACTATCTGCAGGACAAGAGTGTGAAGAAGTCGGCAGCCAAGGCTGTTGCCGCTATTGCCAAAGCTCATCCTGAATACAAGGAGTATGTAAGTCTGTTTAACGGTAAGGACCTGACTGGCTGGAAAGGTCTGGTGGAGAACCCCATCAAGCGTGCCAATATGAGCGCCAGCGAACTGGCAGAAGCTCAGAAGAAGGCTGACGAGATTATGCACAGAGACTGGACCGTAGAAGACGGTTGCCTGACATACGTGGGTCACGGATATGAGAACATCTGTACACAGAAAAACTACAAGGACTTTGAGATGACCTGCGACTGGAAACTGGACCCCAACGGCAAGGAGCCTGATGCTGGCGTATATCTGCGTGGCACACCTCAGGTACAGATCTGGGATATTCGCAGAACAAACGTTGGTGCCGAGGTAGGTTCTGGCGGACTGTACAACAACAAGGAAAATGAAAGTAAGCCATCAAGTGTTCAGGACAACAAACTGGGCGAATGGAACACCTTCTATATTAAGATGGTGGGCGATAAGGTAACAGTAAAACTGAACGGTGTGGTTGTGGTAGACAATGTAACGATGGAGAACTACTGGGACAGAAAGCAACCCATCTTCCCATCGGAACAGATAGAGATGCAAGCGCACGGAAGCAAGGTTTTCTTCCGCGACATCTACATTAGAGAACTTAAATAAACAATGAACCCCGAAAGTTGAGATTCTTTCGGGGTTCTCTTTATTTACTTAGCTTCTGCCTTAGGAGCATGCAATTTACTTGCTTTCTCGGCAGCTTTTTCAGCCTTCACCTTTGCCTTCTCGGCAGCCTTAGTAGCTTTCAGAGAAGCCTTTTCTGCCTTAATGGCATCATCAACGATATTCTTCTTCTCCTTAAGATCCTTCACCTGAGCTTTTTTCTGCTCCATCTCAACGTTTAAATTAATATCAGAAGGATTGGCTTTAATCTTTGCCTTCAGAGCCTTTATCTCGTGCCCGAGTATAGTAATCTGACTCTTATACTGATTACTCAACGCTTTGTTCTGAATCATAGCGCTACTTTCATCGGCATTACAAACTGCGGGCATACAGAGTAATGCCATTAACAATGCAAAATTGAAAAACTTCTTCATAAGACTTCAGTTATTTAATTTGTGAATTATACTATTTTATTATTCTCAGGAAAAACCACGCGAGGCTGGAACGTCTTAGCCTCTTCAAAATCCATCAGCGCATAAGAGATGATGATAACGGTATCGCCCACCTGAACCCTACGTGCAGCAGCACCATTGAGGCAGATACAACCAGAACCCCGTTTACCTTTTATAATATAGGTCTCGAATCTCTCGCCGTTATTATTATTGAGCACTTGCACCTTCTCCCCAGCTATCATTCCTGCAGCATCCATAAGATCTTCATCTATGGTAATACTGCCCATGTAGTTAAGGTTAGCTTCCGTAACAGTAACACAATGAAGCTTGGATTTTAAAACTTCTATCATCATAATACTTTACTTGTATCTAATATGGTCTATTAAACGTATAGGTTTGGAACCGCAAAATACTGTAATACAACCAACTATGCTCTCAGCATCTTCCCAAGAAGTGATATCTGCCAAAGTGTCTCCATCAACAATACTGAAATACTGAACCTCAAGTCCTTCTATAGCATTGATGTTATCTACCACATAGTCATGGGTTTCAGAAACCATGGCATTCAGACTCAGGCTTTCCTTCATAACCCTATAGATATTGGCAGCTATTGCACGCTCTTCATCTGTAAGCAGAGTATTCCGGCTGCTCATTGCCAAACCACTTTCCTCACGTATCACAGGACAAGGCACCATAATAAGTTTTAAACCTAAGTCTGTAACCATACGCCTAATAACAGCTATCTGCTGATAATCCTTCTCACCGAAATAGGCGCGGTCCGGATTAGTGTATGAGAACAATTTGCTTACTATCTGGCACACACCATTAAAGTGGCCCGGACGCATAGCACCTTCCATAACACTGTCTGTAGGAGGATAGCTGAATGTGCGAGTATCTGGTTCAGGATAAATCTCCTCAACAGAAGGTGCAAAGGCAATCTGAGCACCACATTGCTCTAGGAGTTTGCAATCAGCTTCTAATGTTCTTGGGTATCTTTCCAAATCTTTTTTGTCGTTAAACTGTGTGGGATTCAGGAAAATACTTACAACCGTTACATCATTCTCGCTTACGCTACGTCTGACAAGAGACGCATGTCCCTCATGCAAAGCACCCATTGTAGGCACAAGACCAATGGAGTGTCCTTTTTGACGCTCATTTTGCAGTTGTGACTGTAATTCTGATATTTTATTTATAATCAACATATGTTTATCTTACAAAAACCATGCAAAATAACATAGAAAAAAGCAAACAAAGAAACATTTTCAGTAAAATATTCCTAAAATAAGCAAATTAGCACGCAAGTAACTCTTTTAAACCATTCTTTTTTCGTATCTTTGCAAACTGTAAAAGCTCAAGAACAATGACGAAAGCTAAGAAAATCCTTTTTATCACGCAGGAGATTGCACCTTATGTACCAGAGTCTGCAATGACCAAATTAGGTAGAGAGTTACCTCAGGCAATTCAAGAGAAGAGCAGAGAAATACGTACTTTCATGCCAAAGTGGGGCATTATTAATGAACGTAGAAATCAGCTGCACGAGGTCATTAGACTTAGCGGAATGAACCTAATTATTGACGAGACTGACCACCCACTGATAATCAAAGTTGCCAGCATAGCATCCACCCGTATGCAAGTGTACTTTATTGATAACGATGATTATTTTGGGAAACGAGGAATGTCTCGCGACCCACAGAAAGAAGAATATCCTGACAATGCTGAAAGGGCTGTATTCTATGCACGCGGTGTTTTGGAAACAGTAAAGAAGTTGAGATGGACACCAGAGATTATTCATTGTCAGGGCTGGATGAGCAGTGTTATCCCATATTATATTAAGACTGCATACTCCGAGGAGCCTTCATTCCGCGACTGCCGCGTTATTTTCACTCCATCTGAAGAAAACCTTAAAACGCCCCTGCCTGAAAACTTCGAGGGAATAATCAGTTTTAAAAATACCTGTGCTGATGACTGGAAGAATCTTGGCGAAAAGAATACCCAGTTACTTAACCTTCTGGGTATGAAATTTGCTGATGGCGTAAGTCTTGTTAAATCAGAAACGTCATTCCGCAATTTTATCAAGGAAAACGATATTCCATACCTGCCGGCACAAAAGCCAGAGAATTTTGCAACGGCATACTCTAATTTCTATGATAAAGTATGGAGTGATGGAAAAGAAGATATTGACGACACAGAAGAAGAATAGAACAAGTATAACTATATATATGAAACAATTTCTGGCATTTCTGCTATTACCCATTATATTGATAAGTTGTTCTGATGGAGCTGCCACCATAGGAGTGGTTTCTGATTCGGATGATATTGAGAATTCGTATGAAATATTCAACATATATACGCATTCTGTTTTGTTGGACTCCGTTGTGTACAATAATTCATACAATTATTTAGGTTGTATAAAAGACCCTGAGACAAATACAGATATTACAGCTAAATTTGCTGCTCAGTTTCACACATTTGAAAATTACAAATTCCCACAAAGGAATTCTCTCTTTTATGATCTCCACAACAATCACTCCCAAGACCCTATTGAATGTGATTCAATAGATATGCAACTCTATTTCAACGGATATTATGGAGACCCCAATAACCCCATGAAACTGGAGGTGTATCCATTAAGTTTTGACAATATCATAGAAGAAGATTCTATTTATTATGTCAACACTGACCTTGAGCAGTTTGTAGATGCTGGCGCAAAACCCATTGTCACAAAGGTCTTTACGGCTATTGATTATTCTATTTCCAAAACGGTCAGGGAAGATGAGAAATACACCAATCACATGCGTATTGCTCTACCCAAGGAATTTGGAGACGAACTACTCAACGCCTATTATGAACATCCTGAGTATTACAAGAACTCATATACCTTTATTCGTAACCTCTGCCCTGGTTTTTACTTTAAGATAAAAAGTGGTACAGGAACCATGATAAATGTATCGGTCAGCACACTGAACCTTTACTTTACATATTACGAGTCTATCGAACCAGACAGTATAGAAAGCGTAGGGGCTATCTGCCGCTTTGCCGCTACTCCTGAGGTAATACAAAGTACACAGTTTACAAACGGCAACCTGCAGGAGTTGGCAGATGACAACAATTGCACTTATCTTAAAAGTCCTGCCGGCATTGGGACAGAGATTACTATACCTATTAGCCAGATATATGCAAACCATCAGAACGACAGTATAAGCAAGGCACAGGTAACTTTAACCAGATACAACAGTATAGTAAACAACGATTACACATTAGATATACCTAAAAATGTTTTAATGGTAAGAAAGGATGATGTTGTTTCTTTCTTTATGAAACATAAGATTCCTGACAACCAGACTTCGTTCTGCACAGAATTTGATCCCACATATAATACCTATTCATTCGAGAATTTGGGCAGACTTATCACCTATTGCCGTTATGAGAAACAAAACGGAATGAGTAGTTCAGGCATGAGCGAAGCACAATGGGAAGCTGCTCACCCCAACTGGAATAAGGTAGTTATTATACCAGTCAGCGTAAAGACAACAACCGATTCCTATGGGAATACTTCATACGCCAGCGTTTCACATGAAATGACAATGTGTAGTGCAAGACTGGTTGGTGGTCCTTACAATCCCATCAAAATGCAAGTCTTGTTTAGTCGATTCAAGTAAGTTTAAACTATATCAAACTATAAAGGGCCTTGGAAATCTCCAGGGCCCTTTATATATTTATAAGGTAAGGTCACTTCTTACTCTTTGCAGGAGCCTTCTTAGTTGTGGCTTTCTTGGGGGCAGGAGCCTTTTTGGCTGGAGCCTTCTTCGCAGGAGTCTTCTTGGCAGGAGCTTTCTTCACTTCTGTTTCCTTAGCTTCTTCCTTTGGCTCATATTTTTCAAGACGAGCACGAAGACGACTGATTTCATTCTCCTTTACATTCAGTTCATTGCCCATATTGGCAATCTGAGTATAAAGGCTATTTAATTCATCATTCTCGACAGCGTCAGAATACAAATCCTTAACACGTTTCAAGAAATCACCCAAGATGTTCATGTAATTAGTGAAAGCATCATATTCATTCTCATAAATTCCCCTGTATGTACCAATTCCATTATTCTTGGTTGTCATAAAGCGGAAATTGTCTGTTGCCTGCAGACGATCCCAATCCTGCTGGATTCTACGATCACGACAGGCAAGAATACGTCCTACAATCTTCTCGTCATAAAGTTTATTGAATGCCTCACGTTGCAGGTTATTGCCCAATATACTGCTGGTATCACGCTCTTCATCGTTCCAACTAACAGGATATGCCACCTCAAGAGGACCAACAGGCTTATTCTTTGCAATTACTTCGCTGGGAGTTGCAAATTGGATTCCCTCTGGATCAACTGCAGGAAGAGCACGCAAGAAATCAAGAACATGGCTTTCGAGTGGCTGATAGATACCCAATGCCGATAATTCCATCATGATATTAACCACATTCTCTTCCTGAGGAAGATTCTTAATCCATCCAATATATTTGTCTGCCATTAATGGATATTCGGGCCAAGAAGCATCGTTGAAACGAAGGCTAATATCATCGCTCAACTTATAATCACGTAACAGAAGAGCAAGGCGTGCATCTTGGGCGCAACTATAAACATAATGGGGGCTCTTCCAGCCCAGAATATGCTTGGCACCTTCCACCATCATGCCCTTGAATCCCATCTCAGATACAATGGAACCAATCTCATCGTTATAAATCAGAGAACTGTTGCGAACCACTTTTGGATTCTGACCGAACAATTGCTTAATCTTCTTAGCCTGACGCTTCAGTTCTGCCTGGAAATTCTCCACGTTGCCTAATGAAGACAAACCATGACTATAGGGCTCTGCCAGGAACTCTACGCATCCAGTCTCATTAAGTTGTTGCAAGACATCAAGTACCTCTGGTGCATACTGCTCCAATTGCTCCAAAGAAACACCACTAATACTGAAAGCAACCTTAAAGCCTTTTCCGTACTGCAAGGTCATTTCAAGCAATGTACGTAATGCCGGAAGGTAACTACGTTCAGCAGTCTCCTGTGTTACACGTTCATTCTCGTAATCATCATAATAATAATGATCTGTTCCTATATCAAAGAAACGATAACGTTTTAGATGAATAGGTTGATGTATCTCGAAATATAAACTAATTGTTTTCATATTATACATTATTAGTTAAGTACGACTTCTATTTTATATCCTTGACTGCATTCAGATAATCTCCATTATCAAACCAGCCCCTGGAAGTAAGCTGATTGTAGCATTCTCTGATTCGCAAGCCAACTTTCTCCCAAGTAATCTGATCTACTTCCTTCAAGCCTTCTTCTGCCAGATAGTTATGCAAAGCATCGTTTGTACAGATACTGTAGATTGCATTAGCCATTGCATCAATATCCCAGTAATCCACTTTAATTACATTCTTCAGAATTTCGCCGCAGCCAGACTGCTTAGAGATAATACTGGGACAACCGCACTGCATAGCCTCAAGCGGAGCAATACCAAAAGGTTCACTTACGCTGGGCATGACAAACACATCTGAATTCTTATAGCATTCGTAAACCTGTTTTCCACGTTGGAAACCTGGGAAATGGCATCTGTCAGCAATTCCATAAGCAGCAGCTAAATCAATCATGGCATGCATCATATCACCACTTCCAGCAAAACAGAATCGAATATTATGACTACGGTCAAGAACACGCTTGGCAGCCTCAATAAAATATTCAGGTCCCTTCTGCATGGTTATACGTCCCAGATATGTAACAACCTTCTCATCGGGATTCTTATGGGGCTCTATATTCTTTATCTCGTCGGAAAGCGGATATACTGCATTGTGCATAGCCACACACTTGCGAGGATCTTGATGATACTGGTTAATTACAGTTTGCCGGGTTAGTTCGCTTACACACATAATGCAGTCTGCATGGTCCATGCCATTCTTCTCGATGCTGTAAACCGTAGGATTAACCTTGCCACGAGAGCGGTCGAAGTCTGTAGCATGAACATGTATACAGAGTGGCTTCCCGCTAACCATCTTAGCATGAACACCAGCTGGATAGGTAAGCCAGTCATGTGCATGAATCATATCGAACTGCTCACTACGGGCCAGTACTCCGGCAATAATGGAAAAGTTGTTAATCTCCTCGTGCAAATTACCTGGATAACCTCCTGCAAAGCCGATACAACCTAAATCATCCAATCCTTGCAGGTAATTAAAATCAGCATACAGATGATCACGGAAGCGATAATAATCTTCCGCTGTATGTCCTACAAAACGGTCTTTTATCCAATCGTAATTGACATCACGCCATACAACGGGGACCTGACTCATGTTAATAATCTTAAGGAATTTTTCCTCCTCTCCTGTGGGTTTGGGCATACAGAACGTTGTATCCACATCCCCTTGCAGGCTGAGTCCTTTGGTAATGCCATAAGAAGCAACTGCCAATCCTCCATAGATCTTAGGAGGAAACTCCCATCCGAACATTAATACTTTCATCTTATTGTTCCTCCTTTATATTATATTTCGTTATACTTATCCAACAGTTTAACTATACGCATAATTCCTGAAACATTCATGGCAAAACTAATAGCTCCACGCCCATGGAATGGTGGATTACCGTCAAACAACTCAGGAATAGTACCTATGCAGTGATAGAAAAGTTCTTCTTCATATCCAACCAAAAGGCGGTCTACATAACTAAGGCGCCTGGTGTTATAAACCTTCAAGCATGCCTCCATGTAGAAGCCAGCCAACCAAGGCCATGCTGTACCCTGATGGTAGGCATAATCGCGTTGAACCTGAGGTCCAACATACATGGGATTATAACCACGGCTTTTAGGAGACAACGAACGTAACCCCTTGGGAGTACTCAACTCCTTGGTACAATAGTCAAGAACTGATTTCTGCTGTTTCTTGTCGAGGGGAGAATAATCCAAAGCTACGGCAAAAACCATATTCGGACGCACGTCATAGTTCCTGTAGCCATCTACACAATAGTCACACAAATACCCATACTCGTTATAGAACATTGGTGCAAAGCTACCTGCACATTGGTTGGCAGCATTTTCCAGAATGGTCGTAAAGTGCTCATTCTTTACGTGCTTGCACAACTCAGCACAGAATCTCAAAGCATTATACCAGAGTGCATTGAATTCAACTATATAACCTGTACGTGGTACAATGGGTCTTCCGTTGGCTGTACTATTCATCCAAGTAACCGCCTTCTCTCTACCTTCGCTATAAACAAGTCCATTATCCTTGACTTGCAGATTAGGATGATTTCCTGCACGCAGCCATTCCATAATATCCCAAAGAAGATGGCCATACTTCTCTTCGCACTTCTCCATCGAGACGATATTACTATACTGTTGGATACACCATATTGCCCACAAAAGCACATCCGGGTGTTCCATCTCAGTAACACCTACCGTCAATGGTTCGCCTGCCATGAATTCACGGATAGCCTTTTCAGCAGTAACCATCACATCCTCAAATTTCTTTACCTCGTTATTAGTAAGTGTAAGACCAGGTAAAGAGATAAACATATCTCTGGCTCTACACTTAAACCAAGGATATCCGGCTAAAAGATAGTCTTCGTGCTCACGATGAACAAAGAACTGATGTGCACTGTTTACCAAGGTATTATAGAAATTGTCTCTGGGGGTGCGGACATTCAATTCGTAATCTGCCAACTCTGCCAGTTTATCTGTATCAACCTCTTCAAGACCTGCAGCAAAGACTACACTTTCCCCTTTCCCGATGGTAAACTCAAAGTAGCCGGGCACATACAAATCTTCATCGCTTGCATAGCCTCGTTCCTGCTCCTTGGGGTATTCCAGTCCTCTGTACCAGTCTGGACGGAAAACAAATTCATTTTCCTTATTCAACTGCATGTATAAATCAGGGTAACCCTCATACATACAAGTTTTTATTCCATTCTTTACCAGATGATAGTTTCGGTTTACCTTGTCGTTTTCGTGGGTGAATTCACGTACACTACGGAAAGCAAGAAATGGCTGAAGCCTGAGAGTAGTCTGACTGTGAGCATCCAGCAATGTATACCTTATTATAATTCGGTTTTCAAAATGCTGGAACATTTGCTCACGCTTCAGGATAACACCTCCTACCCTGTAAATTGTAGTTGGCACTTGCAAGGAATCGAACTCGCGTATATACTTATGTCCTCTGGGGCTGAAATTTTCGCCTCTGTACTTATGTAGGCCCAAATTAAATTCTGCTCCATGCTGAATAACGGTAGCATCCAGAGAGGACAACAGGACGTGGTTCTCATCGTCCAACTCGGGCACAGGCACCACCAGCAAACCATGATATTTGCGTGTGTTGCAGTCTACGATAGTCGTGCATGAATAGGCACCCGAACGGTTTGACCTAAGAACCTCCTTTGGCAATGAGTATGCCAAATTTGTCATCAAAGTCTTATCGAATCGTAAATAGCTCATAAATTGTTGTTATAGTAGAAGCTTGGTTAAAAATGTTAGTTTTTGTTTAATTTGATATATCTATGACCTCAAAATTATAATTTTTTTTCCAAATGAACAATGAAGAATGGTATTTTTTTATGTCGAAAAGTCAATTTACCTACAAATCGTATCAATTTTTAGCAAAGAATATTTGTAAAAGCGTGTTTTTTTGGTACCTTTGCACCAAATAAACGCCGAATTTGGTATTAGTTAATGTTTGACAACGAGGAAGTTTTAGATAATCTGTCTGAACTTGCAGTAACACTTACTGTGGAAGAAAGAAGGCAAGTGGCTATGCACATGGTTGTTCGTACGTTTGAGAAAAACGAGACAATCTACAGCGAAGGAGACGAGCCACGTAATTTGTTATGTCTTCTTGATGGCAAAGTTAAGATTTACAAAGAAGGAGTTGGAGGCAGAAACCAGATTGTACGTGTGGTAAGTCCTGTAGAATATTTTGGCTACCGTGCTGCTTTTTCTGAGGAAAACTATGTAACCGGTGCTGCTGCATTCGAGGCTTCAACTATTGCCATTATTCCCATGCGTCTAATCTTCTCTATCGCTGAAAGAAACGCTCATTTATGCAACTTCTTTATCCGCAAACTGGCAAAAGCTTTGGGTAAAAGCGATGAGCGAACCGTTAATCTAACCCAGAAACACATCAGAGGCCGATTAGCAGAAAGTATATTATTCCTGAAAGAAAACTACGGTCTGGAAGCTGACGGATGTACACTAAGCATTTATCTCAGTCGCGAAGATATGGCTAACCTTAGTAATATGACTACAAGCAACGCCATCCGAACCCTAAGCCTTTTTGCTCAGGAAAAGATGATTGCCATTGACGGTCGTAAGATTAAGATTATCGACGAAGAAGCCCTCCGCAAAACATCAGAGATTGGCTAATTTTCGTTCATTAATTCCAGAATTCTATTTACTTTTTCCTCCATGGGGAGCAATGCATCTATCCAATGTATCTGTATGCCCCTTCGTTCCATCCCCCTAAACCATGTCATTTGTCTTTTGGCAAACTGATGAATGGCAATCTCCAACTGACTCACCATCTCTTCGTAAGATAATTGTCCTATGCAATACAGCGTCAGATATTTATACTCCAGACCATAATAGATGAGGTCTTCTGGGGCAACCTTCTCCAGTAGATTCTGTACCTCATGAACCATATTTTCCTCCTCCAAACGTTTGTGAAGGCGGTCTGTTATTTTCTTTCTACGCAGTTCTCGATCTATGTTCACACCAATTGTCAGGCTTTTCACCTGGGGGAATTCTCGTTCCTGAATGTTATTTTGTCTGTAATACTCCTGAATTTCTATGGCTCGGATGGCACGTTTGGGGGTGTCCACATCTGTGGTATTGTGAAGCGTTTTATACTGCCTCAGTATTTCTGTCAGTTGTTCAAGACTATAATCTTCCAATTGCTTTCTTAAAGATGCATTTTCAGGAACAGGAACCATCTTATAACTCTTCAACACCGATTCGATGTACAAACCTGTACCGCCACAAAGAATGGGCAACTTACCCCTACCTATTATATTATAATATGTATGCCAGAAGTCCTGCTGGTATTGGAAAAGGTTATATTTTTCTCCAGCTTCTGCAATATCTATCAGATGGTAAGGAACTTTGATAGTTGACTGTTGACTGTTGACTGTTGACTGTGGGGAAACCGTATAATCTGCTAGGTCTTTTCCCGTACCAATATCCATCCCCTTGTAAACCTGCCTACTGTCAGCACTTATAATCTCTGCATTCCCTAACTTAGCTGCCAAATGTGCAGCCAAAGTTGTCTTTCCTGATGCCGTAGGACCCAATATGGTAATTATATCAGCTTGCATGCTGCAAAATTAATATAAAAAAATGAGGTAACCAAAAGGTTACCCCACTTCTATATTAAAACCAGACATAAAGTGATTATCTTTTTTTACTTCACCAAATATCGGTCGCCAGTTTCCTGAATAATTTTTTTCTTATAAAGTTCAGGATAGCCTGGACGCTTAACAGGGCGCTGGTTGCCACCAGGAGTCTTCAAGTACTGACCATTGGCATCTTGCTGTTTTATGGCCATGTCGTTATACTTGACAATGATGGTTTGGGCCAATTGGTTCCACTCATCCATCATTGCCTGAGCCGTGCGATGAGAATAGGCAGTAAGAAACTTTCGGGCCTCAGCCTCTGACATTGCAGCTGCTTTCTTCTCTGTCTCTTCCTGCAGGGAGTTGTAATCAGCCTCCAAACGATCACGAACAGCCTGTACCTCAGGGAAAATTACAGCATAACGGAGATACGTCATGTTGCTGACCCAGTTCTGTACCCAGTAAGCGGAACGTGTGGAGAAGTGGAAAGTATCTGCCGTATGACCTGAATAGCACTCAGGCACAGTCTCTACACCACAATATACAGGTGTGAAAGGCACCATATTGGCATCATCGTTACCCCACCAAACTACACCTCCAATATAATTGGGCAACCAAGAACGCATCTGTGAAACATATACATTGGCAGTCTGCTGGGTGCTTATGGGACGTTCGTTGAAATAGTCTTTTCCATCAACCTTAAAGCGTAACGGTGTGGGACGATAAGGCATTTCCCATGGTCCCATACCAAGGTCGTTCTGAATGGCCATAGGAGTTCCCTCGTAATGGTCGCGCATCATATCCTTCACATCCTGCACACTAAGGGGTGCTTTGGGCTTAACATAGAGAGGCATGGCGGTAGCTTTGGAATCACCCATGGCATAAGGGAGGTAAGGCTTCATGTCATCTGCAGCCCAACGGTTGAAAAAGCTCCAGATACGGGCCTCGCAGAAACGCAAGGCTCCAAAATCAGAAGGAGCATATGCATCTGCAAATGAAAAATCAGCATCCTTACCGCTAAAAAATCCTTTCTCTCGAGCAAAGGAAATAACATCCTTGCTATAGAGGCAGTTCTGCTTATCCCTGAGGGGGAACTGACGGATACGACTCTGATTAGCATGACCGCTGATACAATCGTCGGGGATGCGAACAGCTACCCATACAGCACCTTTACGACCTGGTCCCTTGCCTATCATATCCATAATCCAAACTTCGTTGGGATCGGCAATGGAGAAACTTTCGCCTTCGCTGCCATAACCATAGTCTTCTACCAGTTTGGTCATAATGGAAATGGCCTCACGGGCTGTCTTGGCACGTTGCAAGGTGACGTACATCAGGCTACCATAATCGAACATACCGGTAAGTGTATCGCAGAGTTCCTCACGACCTCCATAGGTAGTTTCGTGAATGCTGAGTTGGTACTCATTCATCAAACCTACAACGGTAAAAGTCTCTTCTGCCTCAGGGATTTCACCCAAGTAGTTGTTGGTCTCATAATGATACAGCGCACGCATTTCGCCCTTCTTATGCTTGCCGCCGGGAAGGAAGTTCATAAAACCGTATGCTCCGTAATCATCACAACTGTATGAGATAATTACGCTACCGTCCTTGCTGGCTTTCTTTCCTACGATGAGATTGGTGCAAGCTTTGGCTTCGCCAATTGAAAATTGATAATTGAAAATTGAAAATTGAACATTAGCGAACAACGCCACAAGTACTATATATAACCTCTTCATAAAAATTTTCTCTAAACCATAATTTCTAATCCCTAATCCCTAATCTCTAATCTATATTTTCAGTTTATCCGAACCAGCAGCCTTAAAACTCATATCCAAGCCCTTAACACTGTGTGTAAGGGCACCGAAGGAAATGAAGTCTACGCCAGCTTTAGCATAAGGAATCATATTATCAAAGGTGATACCGCCACTGGACTCTGTCTCGCACCTTCCCGCTACGATCTCTACCGCCTTACAGGTGTCCTCAGGCGTGAAGTTGTCGAACATAATGCGATCGCACCCTTCTGCCAGAGCCTCATCCAGCTCTTTCCAGTTACGCACCTCGCACTCTATCTTCAGGTTTTTACCCTTCTCTTTACAATACTGCTTGGCACGTGAGATGGCATTGTGAACACCTCCACAAAAGTCAATGTGATTATCTTTGAGCAGAATCATATCAAACAAACCAATGCGATGATTCATGCCACCACCAATCTTAACGGCTTCCTTCTCCAGCATACGCATACCTGGTGTGGTCTTGCGTGTATCCAGCACACGCGTCTTAGTACCTGCATCTATGAGTGCCTGCTGATACTTGTGCGTCATGGTGGCAATGCCGCTCATACGTTGTAAGATGTTCAGCATAAGACGCTCGGTCTGTAGGAGACTCTGCACCTTGCCCTTTACGCTCATAACAATATCGCCAGGCTTAACATGAGCTCCATCCTGTATAAAAACCTCGACCTGCATAGTGGGATCGAAACGGTGAAACACTTGCTTGGCTATCTCAACACCTGCAAAAATACCCTCTTCCTTAATAAGAAGTTTACTCTCACCCATCTCTGTATCAGGGATACAGCACAGGGTGGTATGGTCGCCATCGCCTATATCCTCTGCAAAAGAGAGGTCGATGAGCCTGTCGTTTAATTCTTCTACACTTAACATATTATATAATTTTACGTTTATCGGTTAGCGGTTAGCGATTATTGATAATTATCTTTTATCTTAGTTCTCCCCATAAAAGGGGGAGTTAGAGAGGGTCTATTCATGATGATAGGGTTCTCCGTTAAGAATAGTCATAGCACGATAAATCTGTTCTACGAAGAGAAGACGAATCATCTGATGGCTGAGCGTCATCTGTGAGAGCGACACCTTCTCATGGGCTGCTGCATATACAGCCTCTGAGAATCCGTATGGACCACCCACAACAAAGACCAAACGTTTGGGGCCGGCTGCCATCTTCTTTTGTAGCCATTGAGCAAACTCTATGCTGCGACGTTCACATCCGTGTTCATCAAGTAGCACTATGTAATCACCTGGTTGAAACGATTTAAGAATCAAATCTCCCTCCCTATCCTTCTGTTCCTTCTCGCTAAGATTCTTGGTAGCTTTGAGTTCCGGAATAACCTCAAAAGAGAATGGCACATAATGACAGATACGCATAATATATTCGTCGATTGAGGCAATAAAATGCTTATCAGAGGTCTTACCAACAACGGTGAGTACTATCTTCATTCTTTAGCAGGCATTATATATTCGTAACAACCCGCATCGGGAGCTTCATCTGCAGTACGACTACGTCCCAGGCGGTCTGTAGTCAGGCCATTCATGAGAAGAGGGTCTGCCATATTGCGAATCTCACTCAGAGAATCGGGTGTGAAATCATAGACGAAGTTATGCGTATCAAAAACCATGAAGTTCTTCTCACCCTGAAGCTCCATCTTTTCATTGTCGAACTTACAACTGAAGAAATGTTTATCGTCGTTCTCACCCACAGTACGCAGGAAGCAATTTCGGAAGTAATAGTTCTCTGAATCCTCATATTCCGGAGACATATTACCCATGATAACGTCATCTGCATATCCCATTATGACACTATTCAGCACATGAATATATCTGAGTTCATGATGAAATCCGTTAAAATCAACGTTAGCTACATAAAGGGCATCTCCCCTATCGTAACTCAACGGGTAATACTGAGCTATGGTGCAATGGCGGAAGATATAAGCCCCACCATAAACACTCACACAATCACCCAGCGTATTGCTGATTTGTGTATTCAGAATCTCTGCACTGCAGTTATTTAGATTCAAACCGTCACCACCTACATTATGGATTATACAATTCTGCATAGTAAGGGCAACATCATCAAGCGATGTACTATCTACCTGGATGCCCCAACGACCGCTGTGAAGATCGGTGTTTACAAATGTATTGTTGAAACTACCCTGATGAATGGTAACACCTTTCCAACGGCTGGGCGTATTATCATAGAATAGATAATCAAACATTCGGTCGGTACGTGCCCCACGGAAAACAATAGGCTTCTCTATAGTTCCCTGTGCATTGATACGACCGTAAATATCAACCGCTGTGCTATCATGCATTAACAGTTTAGTACCTGGAAGCAAGTCAAGAGTTGCTCCCTTAGCTATCACCAGCGAATCATATATTAGGTATGGCTTATCGGTTTCAAGGGTGGAATCCGACTCAATAAACATACCGTGAATGATATAGGCATCAAAAGCACCTGCAGTAAGTAATACGCGTTGCTGGGCTCCATTCTCAAGACTGAAAAGTAACTCGTCGGAATAAGTGACGGTATCTGCGTTTCCACTCTCCGGCATAGTAACCTCTATACGGACAATAATACTGTCGTTCTTACGTATCAAATAATCATTGCCAGAACTGTATGCCAAGTATTCACCATCAACATTCACACGGAACAAGCTCTCTTCCCCCTTCTGCAAACGAATGTTGGAAACACGCAGTCCGTCTGAATTGTTATTGAATACATAGAGTGTCTTTGTGGGACTTGAGATAGTAGATACCAGGGTATCAAACCTTATCGTGTCCTCCGAGAAAGACAACCGGAATGAGGGATTGTTGGAGAAAGAATCGTAATTTGAACAAGCAAAGAACAAACCAGATGACACCAACAAAAGAATGTATAATAGTTTACTTTTCATTATTTCTCTTCGGGAATGTTCTTAAGAATTTCCAGCAACCAATCCCATACAATCTGAACGGTAGGAATAAGAAGCTTCTCATCAGGACTATGAACACCACGCATGGTAGGACCAACACTAATCATATCCATCCCAGGATATTTCTCGCTGAAGAGTCCACATTCCAAGCCTGCATGTATACCCAGTACAACAGGATCCTTTTTCATAAGCTTGCGGTACTGCTCTACGGCTATTTGCAAAATAACACTGTTGGGATTCATCTTCCAACCAGGATAGCCCTCGCCTATTTCTACCTTAGCGCCTGCCAGTTCAAATACAGCAGCAAAGGTATTGGCCATGTTAACACGTGCACTGTATATGCTGCTGCGCTGAGAACTGTTCACCTCAATAACTTTGTTTTCAGGACGCATGTGGATACTTGCAAGATTGCTGCTAGTCTCTACCAGGTCTATGTCCTGACACATAGCAAATACTCCGTTGTCTACAGCCTGTAAAGCACAAATAAGCTTGGTGCTTGTAGCTTTATCTACAACCTCTGTAGCTGCATCTTCTGAAGAAAGCAGGAATTCCATCGTCTTTTCCGTTACGCTGTACTCTTCTTCCACATCGGCAGCAAAGAGGTTCCAATCTACACGAATCTGCTCTTTGTCCTTCATTGGTATAGCGCAGACACATGTAGCTTCACGTGGAATGGCATTATGTAAACCACCTGCTTGAATATCTACTAAACGAAGGTCATATTTCTTCTGACTGAGATAAAGGAAACGACTCAAAAGTTTATTAGCATTGGCACGACTTTTGATAATATCATCTCCACTATGTCCTCCCGTTAACCCTTTAATACAGAGCGAGAAAGTGAAAAAATTCTGAGGTATAGCTTCAAGTTGGTATGGCATTTGCACAAAGGTGCGACACCCACCGGCACAAGAGACAAAAATCTGCCCCTCATCCTCACTGTCGAGATTCACCATCATACGACCCTTCATAAAGTTGCCGTCCATACCAAAAGCGCCGGTAAGACCAGTTTCCTCGTCACGGGTGAAAACACACTCCAATGGACCATGCTCTATGTCTTTACTTTCAAGAAGCGCCATCTGCATAGCAACGCCAATACCGTCATCGGCACCAAGGGTTGTTCCCTTTGCCTTCAGCCATTCACCGTCAATGTAAGTCTGAATGGCATCCTTAGCGAAGTCGAACTCTACATCATTATTCTTCTCACACACCATGTCCATGTGGCTCTGAAGAATCAACATCTTACGATTCTCCATTCCTGGAGTAGCGGGTTTGCGTATAATAACATTACCCACCTTATCACATTCTGTCTCTAAACCAAGCTGCTTGCCGAATTCTACAAGGAAAGAAATCATCTGTTCCTCTTTTTTTGATGGACGGGGAACTGCATTCACTTTTGCAAAACAATCAAACACACACTTAGGTTTTAACTCAATTTCAGTCATAATATTTGGTTTATTTTATCATTTTCTGTACCTTTGCAGTTGCAAATATAGCAAAATATGTTGAAAGTAGCATTATTAACCGCAGGAATTGTTGCAATATCAATAGCACTTTTGTGTATAAAATTGATTGTACTGCCTAACGGGAAGTTTACAAACTCGCATATTAGCGATAATAAGGAAATGCGGAAGCGCGGCATACACTGCGTTCAAAGCATGGACAAAATGATGAGACGGGAGAACCCGCACAAAGTAAAAGAAAGAGTATAAACTATATATAAATAAGGTATATGAAAAAGTATTTGCTTGGCATCTTTGCGATGTCTATGGGAATGGCATTAACAAGTTGTAACAAGGCTGCCGAAGAAAACGAGGAGGCTACAGAGCAGGAAAGTGCTCAGTCTGCAGGTGTTAAAATTGCATACGTAGAGTTAGATACACTGATGAACCAATACCAGTTGTACAAGGATTACAGTGAGGTTCTTACACGTAAAGGAAACAACATACAGAACACACTGGCCAAGAAACAGCGTTCACTGGAAAGCCACGCTGCTGCCGTACAGAAGAAGTATGAAAGCAATGGTTTTACTACCCGCGACGAACTGGAACGTGCTCAGAATGGAATTCAGCGTGAACAACAGGAGCTGGCACAGTTGGCTGACCGCTTGAACGCAGAATTCAACGAAGAACAGGCTCGCATCAATACTGAAGCAAGAGACAGCATACAGTCTTTCCTGAAGCGTTACAACAAAACCAAGAAATATGACTATGTAATGGTAAAGGCTGGCGACAATCTGCTGATTGCAAATCCCAAGTATGACATTACACAAGACATTGTAAAGGGACTGAACAAGCGTTACAAGCGCAGCGCAGAAGTTGATGAGCAGATTAAGGCCGAGAAAGAGACTAACGAATAAAAAAGTTATTAACAACTATGTTAATAAGTATTTTCTCTTTTTCTTGGGCAAGAGAAATAAAAGCCGTACTTTTGCAGCGTGATTAATTTATCAAGGCATATAGAATATCAATTGCTGTACCACAACACGGTTGTGGTACCACATTTGGGTACGTTCAAGGCTACATACGTTCCCAGCAAATGGATTGAGGAAGAAGAAATACTTCTCCCTCCCTATAGAGCTTTGACATTCACACTCGAGGTGGATGAAACAGACACAAGTTTTGTTGAGACAATATCTGCCAACTATCAGATCTCTACAGAAGAGGCATACATAGTGACATTGGAGTTTACCGAAAACATACAACAGGAACTGGCAGAGTATGGGAACTATGAGTTAGGTAGCATAGGTGAATTTATACAAGAGGAGACTACGGGTAAAATGCAGTTCATACCCTGTCAAGCAGGTGTGGCTTCACCATGGCTCTATGGCTTGGATGCCATTCATGCCCACCCCACAAAGGAAATTCTACCCACTTGCAAACCGGAGAAAAAGACAAGAACCGTCCATTCTGATGCCAAACACGTTACCATCAGTATTAACAAGCACCTGCTTCACTATGCAGCCTCTGTTGCAGCAGCCATTGTCTTATTCTTTGCTTTCAGCACCCCAGTTTCTGAGAACGCCTATACCCAACAACAGGGTAATCACTCGGAACTCTTTATCCCCTCTAAACTGATTTCTGAACCTAAAGAAAAACCTGTTCAGACACAAGAAAAAGTAGAGGAAACAAATGCAGCCACTGATGAAACAGCTACAGAGGAGCCACAGGCAGAAGAAATAAAGCCACAACCCACATATTCTGTGGTCTTATGTTGCGGTGTTCCCCTTCAGAATGCAGAGTCTTATTGCCAGAATCTAAACGAAAGAGGAATTAAAGCCGTTGTAGACAATTCAGGAAAATTCCTTAGGGTATTGATTCCCGGGTTCACTTCAAAAGAAGATGCTTTAACAGAAGTACGCTCATTGCGCAGCATTAGCAAAGAGTTCTCCAACGCATGGATAATGGAGAAAAAATAACAATCCTTCACGAATGAAAAGAGTACGTTGCCCCAAATGCGACAATTACATCACCTTTGACGAGAAACAATACGAAGAGGGACAGCAATTGGTATTTGTTTGCCCCGAATGCAATCGTCAGTTTGGTATTCGCATAGGTACCAGCAAGGTTAAAGAAACACGTAAGAACGAGAACCTTGACGAACAGGAACACAGTCAGGAACTTGGCAGCATAGTTGTGGTGGAAAATGTCTTCCACTATAAGCAGGTTATCCCGCTGGAAATGGGAGACAACGTGTTTGGTAGATATATTAAAGGCTCTACCATTAACAAACCTATTGAGACTGTAGATCCCAGCATAGATACCAGACATTGTATCATTAGAGTGCAACGCAGCAAAAAAGGTGAGTTGCAGTATATTCTGCGTGATGCTCCCAGTAATACTGGAACGTTTTATATGAATGAGATTCTGCGCGACCAGGATCGCATCTATCTTGAAGATGCGTCTATTATTACCATTGGTGCCACCACTCTCATTCTACGCAAAGCAAATACGGAAGAAGAATAACAAACATATCCCCCCAAATAATAATGTATAAAATTCTTGCACTCGACTTAGACGGAACACTTACCAACAGCAAGAAAGAGATTACACCCCACACTTTAGATGTATTAATAAAAGTACAGCAGAAAGGGATTCGCTTGGTACTTGCCAGCGGACGCCCCACTCCTGGTGTAATGCCTTTGGCAGAGCAGTTGCATCTGAAAGAATATGGCGGATATGTCTTTGCCTTTAATGGAGGACTTATCATAGATTGTGCTACAGGAGAACCCATTTACCAAAAGGTACTTGACACATCTGTCTACAAACATCTGTATGAGGTAGGAAATACTCAAGATTTTAAAATCCTCAGTTATCTGGACGACTGTATAGCGTGTGAAGATATCGAAAACGAATATGTACGCTATGCGGCACAATTAAACAAGATGAAACTCAAGAAACTGAACAGTTTCCTTGATGAAATAAACTTCCCTGAACCCAAATGCCTTATTGTTGGAAATGAGGAAAAACTTGCAGTTCTGGAACAGGAACTTGTCAGGTATTATGAGGGGAAGATGAGTATCTACCGCAGCGAACCTTTCTTCTTAGAAATATTACCCTTAGGTATAGACAAAGCAAACCGTTTGGAATACCTTCTGAACTATTTAGGCCTAAAGAAAGAAGAACTAATGGTTTGCGGCGATGGATATAACGACCTAAGTATGATAGAATTTGCTGGCCTTGGTATAGCCATGTCTAATGCGCAGGACGTAGTGAAAGAGGCTGCCGACTACATTACTTTAAGTAACGAGGAAGACGGTGTGGCGGCCGCTGTGAAGAAGTTTATAAAGTTATAGAGTTTTAAAATGGAGAAAGTGCCTTCTGGATTTTCTCCTGCAATTCCTGCATCTTGCCTCTTCTGATGGAAAGTGTCATCTGACAATCCATGTCGTATGACTGATTTATGATACGAGCATCCATATCGCGAGCCACCTTCATAATGCTATTCATAAGAGGATATTCAAAACTGAAAGTGTACTCCTCATCTACCGTACGTGTTTCAATCTCAGCATTAGCAATAGCTTCTGCAGCTGCCGTTTTATAGGCTACAATCAAACCGCTGGTTCCTAATTTTACACCTCCAAAATAGCGAACCACCAGGATAATGATGTCCGTAAGACCGTTACTGTTTATTTGACCAAGTATCGGCTTTCCTGCCGTTCCACTGGGTTCTCCATTATCATTGCTTCTGAACGTCTCCCGTTCAGGTCCTATCATATATGCCCAGCAAACATGGCGTGCATCATAGTATTTCTTCTGGTATTGTTCCACCAAGGCCATTGCATCATCAACGGAAGTAACATGATGAGCAAAAGCGAGGAACTTACTCCTAAGTTCGGAATAAGTCCCTTCGCTTTTATCCTTTATGGTCTTGAATTCGTCAATCATGAAAGTTTGTGAACAACCAATCCACTGCGCAACTTGGGTTCAAACCATGTAGCCTTGGGGGGCATAATGTTACCGCTGTCAGCAATGTTCATGATTTGCTGCATAGATACAGGGAAGAGTGCAAGGGCAAGTTTCATCTCGCCTGAGTCAACACGTCGCTTCAACTCTTCCAAACCACGCAGACCTCCTACGAAATCAATACGCTTGTCACTTCTCAAATCCTTAATTCCAAGCAGTTTGTCAAGAATCAAGTTACTGCTAATGCTTACATCCAGACTTCCAATGGGATCACTCTCGTCGCATAGTCCAGCCTTCAAGTCCAAACTGTACCATTTGCCACCAAGGTATAGGCTGAACTCATGCAGATGTTTAGCACGATATGGCTCTGTACCCTGACAAGTAACAGTAAAGTTCTCTGCCAATGCTGCAAGGAATTGCTCCTCGGTCATCCCATTTAAATCCTTGACAACTCGGTTGTAGTCAAGGATGGTAAGCTGACTGGCTTGGAAACATACGGCCATAAAGTAATTGTACTCCTCATCGCCCTTATGATTGGGATTGTTCTTTGCCTTCTCTGCTCCAACAAGAGCTGCAGCAGCACTTCTGTGATGTCCGTCTGCTATGTACAAGTAAGGAATCTTAGCAAAAGCGTCTGTTATTGTTTCGATGTCAGCAGCATCCTTTACCAACCAGAACTGGTGGCGGAAGCCATCAATAGGAGCAATGAAGTCATATTCTGCCTTACCCTCTGTAATACGCTTAATCAGAGCATCAAGCGTAGCATTATCAGGATAAGCAAAAAAGACAGGCTCCAAGTTAGCATCGTTAACACGGACGTGACGCATACGGTCTTCCTCTTTGTCACGACGTGTCAACTCATGCTTCTTGATAACACCGTTCATATAATCCTCTACAGCAGCAGCAACAACCAATCCGTACTGCGTCTTACCATTCATGGTTTGCGCATAGATGTAGTACATCTCCTGATCGTCCTGAACAAGCCAACCTTCCTTCTGGAACTTGGCAAAGTTTTCTGCAGCACGGGCATAAACACGCTCATCATATTCACTGGTGCCGACTGGGAAGTCGATTTCCGGCTTTATGATGTGGTAGAGCGACTTCTCGTTGTCACCCGCTTCTTGGCGTGCTTCCTCAGAGTCAAGTACATCGTATGGTCTACTCTCTACCTGCTCTACAAGATTCTTTGGAGGACGTAATCCCTTAAATGGTTTAATAATTGCCATTATTAATTGACTTTAAATTTAGTGATACCGTCACGCAGGAAACCTACAATCTGATTGGCTGCTGCAATACCGGCATTGACATTAGCCTCTGCTGTCTGAGCACCCATCTTCTTGGGAGTTGCAAAGTATCTGCCGGCAAACTTCTCAGCAAACTCAGCATCTGCATCGGGTTTGATATCAGTCAGATACTTCAGGTCGGTACGCTCCTCCATCAACTTGATAAGACCTGGTTCATCAATAACTTCCTTACGGGCTGTATTCACAAGAATACCACCCTTCTTCAGTTTACCCACCAAATCGTAGTTAATGCTCTGCTTGGTCTCTGGGGTTGCGGGAATGTGAAGAGAAACTATATCACAAGTTTCAAAGAGTTCTTCCTGATTCTTGGCAGCCTTAACACCAGCAGCCTCAATAGCCTCTGCAGGGCAGAATGCATCGTATGCAACAACCTCCATGCCGAAGCCTTTAGCTACACGTGCCACATTCCTGCCTACATTGCCAAATGCCAAGATACCCAACTTCTTACCCAGCAACTCAGTACCACTGGTTCCGTTAAAGAAGTTACGAACGCCATAAACCAGAAGACCAAATACCAGTTCGGCTACGCTGTTAGCATTCTGGCCGGGTGTATTCATGGCTACTACATTGTGAGCAGTAGCAGCTGCAAGGTCGATATTGTCATAACCGGCACCTGCACGAACCACGATTTTCAAATTCTTGGCAGCATCCAGCACCTCTGCATCAACCTTGTCTGAACGAATAATCAATGCATCTACATCAGCTACAGCATCCAGGAACTGCTTCTTCTCGGTATATTTCTCTAATAAAACCAACTCATATCCGGCTGCATCTGTTACAGCCTTGATACCATCTACAGCAACTTTGCTGAATGGTTTCTCTGTTGCAATAAGAACTTTCATAATTTTCTTAATTTTCAACTGTCAACTGTCAACTGTCAACTGAATTAGTGTTTAGCCTCAAATTCCTTCATACAAGCAACCAGAGCCTGGCAACCTTCAATAGTCATTGCATTGTAGCAGCTGGCACGGAAACCACCAACATCACGATGGCCCTTAACACCAACCATACCCTTCTCTGTAGCGAAGGCCATGAACTCATCCTGCAAATCCTCATATTCAGGCTTCAAAACGAAGGTAAGGTTCATCAGAGAACGGCTATCTTCCTCAGCTGTTCCAACGAACAACTTGTTGCGGTCAATCTCACCATAAACAATATCGGCACGCTGCTGAGCCAACTTAGCCATAGCCTCTACACCACCCTGCTTCTTAATCCACTTCAGGTTCTGAAGAGCACAGTAAATGGGCACCGTTGGAGGTGTATTGAACATACTGCCCTTCTTAATATGAGTACGATAGTCCAACATAGTAGGAATAGGACGACTAACCTTACCCAACAAGTCCTCCTTTACAACAACGAAGGTAACACCTGCCATAGAAAGGTTCTTCTGTGCACCACCATAAATCATACCGTATTTGCTTACATCTACGGGGCGAGAGAAGATATCACTACTCATATCTGCAATAACAGGAATAGGAGAATCCAGATCCTTACGCAGTTCAGTACCATATATTGTATTGTTGCTGGTAATATGCAGATAATCTGCATCTGTAGGAATCTCAAAATTCTTGGGGATATAGGTAAAGTTCTTATCCTTGCTTGAAGCAACTTCTACAACCTCACCAAACAGCTTAGCCTCCTTCTCGGCTTTGGTCGCCCAAACACCAGTATTCAGATATGCAGCTTTCTTCTCCAGGAAGTTGTAAGGAATCATACAGAACTCAAGGCTTGCACCTCCACCAAGGAAAATAACGCTATAACCTTCGGGGATATCCAGAAGTTCCTTAAAAAGAGCTACAGCCTCATCTACAACTGGCTGGAAATTCTTTGCACGATGACTTGTTTCCATCAGAGATAAGCCGCTTCCTTCAAACTCAAGACAAGCAGCTGCGGTTGCTTCCATCACTTCGCGAGGAAGAATTGACGGACCTGCATTAAAATTGTACTTTTTCATTTTGTGATTTGTAAGTTGATTTATGTTATTCCTTTGTTAATTTTACAATCATTTTACATGCAAAAATACACAGAAAATACGATATACATTATTATATTTTGGAGAAAATGATTTTGAAGCACAAAAAATACAAAAAACGGCCAAGATTCTTGCACAATTGAAAATAAAGATGTACCTTTGCATCGCTTTTCACGAGAGCGTGGAAAGATTCGGGGTGTAGCGCAGTTGGTAGCGCACCTGGTTTGGGACCAGGTGGTCGCCCGTTCGAGTCGGGTCACCCCGACATTTTTACTGAAAAGTAAAAAAGATGATGCAACATTTGGTAGATTGCAATAAACATCGTACCTTTGCATCGCAAAGTTTGGTGCCTTGGATGAGTGGCTTAGTCACCGGTCTGCAAAACCGTGCACGGCGGTTCGAATCCGCCAGGCACCTCTTAAGAACTCAAGAAATTTCTTGGGTTCTTTTTTTTGTCTTAACAACAATCGTTTGAGGAATGGGTAAAATGGTGTAATGCTTTGCGTAGAAAATCGCTGCGCTTTGACAAGTGGAAGATACTAAACGACAACGAGACTACAAAAGCAATTCCACCAAAGAAGTATTTGAGTTCGATATTATTTGATATACATAATACAAATGTAACGGACATACATATAAACTGGAATATGAACCTCATCCATGTACCACGGAACACCTTAACCTTATAACGGAATCCGCATACTAACAATGCAACCACAACATCATACAGAGCACCTACGGAAAAGGCTATGCCCACACCAACCAGTCCGTATGCATTGTAAAGGCACCAGATAAGTATACCGAAAACCAGATTTGATGCTATCTCCATTGCCAAATATACCATGCTATCCCCTTTGGCTAAGGTACTATATCCTAAAGGAAGCGACATAGACCTAAAGAATGTGTAAAAACAGGCACATACCGACATATCCAAAGCAACCAGAAAAGAATCATCTGGATATTGCAGTAGTATTAACCAAGGGAGAAAGAGCAAAAACAATATCAATAATGGTGAGAGCACCAGCAAACATACATCAATCTGTTGGTTAATGGTCTGATTCATTCTAACAACATCATGATTGACCGACGAAAGACGGGGGAAATAGTCTGCCTCTAAAGCCACGAACACAATGCAGGCATATCCCACCATCATTGTTCTTCCGGCATTATAGAAACCTACGTCGCCTAACGTATTCGAATCAAGAATCATTGCAGGTATTGCCATCCACAAGGCAGTAGTTGAGATATTGGCAATCACATAAGGAATACCTATCTTAACCATAGGTAAGCCTTCACAAAAGACCTTACGGCTGAAAGGCGACACCTTATACGATACCAACCTGAAAGAGAAGAAACCATGTGTCACCAAGGAAGCAAAACTGCAGCAGATAAGTCCTATTGCCACACCTTTTAATCCCATAAAGTAATAAAAAGGAACGGTCAGAAGTAACGTAAGCACAGCTACAGCACCTTCTATAATAGCAACTTTCCTTACCTGTCTCAGACCTTTCAGAATAGCACATTCGCCTTCTGCCAACAGGAAACATACTGCCACCGGCACCATCAGCAGGACCTCATAAAAACGATCCCACCTGTGTTCAAAAAGGAAATAGCTTAAAATGGGAGATGCAGCCAAACAAAGCAGCGTTGCCAGAAAAGCAGTCCATAGCACCCAGGTTCTTACCACCATCACAAAGTGCTCTACCTCCTCATTCGTTCCTTCTTCGAACAATTCGCCTGAGCGCCGTGTTGCATTCAGTGGAACACCTAAGTTACTGGCACTAACCAAGAAGTCTGATATACGATTGTATATATCTATCAAGCCCACGCCAAATGGGCCCAAGAACTTTGCCGTAAGCCAGTTTCTGGCAACGGACACAAGCATCTTTAAGCCCTGTACACCTCCGAAAACTCCAGTGTACTTTATAACGTGGTCGTACGATGTATCGTTGGTTTCTTCGTTATGGAGTTGCTCTAATTCACTCATCTCTAACCGCTAACCTCTCAACTGTCAATTGTCAATTGTCAATTGTCAATTGTCAACTTTAATCATCCTTGATGCTGAGGACGCAGCAAGTCATTTACCGTCTTCACAGGGTTAAAGGTACTCAGGGGAACCTCAACCATCAGCGTGCTCCAGTTACTCATGGCACCATTCCATAGGCCGGGCAATTCCAATGCCTTCAGTTCCTTGCCGCCTTTGCTCTTGTAAGATATAAAACCTGTAGCGGGGTCTACATATTCGGGCAAATTGAATTTTTCGCCTTTGTAGTTACGGACAGCACAAACCAAATCCACGGGGTTGAAGTGTGTACCCTGTGTAAACATCTTCATGTACTCAGGGTTGTTCTGGTCTATCTGACTGCTTTCCAGAATCTGCAAGGAAACACTCCCGTCGGGGTTGAAAGCTAAGAATGGACCACCACCGGGCTCACCTACATTCTTTACTACACCGCACACACGGATGGGGCGGTTCAGTTTCTTCTTCAGGAAATCATGCAGCTCAGCATCATTCAGGTCCTTCAATCCAGGAACATCGGTATTCAGGGTATGACGGACAAAGCGTATCATATCTTCCAGATCGTCGTGGGAGAACTTCCCGCTGTCCAAAAGATTCAGGTAGCTAAAGGTCTGCTTCTGCACTTCCACCAGCACTCCGGCAATCACCTGCTTCCAGAAGACGGTATCTTCCTTCAGGCGGTCGGGCACTACATTATCAATGTTCTTAATGAATACCACGTCGCTCTGCAAGTCGTTCAGATTCTCTATGAGTGCCCCATGACCACCCGGACGGAACAGCAACTTGCCATCTTCGGTACGGAAAGGTGTATTATCCATATTGGCTGCTACGGTATCCGTGCTGGGCTTCTGCTCGCTCATACTTACCTTATAATTAATCTTGTACTTATTGCTGGCTTCAGGCAGTACACGGTCTATCAGTTCCTGAAAGAGTTCCCTATGCTCAGTGCTGACCGTAAAGTGTACGTCGGCCTCGCCTTGGCTGCTGGCATACAATGCAGCTTCTACCAAGTGTTCCTCTACCGGAGTGCGTGCGCAGTCCTCATAACTATGGAATTGCAGCAAGCCCTTGGGCAACTGCCCGTAGTTCAAGCCTTCCTCGTTTAACATATTGGCTACCACCGACTTATATTTACCTTCCTCAATCAAGGCATCAACCCCTTCTCCCTCGTTCAGGAAGCAGGCATCGTTCAGCGCATCATAGAAGGCAAACTTGTGAATCTCGGCAAAGAAGGTCTTCTCAAAGTCGGTTGTAGGAACGTCATAGTCAGCATTCAGGAACTCAAACATATTCTTGAACATTCTGCTGGCTGCTCCGCTGGCAGGTACAAATTTGGTTATGCTGTGGCCCGCTTTCTTATAGTCGTTCCATACCTTTATATATTTATCGGCCTCCTCTTTCGAGGGTGCAATAATACCGTTACCAACTGAGGCGGCAGCCCTAAGTTTCAGGAAAGGAAATCCCTGTGCAAAGTCCTTCAACTGTGCCTCAATTTTGCTCTCACTTATACCCTTCTTCTGGAGAAGTTCCTTGTCTTCATTCGTAAACAACATATCTAATTGTGTATAAATGTTTTAATTTTAGGGCACAAAAGTAAACAAAAAATACCAATTATCGTAACGAAACGCAGAAAAATTCATACCTTTGTACAAAATAAACAAAGAACGCATATATATGACACAGGACAAATTCTTTACTGCCGAGGAGAAAACGCAAATTACCGATTTGTACAAACAGCTCTATTCGGTATCAAAAGATGTACTTCTGCCCAACGATGACCAGAAGGTCCGTTTCTACATACGAGAGGCTATTGAGAAGGGATTACTGCAACGTGATGCCTTTAACCTCAACCCCATCATCAACGATTGCGAGACTGCCCTGATTGTGGCAGAGGAGATTGGAATGAACCGCCCTTCCATCCTGGGTGTTATGCTCAGCGGAGTGGTGTTAAGCGGTGCGGCTTCTGTGGAGGAGATAAAAGCCGATTTTGGCGAGGACGTTGCCAACATCCTGCACGGAATGCTGCGCATCCGCGACCTCTATGCCAAGAGCGCAACCGTCGAGAGCGAGAACTTCCGCAGCCTGCTGGTTACCTTTGCCGAAGACCTTCGCGTTATCCTCATCATGATAGCCAACCGCGTACTTATCATGCGTAAGATTAAGGATACCCCTTACGTCGAGGCACAGCGGAGGGTTTCTATGGAGGCAGCCTATCTCTACGCTCCACTCGCCCACAAGCTGGGACTTTACAAGCTCAAGAGCGAGCTGGAGGACCTCAGCCTTAAATACCTCGAACACGATGCCTACTATCATATAAAGGAAAAGCTGAACGAGACCAAGCGCAGCCGTGATGCATACATCGAGCGTTTCATTAAGCCTATCGACGAGAAACTACGCGCAGCCGGCCTGAAATTTCACATGAAGGGGCGTACCAAGAGCATTCACTCCATCTGGCAGAAGATGAAGAAGCAGCAGGTGGACATCGAGGGCGTCTTCGACCTCTTTGCCATCCGTATCATCCTGGATTCCAAGCCCGAGAAGGAGAAGCAGGACTGCTGGCAGGTCTTCAGTATCATTACCGATATGTACCAGAGCAATCCCAAGCGTATGCGCGACTGGCTCTCCGTTCCCAAGAGCAACGGCTACGAGAGTCTGCACATAACCGTTTTGGGGCCCGACAAGAAGTGGGTGGAGGTGCAGATACGTACCGAGCGCATGGATGACATTGCCGAACACGGACTGGCAGCTCACTGGCGCTATAAGGGCATCAAGAGCGGACAGAGCGGCATTGAGGAATGGCTGGCTAATGTGCGCGGCGCCTTGGAGACCAACGATGATATGCAGCTCATGGACCAGTTCCGGATGGATTTGATAGAGGATGAGGTGTTTGTCTTCACCCCCAAGGGCGACCTCTTCAAACTGCCTGCCGGAGCTACCGTGCTGGACTTTGCCTATAGCATTCACACCAAGGTGGGCAACTCCTGCGTAGGAGCCAAAATCGGTAATAAGAATGTTACCATTCGGCAGAAGTTGCAGAGCGGCGACCAGGTGGAGATACTCACCAACGTAAACCAGACTCCCAAGCAAGACTGGCTGAACATCGTACAGACCAGCAAGGCACGAAACAAGATACGTCAGAGCCTTAAGGAGATGGAGAGCAAGCAAGCTCTGCTCGCAAAGGAAGAGCTGGAGCGGAAGATGAAAAACAAGAAGCTCGACTACGAGGAACCCGTCCTGATGCATACCATGACCAAGCTGGGCTATCGCGTAGTTACCGACTTCTACGCAGCTTTGGCAGACGGGAAACTTGACATGAATGCCGTGCTCGAAACCTACGCCCAACAGCAGCGTCATGATCATGGTGAGTCCGAAAGGACTACTCCCGCCACCAGTGCACAGGAGTTTGTGATGCAGGACAATGCACTTTCACATAAGGGGGATGGAGGGGCCGACGTAGTAGTTATCGACCAGGACCTTAAGGGACTCGACTTTCAGATGGCCCGCTGCTGTCAGCCCGTGTATGGCGATAATGTGTTTGGCTTTGTCACCAGCGGCGGCGGCATAAAGATTCATCGTGAGGACTGTCCCAACGCACCCCAGCTTCGGGCACGCTTCGGATACCGCATTGTTAAGGCACGCTGGGCCGGCAAGCGCGGCAGCCAGTACCCCATCACCCTGCGCATAGTGGGTAACGATGATCTGGGCATTGTCAACAACATCACCAGCATTATCAGTAAGGAAGGTATTCTGATGCGCAGCATTAGCATCGACAGTCACGACGGTCTTTTCTCCGGCACCCTTACCGTTATGCTTGATGATACCAGTCGCCTGCAGCAACTTCTCAAGAAAATCAAGACCGTAAAAGGCATAAAAAATGTATCGCGAAGCTAAGTGCGAAGGTACGGATAAATGAGAGAAAAACCAAATATAAAACAAAAAAACTGCCACCTTATTATGTGTAAGATGGCAGTTTTTTAGGTTAGAGGTTAGTGAACCTGAATCTTGAACGCCGAAGGGGTCGCGAGCTAAAGCGAGAAGGTTTAGCTCGACGGCCCGAAGGGGAAAGTCAACGAAGTGGCAAAGTTGAAAGTTGAAAATTGAGGTAAGATGGAGGAATTAATCAACGATAACGCTAAACTTAACCATGATGAGGGAAGAAGGAAGAGGGAAGAATCGTTTTCAAGTGAAGAATGAAGAGTGAAGAATGAGATAATGTTCAATGCTCAATGTTCAATGCTCAATGCTCAATGTTAAATGTTCAATGCTCAATGTTCAATGTTCAATGAATAATCCTCTAACCACTAACCTCTAACCCCATAACCTCTAACCAAAAACTGCTATCTTACAGATAATAAGGTGGCAGTTTTTTAATCCGTCAGATAGAAAACAATGCGGGGCACAAGGGCGTATTCTGCATCAAGAAATAAAGTACACAAGATGTGCTATAGATTATCCCACAGGTTACAATAGGGTTTTGCATTCTTTTATTAAATCTTCAAGTGCCTTGCGGTCGGCAGGGTTAATTTTGAGCAGGGGGGCTATGGACATTCGGGCCGTGGAACCAAGGCTGCGCTCCAGCTGACGGTATTCCTGGTGTTGCGACAACAGCGTGCTGCGGCGCTCCTCGTCGAACAAACATTCCATTCCCGCCTCGCGGGTCATGAAGAGGCTCTTGGCGGCAACGGAGAGCTCGATGTGTAACTGCACGTAGCAGATAAGGTCGAAGAAGACCTCCGGCGGGAAGGCATCTTTCACCGTCATCAGGAACTGGCCTGTGGGTGTCTGGGGGAGATGTCCCTCACGGATGGCGAGGATAAGTTCCAACTGATTGTCGAGCCCACGGTCGATCCAGCTGTGAATCATATTGGTGTCGTACTGCCATATCCATACTAGCAGCCCTCCCATAGTGCCGAACACCACAGCAAACTGTACCAGTGGCAGGTTGAGAGTTGAAAATTGAAAGTTGAAAGTTAATAATGCGTTATGAAATATATGAAGAAGCGGGGCAGAGAGCAGCAGTAAGATGGTCATCCCTATATCTTTACGTTTGATTTCCAGACGGCTATGATGCCGCTCCTGCAGACGAACGGCGAACATCAGTCCGGCAGCAACGAAGACACTACAGCCCATGTGAATCAGGGCCACTTCCAACCCACGGAACACCGCGGTTCCTATACCCATAGGGTCACCCAACAGATAGAGCATGTTTTCCGCTATGCAGAAGCCACCTCCCACGGCAGCACCACAAATGACGCTGTCGATAAAGAAGACTATCTTCTTGCGCCGCGTAAGAAATAAAAGAGGTATGGCTTTCACCAGTTCTTCGACTATCGGATCTGTAAAAGTTGAAAGTTGAAAATTGAAAGTTGAGAGTTGGGAGTCGACAGACCACAGTTGAAAGATACCAAAGCAAAGAGCTGCTGCCAGCACACCGCAGAGCACCAACAGCATAAGCCGACGCAGGCTGATTAGGGAGAAGCGATCGATGGTGTACACCACCACAATGTAGATAACCACCGGCAGAATGGCGACACATGCATTAATGATCTGATGCCAAAACTCCATACGCTTTAAAACAGTTTCAGTGATACCATAAACTCGTTCCCATGCCGACCTTCGGGGAAGCCTTTCGGTGCAAAGAGGTGTCCGTAACCCAGCGAAAGAGTGGTTTTCATATAGCTAAAAAATACTATCTCGGTGGTCAACTGAATGCCCGCGCTATAGTACAGTTTAGAGTTGAGAGATGAGGGTTGAGAGGGGCTATTCCAGGTGGCAAGGGCGGTTCCGAAGAGGGAGCACTGCGTCCATGTAGGGTAGCAGGCCAAAAAGCCGAAGTTGTTGTACCGGATAGGACGGAAATTATACTCCGCAGTGGCTTTTGCGAATGAGTGCGCCGGAATAGCATCGATAGGTGAACCTGGCATAGCCAGCGGGGTGCGGTATTGGTAAGCATCCCGATAATCCAGGTAATTATTCCGGAAACCGCCGAAGTAGGTGTTTCCGAAAGCCGTCTTCGAATCACCGAAGTTATGTCCACCAGCTGTACGGAGCCAGAGAGAGTGGTTGCGGTCGAAGGGCAGCAACATACCTATATCGGCTGAGGCTTCCAATGATGGATAAAAACTACCATCAGCCAGATAGCAGTAGCCCTCCAAGCCTACGTTATAGCCTTGTTCGGGCATCACGCCGCCCAATGAGGTACGCAGTTTGGAGAGACGACCATAGAGCGAAGCCGTCTGCATAGATTTAATGTTGTCCACGGTAATCTCCTGATACAGAGGCAGGGCATCCATATCGCCGTAGGTGGCTAAGGAGAATCCCCAACTACGCTTGTATGGATAAACCTCTGTGTTAGAGTAGTCGTAGGAGAGACCCACCATGTAGCCTTTTCGGCTCTCGCGCCTCGGGCCTACCAGGTCATAGAAGCAATTATGGTTCCAGGAAGCCTTCAGTGTCCAGAAATAGTACTTCCACTCCAAATCGGCGTGAAAGCGGTTCTTCCACGAATTGTGGCTCCAAGGTGAAAGGCCTACCCCTAACTTTATGGTGCTCAACCCCACGGGGTCGGTAACAAAGAAGCGGTAACCCAAGACGAGTGTCATATTATTCCAACTCTCTTTGTCGGTGAAGCCCGTCAGCGTGGGATAAGTTCCCTCTAAACGCATCTCTTTCAGAGGCTTGTAGGGCTTTATGGCATTATAGACGTCACCGAAGTCCTCCTTTGGTAAAAGTACTTTATGCTGCCCCACGGATTCCAGCGCTTTGCGGTTATTCTCGTAGGCTTTTTGGCCGTAAAGCGTGATTGCGTTTGCATCATGCAACACCTGCCGTTGCAACTTCACGGGCCGCATACCGTCGCGCTCGAACTGTAATGCCAGCAATTCATCAGGTGAAATCTCCAATGGGGCAAAAAGGCCGATGTCGGTGTTGGAGAGCAATTCCGTCTCACGAGTCTCGAGATTAATCTGCCAGAGGTTAGAAACGCCCGTATAGTAGCTGCTGCCTATAAGGTAGCGGTCATCGAGCGAGAAGCGGAACTGCCCCAGATTGGCATCGTCCCACGTGAGCAGCTCTACTGGTTTGAAGACTGCCTGCTCCAGTTCCTCGAGATTGAGGAGCAATAGGGTGTGCTCGCCGTTAGCACCGCTACGCGTCAGTGAGATGTAACGACCGTCGTGGCTCACATCCATATCAAAGACGCTGACGCCGAAGGGGAAGGCATAGATGACCTCGGGATTCTCCAGCTCACGGTCGAGACGGACGACACTCTGGGTGCCTCCGTTGGTATAGATGGCGTAGAGGCAGTCGTGAGTGTTGTCGTAAACCAGGTCGCCCTTGCGTTGGAACTTCTTGTGCTTTACCACCTTCCTTTTCTGCAGGTCGTATATCTCGAGGCCGCGCATCTTAGCGTTATTGGATGTGAAGATAAGGCGCTGCCCCTTGCGGTCGAGGGTTACGAAGGCAGGATTATATAGTTGCGCCCCGTTAAGTTTGACCAACTTATGCCTACGGCCAGTAACAAGGTCTATCTCCGTGATGTGGGCGAAGTCGCCAGGGGCGTTCATAGCAGCGTAAGCCTTACCTGTGGCAGGGTCGTACACTAACGGCGACACGGAACCCAGCGACTCTTCGGTGACAGGTGTGGTGACGGTCAGCGGATACTGGCGTACTGAGTCCAGATTTTCCACCTGATGCTGTCGTTCGTCCTCCTTCCACTCGTCCCATATCTTGCGCAGACTCTTGCCATAGACCTCCCTGAACTGTCGTCCCCAAAAGGTGCGGCTATCGGCTGTGCGGTTGTAGAAGCGGATGAGTTTATCGTAACCGTATTCCTTCACCAAGAAATTCACGAAGCGCGTGCCGTAGAGGTAGGCATTGGCACCCACCTGGAAGTCCATGGTGGAACCTTCTGTTTCAAGGCCGACTACCGAATAAAGTGAAGAATGAGGAGAGAAGTGTGAAGAATCAGTTTGCGAACGAGATATGATGCTGCGGAAATTCATCTCGTCGTAGCCTCCCAGGGCGCGACCCACGCCGCCGTTCAGCCAGGTCTCCATAAAGCAGGCGATGCCCTCGTGGTACCAGCGCGGCGCGTACCACCTGGGTACCGTCATGTAACTCCACATCGCCGATAGCGGGTGGGCATTGTCAACCGTCACCTTAGCCCCTAAGAACTTCCGCCAGCCGAGGTCGCGCCGATTGTACTTATCGGTCATCACGGAGTGAGTGTACTCGTGGGTGAAAAGATGACGGTAGCGTTCTACAGCGGGGGCAATGTGGTAGGCACCTGAGAGGGGCGACATACCAATGAAGATGTTAGAGTGCGGCAGTGGCGAAGCACCACCGTTACCCTCGTCTTCCCAGTCGGTCACCATCAGCAGCGGCGCCTCAGGACGATACACCGAGTCGGTGGTCCATATCTGTCCGTGCAGTGCTGTGCCGTTTTGATACATGCGTATCATGTGGGGGATGAAGCGCGAGAGGTTCTTGTCGAAGAAAACCAGTCGCACATCATCAGCCTGATACTGGTAATAGGTTCCTTGTGCCCACAACAATGCAGGAACCAACAGTAACAGTACGATTACATTTCTGCTACGCATGAAAAATAAGCACTACCCTATCACCGGTCGCTGGTCACTGACTAATGACGCTATTCCTGGGACCTCTGCAGCCCAACAACTCGCTGAACTTGGTACCTCTAGAGCCCAACAACTCGCTATTCCTGGGACCTCTGCTGCCCAACAACTCGCTATTCCTGGGACCTCTGCTGCCCAACAACTCGCTATTCCTGGGACCTCTGCTGCGCAACAACTCCAGCGTCTGCTTGTTGCTCAACAGATAGCCCTGTTCCTCAAGGCGTTTGGTGGCTTTGGTGTCGTTCTCCAGAGCAGCAGTCTCTTGCTGGTAGCTCATCCACGAGTCGCGAACCAGCATCAACTCCTCCATGTTTAAATTATTACTCTTAAGATACTTATCTGTGGTCTCAATAAAGCGGTCGGCCAAGTAGTTCTGCTTCTGCAGCGTGGTGTATGCCACCCATGCGTTACTGGTATTCTGCTCCAGGTCGGGACGTTCCTCGCCCGAGAGCACAGCGTCCAGATCCTCGCCCGCCAGATCCAGCTGGGCGCAAGCGTTGTTGACAAGGTCTTGCATCTTGTTCATCTCCTTCAGCAGGTCGGCGAACTCCTCAATCTCCCCCGCCTCCTCATTCGACGACTCCACCAGCGCATTAAACTGCTGGGCGCGGTTCTTCATCACCGCGTAGGCGCTGACAATGTCCTTCTGATAAGCCGTATCAGTAATGAGCAGTTCTTCCATATTAGTCTGTTCCTCGGTGGAGGCCTTACTTGAGAAACGTACCGACTTGCCGATGTTGCCGCTGGTTTTACTCATATCCACCGGCCAATCAACAACCATAGACGAAACAATTCCAACAACTACAATCACTGCCACTGCCAACAGGATGACAATACTTTTCTTGTTCTTTTTCATAATAATTGTGTCTTAAAGTTAAAAATATGATAGAGTTGATGTTTTATTACTTTACTTAACCACTTGCTTCTTCCCATTAGAAATATATACACCCTTAACACGTGGGTTGGCTTGCACGCCTGAGGGGTTATAGGTTCCATAACCGAAGCGGCGTAGTGGACGCTTAACGGGAGCAATACGTGTCGGCTCGGCGTCGCTCTCAGGTATGCGATAGCGGTCGCCGGCCACCTGTACATGGGTGCGGATGAACGTATCAGAAATAGATGGATACTGAATGTCAGCTGCCCGTCCAAACTCATTGACGATGAAAGAGCCGTCAGCGTTGGTTCCTCGCACAACCATATCATTATATTTCACTATCAAGTGGAATGCCAGTTTGCGCCAGCGTTCTATCATCTCGTCACTCTTCTGGCAGCTGTAGTCGCTGAGCAGTTTTACACGGGAATCGGCATCGAGTGCCAAAGCCTGCTCTTCAATGCTGGGCTGCAGTTGCTCGTAGGAATTGTCCAGCGAGTCGCGCACGGCCTGCAGCGATGGGAACATCATAGAGTAACGCGGATAGATCATGTTCGACACCCAGTTGCACACCCAGTAGGCATTATCCATGGAGAATTCTGTCTCTGAGGCGCCTTCACCGGAGAAACATTTGGGCGCACGCGTCAGACAGTTGTACAGGGGCGTATAGGCCACCATATTGCCTTCGTCATTGCCAAACCACAGGCACCCAGTCTCGCGAGGCATCCACGAACGCATCTGCGAGATAAAACACCAGGCCGATTCCATGGTGGAAATGGTGCGCTCAGTGAAATACTCATCGCCGCCCTCCTCATAATCTATGGGTAAAATGGAGTAAGGCGTGTCGAACCATCCGCCGTTGATGCCGGTGTTAGCAAATGGTGTGTCCTCATAATGGTCACGCATGGCGGCACGCAGGTCCTTTAGTCCAACCTTCTGCTTCGGTACAATCCACAGTGGCATAGGTTCCGCATCAAAATCAGCACCGCTGGCATAGGGAAGGTACTGGTCCATGTCGTTGGCGAAACGGTTATAGATGCTCCACACGCGCCCTTCGCAACAACGTAAATACAAGAATGATTTGGAATCATAGACGTCATTATAGGAGAAGTCGGCATCCGTGCCCTCATACCATCCCATCTTCCGAGCGTAGTTGACCACATTATTTGAGCAGACCATCAGCTGGGGCACGTCTTCACCGTCGGCAGGGTATTTAGTATCCAACTCGTCGAGTGTTATCCGTGTGTATCGGCCATCCAGGAACTTCGTCAGGCGGCAGTAGTTGGCATGAGCAGCTACAGCATTGTCGGGTACTCGCAAGGCCACCCATACGGTTCGTTCGGGGGATGTGATGCGGTCTTGTCCGCAACCGTTCATATAGAGCATCCATGCCTCGTTAGGGTCACAGATGGAGAACGTCTCGCCATAAGAGTAGTAGCCGTATTGTTCCACCAGAGATACCATCGTCTTAATGGCCTCGCGGGCTGTCTTGCAACGCTGCAAAGTGATATAGATAAGTGAGCCGTAGTCAATGATACCAGTCTCATCCACCATCTCATCTCTTCCGAAGCACGATGATTCGCCGATGGTGAGCTGCCACTCATTGGTGTTGCCCACCACATTCCACGTCTGATAGACCTCGGGGATTTCACCATGGTATATGTAGCAGTCCCAGTCGTAGATTTTGTGCATCTCGCCTGGCTGATGGGTCTTTGCAGGGGAGTAGAACAACGGATCGAACCATCCGCTGGCATCAGCACAATAGCTAAGGAACACAGAACCGTCGGTCGATGCCTTGCGGCCTACAATAATATTCGTGCAGGCTGACACGTCGTATGCGTTTATGGCACCGCAGATCAGGGTGGCGGCCATCACCCAATTCATAACCTTTTTCATTGTATATTTTTTAATTTCTAATCATAAAACTTTAATCCCCAGCTTTGCCAGGTCGTTAGGGTCGGTAGGCTGATAGAAAATCTGCCAGCCACCATCGTCGTATGTGTTGACCTGAACTTCCACACTGCCGTCAGCAGAGAAAAAGATGTCGTAAATCACATCTGGTTGATCAGGATAGATTATCTGTCCTGCATATTCGTAGCCCTGCAGGACCAGGCTGGCATTGGCCAAACTGACTGGCACGGTGGAGTCGATACAAACGCAGATGGCACATGTCAGGTTGTTTCCGCTCTCGGTCTCGAAATTGTACACCTCATAGAAGTCTCTTGCGATGTTATACCATCGTACCCAACCATGCCCTTCTTCCGGAGCAAGTTCCTCGTTCAAAGTTTTCCACCACAGATGATGGCTAGCAACGTGGTTATGAACCGTCTGGAGGTTGGCTCCCCACTGGAGACAAGGGTCGGTAACAAGAACACCTGCGTCACGTTGGGCCTTCCATGCAGCAAAATCTGCCGTCCATCCGAAATATGGCGGCTGGTAACCAGCCTTGCTGAGGTCGAAGTAGAAGGTGGCAACGGTGACGGGTTCTAAGGTGAACATGGCATCAATAAGTTTTTCTAACTCATTGGTAGTCTTATTGATACCGTACAACTCAAAGGTTTTGTTCTCGCCGTGACTGAGGGTGAAGACTTTGTTATTAGGCGATGAGAGAAATACTTCGCCAATGGGGCGATCGCTTTCCATTCTATTGTCGGAGAATAGCCATCGGTCTTCCACACTGTGGGCGGGATTGAGATAGAAGCCATCGACAGCAGGATCCTCGCCACCCACGACCACTCTTGCATATTCATAGTCACAATCAGGCGTGAAACTGTCAATACGGATGTCGACAACACTTCCCATAGGCTCCATCTCAGCATTGACAGTGCCAGTTCCGCTTCCGATGGTGACAGACGTGGTGTAGAGCCCGATGGCCTGATTGCAGTTGATGGGAGACGGATAGAGTTGTACAATATGGACTGTAGCAATCTGATCGGCATCCTTCAGCAGCCAGAATGGATCTTCCCCACTGCTGGCCGTCTGCCATACCACGATGGTATATGTTCCATAAGGAAGGTCGCTAAGGCTGATGTTTACGTTTTGCAGACTGGTGGATTCACTCCCCAGCCTGGCTACGAGCAGCCCCTGTTGGTCGTACACGAGTACGGAGTCGGTTACTGCGATGCCACCTTGGGCCAGTCTCTCGATCATGAAATCGGTAATGCCCAGCTTGTCGTAGAGTGTAGCGGTGTTGACGCTGACGATGGCACGACCATTGGTTGGGATTGTCGGGTTGTCATTGTTGTTGGTACACGATGCGTTACACATCGGCAGGCACATCACGATCACGACTACCTTCGCCCATTGATACAATCTTTTCGTTTTCATTAATACGACCTTAAAGTTTATTTCGAGCTCAGAATACATACTTGGTGTGTTGCTGTTTTGTAAAATTACCGTGCAAATATACAAAACTTTTCTATAAACAGGGGAACAAAACGGTTTTATTTTTTCAAAAATGGGAAAGATTCCTCTTTCCTCAAGTCGAAAAATAGACTTTAGACCTTAGACCTTAGACTCTAGAAGTAAATCCGCTATCTGTCGCAGACGGCGGAGGTTGATTGGTCAATACCAACCATTCAAATTAACCGAATGAAAATTTATTAACACATATTATATATTACTTATGACATTCCTCATGATCCTCACGGACCGTTAGAGAGGGGAAACACACTTTAAACAGCCTTTGAAAAGGAGTGCTATTCGCCCTCTAAAGCCCAAAATTAGCACCCCATCTGAGACAAAGAAAAAATTATTTACAAACTAAAACTTAACAGGCCCTACCTAGCCTCCCCTTAGGGGAGGGACAAATAGAGTCCGGAATCTAAGAGCCCCGTCCTTAGAGGGAAGGGGTTGGGGAAGGGTCCAAAATTAGAAAACTATGGCAATCAAAGTAATTGCACAACGCCGAGTGTAAAATCGGCAAGAACCCTGGAGTGAAGAAATTTGTGATGCGTCCTAAACTGTACACTCCCATTCAGAAGAAAGTGATTAAAGTAGAAGAGCTGGACGACGTGAAGACCAGCCTTATCACCACTCGTCGCATCGTGTTCACTCCCAGTGTAGATGTCAAGGAGGAGGTGCAGGGCATCAGCATCCAAATCACCTGCCTTGACGAGGATGGCACCGTCCTGAAGCAAGTCAATTCCGCCGACAGCGGCACCATCGAGGACAATGAGAATAGCCTCACCCCCGACCCGAACACCGTCGCGAATGGGGATTCGCTCCCCTTTGTGGGGCCAGAGCCACATTCATTGGCTCCTCTAAAGACCCCAGTCGCTCCCGTGCGCGAGGGGAGTGAAAACGCTAACCGTTCAAGAGTTCAAGAGTTCAAGAACTTAGGCCAACAGCCAATAGCCAAAGTCTCTCTACCTCTAACCTCTAACCCAAAAACTGCTATCTTACATATAATAAGGTGGCAGTTTTTTTGTTTTATATTTGGTTTTTCTCTCATTTATCCGTACCTTCGCACTCAAAAATAAATTTGAATATGAGAAAGTTACTTATTTCCTTGCTCTTTCTGCCGGCATTGATGGCAGCTGAAAACATTGATGTTACTAACCTGCGTATGGCTGGGCCCTACCCTACCGTGAAACCTTTTATGACGGATACTCTGGATGCGGAGGGAAAGAAAGTTGATTTGGATGAGGTGTATATGGATGGCCCCCTCCCCGCTCCCCCTTTGGAGGAGAGCCTAAATTGCCCTTTGCCTTTCGTAATGAGCACTCCCCCAAAGGGAGAAAATGAGGGGACTTTATATCTGGCCTCCTTCACCTTTCAGAATACCGGATTTGCCAAGGGGAAGGTGAATGTGAAGTGTAAGAGCAAGCATAAGCTCTTTATAGACGGGAATGAGCAGGGACCTGACTTTGAATTGGTTCCTGGCCGACATGAGGTGAACATAAAACTGCTCGTTAAGCCCTCGCCCTCGGGAGAGACGGAGAGGGGTTCCGATACACTCCGTGTGAGCGTAGAAACCGAGCAACACATCACCGTCAACCCTGAGGGAAAGCGCTACTGGACAAATGCCGATATGATGCACGGCGAACGTATCAGCGGCGTGGAACTCTCCAGCAGTGCCAAATATGCCCGCATTCGCAAGAGCATCACTTACAAGGGTGGCGAAACAGGTAGCAAAGAAATATTCATCGACTTGACGACTGGGAAGGAGTTCACTCTGGACGGCTTCCAGTACTGGCTTCCAAAGGGCGACCAATATGTGCGTTGCTATCGCGAGAAGGAAGGCACCTGGTGCTACGAGACCGTTGACCCCAAGACGGGCGAGAAGACACCCATAGGCAAATACACAGGCAAGGGACACGCTTACCTGACACGCGACCTGAAGAAGTTCCTGGTATCCTACGAGGAGAAGGTGCCTGAGGAAAAGAATAAGGATGTGCACCAGATTCTGGAGCCTGACGATCGTCAACCTGGTTGGCGAAACCGCAGAAACTATTCGCTCTACGACATAGAGACGGGCGTTACCACACCCATCACCAAAGGGGCCAAGAATGTATATGTTACACCTAACAAGGATGCAAGCAAATACCTTATATCCATCCACACTGACGACTTGACGGAACGCCCCTTTAACTTCACCGACCTGATTCTGCTGGATGCTGCAACGGGGAAGGCTGATACGCTGGTGCGTCATGATGGCTTCATAGGCTCGTACACCTTCTCTCCGGATGAGAAATATATTGCCCTGACGGGTAGCCCTGAGGCTTTAGGCGGCATCGGCAATACGTTGCCCAAGGGCGTCACACCCAGCAGCTACGAATATGAACTGTTCCTGATAGACATTCAGACGAAGGAGGCACGTTGCCTGACACGCGACTTCGACCCATCGGTAACTTCTTACCAATGGTCGGAACAGGACGGAATGATTTATGCCCTCTGCGAGAACCGTGATACGAAGAGCCTTTATCGCATAGATCCTTCCCTCGAGGGAGGGAAGGCCCTCCCCATTAAGGGGGAGCGGGGAGAGGGTCTTTTGCCTCTCTCTGAACCTTATATATATGGCAGCTATAGTCTGGCAAAGGAGAAACCCTTCCTGGCTTACATTGGTGAGAGCAGCATGAGTACAGACCGCTGTTGGCTGCGCGACCTAAAGACGGGAAAGGAGCGGGTGCTGTGCGACCTGAACCCTACCCGACTGAAGGATATCCAACTGGGTAAGTGCCAAGACTGGAACTTTAAGGCGGAACGCGGCGACAGCATCTATGGTTGCTACTATCTGCCTCCCTTCTTTGATGAGACGAAACAATACCCCATGCTGGTATATTACTACGGAGGTTGCTCGCCTGTGGGTCGTGTACTGGACAGCTACTACAACTATCAGGAATGGGCTGCAATGGGCTATGTGGTGTATGTAATCCAACCTTCAGGCTGTAGCGGATTCGGTCAGGAATTTGCCTCACGCCACGTGAATGCCTACGGCGACTATACAGCCGATGATATCATTCAGGGTACCAAACAGTTCTGCAAGGAGCACCCCTTTGTGAACGAGAAGAAGATTGGTTGTATGGGTGCCAGCTACGGTGGATTTATGACGATGTACCTGCAAACACAGACCGATATCTTTGCGGCTGCCATGAGTCATGCAGGCATCAGCAATCCTGCCAGCTACTGGGGCTTTGGCTACTGGGGCTACTCGTACAGCACAACTTCTGCCGCTCACTCCTACCCCTGGAACAATATGGAGTTATACAGCGGTCACGCTCCCCTCTTTAATGCCGACAAGGTTAAAACGCCTATCCTGTTCATGCATGGAGGAGCAGATACCAATGTGCCCATCAACGAGAGTATTCAGATGTTTACAGCCCTGAAGATTCTGGGTAAGGAAACAGCCTTCATAACCGTTGAGGGCGAAAACCACCATATCCTGGACTACAACAAGCGTATCCGTTGGCACGACAGCATCATGGCGTGGTTTGCCCGCTGGTTGCAAGACGACCCCACATGGTGGAATACCATGTATCCCGAGAAGAACCTGAAGTAACAGCCCCGCATGATATACCCACAACATTTTGAGCAGAAGATAGGCTTTACTGAGATACGCCAGTTGCTGAGCAACCATTGCCTGAGCAGCTTGGGGCGCAGCCGTGTGGAGCAGATGACATTCCTTACAAAGCCCGAGGAAATACGTCTGCTACATCAGCAGATTCAGGAGTTCCGCCGTATTATGGCAGAGGTAACCGAGTTGCCCGAGCAGAACTTCTTCGACCTCCGTCCTACCATCCAACGCATACGCATAGAGGGTGTACATCTGGATGAAAAGGAACTACAGAGCCTGTATCTATCGCTCCGCACCCTTCATTCATGGGTAGATATCTTGAGAGAAGAAGGTGAGGGGGCTTTATATCCCGCCCTACATAAACTGACAGAGGGTGTTTTCACCTTCCATTCCATCACCAAACGTGCCGAACAGATTCTGGACCGCTACGGACGCATCAGCGACAATGCAACGCCTGAACTGGCAAACATCAGACAAGAACTGCGCAAGCACGAAGGCAGCGTAAGCCGCACCCTCAACAAGATTCTGAAAGCAGCACAGGCCGAAGGATGGGTGGATAAGGATGTGGTTCCTACGCTACGCGACGGACGACTGGTTATCCCAGCTGCACCTGCCATGAAGCGCAAGCTAAAGGGTATCATACACGATGAAAGCTCAACGGGTAAAACCGTCTTTATAGAACCGGCTGAGGTGGTGGAGGTAAACAATCACATTCGTGAATTGGAGGCCGAGGAGAAGCGCGAGGTGATACGCATCCTGAAGGACTTTACCGAACTGCTCCGACCCAACATCCCCGAACTGGCTCGCGGTTATGAGTTTCTGGCTGACGTAGAGTTTGTTCGTGCCAAAGCACATCTGGCCGACCAGATAGGCGGTGTGTCGCCTCAGATAGAGAAGAATCCGCTTATCGACTGGACCCTTGCACAGCATCCCTTGTTGGCACTCGCCCTAAAGAAACAGGACAAGAAGGTGGTACCGCTGGAGATAGAACTGAACAAGAAACAGCGCATACTGGTTATCAGCGGTCCTAACGCAGGAGGTAAGAGTGTGTGCCTGAAGACGGTTGGTCTGCTGCAGTATATGTTACAATGCGGACTGGCTGTACCCATGGGCGAGAACTCCAAGTGCGGTATCTTCAAGGACATCTTTATAGATATTGGCGATGAACAGAGCATAGAGGACGACCTGAGTACCTATAGCAGCCATCTGCTGAATATGAAGAATATGATGCGCGGCTGTAACCCACACAGCCTTTTGCTCATAGATGAATTTGGTGGCGGCACAGAGCCTACCATCGGTGGAGCCATTGCCGAGGCCGTACTAAAACGCTTTGTGAAAGATGGTGCCTATGGCGTAATCACCACCCACTATCAGAACCTGAAACACTTTGCAGAAGATACCCCAGGAGTGGTGAACGGAGCTATGCTTTACGACCGCCACCGCATGGAAGCCCTGTTCCAACTACAGATTGGGAACCCAGGCAGTAGCTTTGCCGTTGAGATAGCGCGTAAGATAGGTATCCCTGAAGAGGTTATCAGCGATGCGACGGAAATTGTGGGCAAGGATTATGTGAATGCCGACAAATACCTGCTGGATATCACGCGCGACAAACGTTATTGGGAAGGCAAGCGTCAGACCATCCACTCACAGGAAAAGCAGATGGAGAGCACCATTGAGCGGTATGAGAAGGAGATGGCCGAACTGAAAGAGAAACGTAAAGAGATTATCCGCGAGGCCAAGAAACAAGCCGAACAGATTCTGCAGGATAGTAATGCCGTTGTAGAGAAGACCATCCGCGAGATTAAGGAAGCACAGGCCGAGAAGGACCGCACCCGCAAAGCCCGTCAGGAGATAGACGATTTCCGCGCCCGCCTTGAGGAACAACTGCAGCACGAGCACGACGAGATGATAGAGCGCAAGATGCGACAGATTCAGGAACGCCGTAAACGAAAGGAAGAAAGGAAGAAAAAAAACGGGAACGATAACGGGAACGGGAACGATAACAAAAACAAACTGTCAACTCAACACTCCCCCAAAGGGGGAGATGGAGGGGGCCTCTCAACTTTCAATGTTAAGGACACCGTCCGCCTGAAAGGTCAGACAACAGTAGGTGTGATAGAAGAGATAAACGGACAGAAAGCATCCGTAGCCTTTGGTATGGTACGCACAAGGGTGGAACTGTCACGTCTGCAACACGCCGCACCCAAGGAAAAGAAAGACCGCGGCGTTCAGATTGTTTCCTTCGTAAGCAAAGAAACGCAAAATCAGGTACGTGAGAAGCACCTGCACTTCCATCAGGAAATAGATGTCAGAGGTATGCGAGGCGACGAAGCCCTACAGGCTGTTACCCATTTTATAGATGATGCTACGCTGGTTGGTGCCAGCCAGGTACGCATTCTGCACGGAACAGGTAACGGAATTCTGCGACAGCTTATCCGACAATATCTTCAGACCGTTCCCAACGTATCCTCTGCACACGATGAGCATGTGCAGTTTGGTGGAGCCGGTATTACGGTAGTTGAACTCTCCTAGACCTCGGCAGTAAAAGTATTCACCGCATCTATCACACGTTGTACCTGTTCGTTTGTCATCACAGGCGAGATGGGAAGCGATAGAATTTCTGTGTGAATACGCTCTGATATGCGATACTTCTCTTTGTTCCACTCCTTGTAAGCCTTCTGCTTATGAGGGGGAATGGGATAATGTATCATCGTCTGGATATCCATCTGTTTCAGATAAGCTGCCAATTCATCGCGCTTAGGACAACGAACCGGATAAATATGGTACACATTCTCCTCAGGATGCTTAGCTACCAAGGGTTTGGTAATCAAGGGATTCTCGATACCATCGTCGTACATACGGGCTATCTCACGCCTACGTTCATTGTCGCTATCCAACTGAGCTAACTTCACACAAAGCACAGCGGCCTGTATTTCGTCCATTCGGCTGTTATGGCCCTTATATTCGTTCACATATTTCTTTTCGCTTCCATAGTTGGCCATTGTGCGTACAATACGTGCCAACTCCTCATCGTTAGTGGTAACACATCCAGCATCGCCCAGCGCACCTAAGTTCTTGCCAGGATAGAAGCTTACGCCAGCTGCATCGCACAGATTGCCTGCCACCTTACCCTTGTAACGAACCCCGTGAGCCTGTGCCACATCTTCTATCACCTTCAGTCCGTGCCTCTGGGCAACGGCGTTTATGGCATCCATATCGCAAACCCTTCCGTACAGATGAACAGGCAGAATGGCACGCGTCTTCTCGGTAATCAAGGATTCAATGAGCGAGGGGTCAATCAGATAATCCTGTAAACGAGGCTCGCAGAGAACAGGTTTCATGCCTGCGTATGTAACAGCCAGAATGGTTGCGATATAAGTGTTCGAGGGAACTATCACCTCGTCACCATCCTGCCAACCCAGCATCTCCTTGTAAGCCAGCAATATCAGCGTTAAAGCCTCCAGACCATTGCCAACGGGCACACAGTATTTACTGCCACAGTATTCAGAGAAATGGCGGGCAAAGCGCTCGTTCTCTTTTCCCAGCAGATACCATCCGCTTCTGACAACACGGGTAATCTCGCTGCTCAACTCAGGTTCAAACTTCTCGTTTATCACCTTCAAGTCCAGGTATTTAACCGTCTGAGTCTGCGTACTGCGTATATTACCCGTCATAGTATCAATCAGGGAGTTACGCAAATCCACCTCGTAAGTATCATAGCAGACCGCTCTTCCGCCAAAGCCTTCCTTCTGGAATATCAGTCCTTCGTTCAGGAACTTGCCATCGTTCTCGTTGCTGGTTCCCATGTCCACATACTCCATCTGCTTATAGCGTTCGTTTATCAGATGCTTGAACAGCAGATCTATGGCACCGTACTCCCTACCCTCGTCGCCCGAGGCAATATATTGCACATGAGCCACCTGTCTGCTTTCAAATATTACCGTGCCAGCAACTATATGGTCCTCACGCTTTACTACATACAGTTTAATGTTCTTGGGGAAGAGACGCATCAGCAGTAGAATCTCCTGATAGGTATGTACAGGCTTGCTGTGGTGATGAGTCATCAGTACATCCTCCAGTAGCGTCCAGAACTCCTGTAATCCTGTTTCGTCAGTCTCAAAAACACGGTCCAAGTAGCATCCGTGGTCAACAGCTTTCTTTGCCTGACGCATACGTAAGGTACGCATCTTAAGTGTGTTACGCTGATTGATGGCTGTGCTCACCAGTCGTCTTGTCAACTGAGCTCCAGCACGGAAGAGCGCATACAAGTCCTCATCGCTGGGGAAAGCACTATAAATATAAGGTATAGGCTTGTAGTAAACCTTAATGGCCTGCATATAGTCGCGATAATAACACAATACCTCTTGCATAATGGCCAACACCTCCATCTGTGTTACCTCAGGCAGGACAATCAGTCCGCCGTAGGTAAGTCCTTGATGGGAGTAAACGCACTTCTTACGCTCATCATAGTTGGCAGGGAACACGGCCACAAGGTCCTTGGTAGTCATTCGGCTCTCCTTGTATTCATCGTCGGGCGAAACGCCGTCGTATATCAGCAGAGAACAATCAAAGAACCTGTCGCTATGATAGTCCATAAAGTTGCGTTGTAGCAAAAAGGTCCCGTTCTTGGAGCTCTCAATAAACGCATCCCATGTTTCTTTCCTATTTATAGAATAAGGTATTATAGTCATTCTTTAATCGTTGAACATTGAACATTGAACGTTGAACATTGAACATTGAGCATTGAACATTGAACATTGAGCATTGAACATTGAGCATTGAACATTGAGCACTGAACATTAATCTTTAACAAGCATTAGGAATTCTTTATAATCATGAATGTAATCCTCAGCGCTGTATAGCTCAGATGCCAGGCTCACACAGGCAGCATTAGGTGTAAAATCGTAAAGCTTGCACCATACCAAGGGTGGAATCAGTATTCCCACATGAGGGTCGTTCATCTCCAGCACAATCTGCTCTTCCCCATCGTCCACCTCCATCTTAAAGCTACCGCCCAACGGAAATATTACCATAGAGCAGGTTCTGTGTGCGTGATCACCTCTGGTCAGTCCATCTGTGATGTTATACGTCCAGAACACACGCTCTATTTTGAACGGGATGTGCCTCTCACACTCCCCAAAAGCCAGCGCACCGCGTTCGTCAGCAATCAGGGGCAGTTCTATCAACCGGCACCCTTTAGGCATCTTAAACTGTGAATTTATTCCCATACAACCATATATTTTATGCAAAGTTATAAAAAATTTTGGAAAGTACTTGCGAGATTCAGAAAAAACCTTTACCTTTGCACCGCATTTGAGAAAAAGAGCTGGCTAACAGTTCTAAAACGGGATGCCGGAAGGAAGTTTGGGTGAGTGGCTGAAACCACCAGTTTGCTAAACTGACGTGCGGGTTACCGTACCGGGGGTTCGAATCCCCCAGCTTCCGCCAGAGAACCTCTCAAAATGCAAATGGCGCTTTCGTCTAGCGGCTAGGACACATGCCTCTCACGCATGGAACACGGGTTCGATTCCCGTAGGCGCTACATCTTTTTGGGATGAATTTGGGAAAATCAAGAGCTTGTATCAGTAACGATATGAAGCTCTTTTTTTTCGATTATCACCTAACGAGCAACTATCATAAAGTAATAATTATCAATAGCTTCAATTATTAAACTTGTATTCTACTATATTATGAAACAGAATAATCGACTTTTATTTACATGTATAGCATTGCTAGGCCTGGCTGGATGCACCAACAAGGAGGAACAATTGCGTGAACGAGCTTTCGAACTGTGCCAATATATTCCTGACCATATGTTGCTGGAACGGTCGAGAGATTATATGACTGAGGATTTCTATGCTGTCTTGGATACGATGTTCAACCACCTGCCTGAACATGAGGCGATGGATCATGAATGGCTTTACTACTTTGTAACAGGAAACGGCGGAACGATTGCCGACTACGAGGTGACTGGAGTTGAACAGACTGATGAGATGCACGCCGTAGCCACCATTATGGTAAGACAAAAATGGGAAGACGGCTCGTTTGACGAGAATAACGACGTAGAGGAGCACAAGCTCTACATGGAAAAAGTGGGCAAACAGTGGTTGATGTCTGACTTTGACGAACATAAACAAGACTGCATCCACCATATCGCTATCAACCGTCAGGAACAAGCAATCCGCAAGGCGATGAGCGACTATCTGGTCACTAACTTCGGCACACAGTATTTGCAGGGACAGCTCTGCATCCCAACCCTTATGATTGTGGCAGAAGATACGGATTCGATAGAAACCCGTGTTTGGTGTGACTGTTGGGTCTTTTGGTATGACGAATCGGGCGATACGCTGAAGACCGTTTCAGGCGGCAACCATTCGGGCTGCATGACCATACAGCAGAAAGATGGGCACCCCGTAGTGATAGCCTTTGAGCAGACCGTTGATGGTGCAGGAAACGAAGCCAGCGCCAAACGTATCTTCGGGCAGCATTTCGACATCTACCAAAACATGCATTCTAACCCCGAAGTCCGCGAAGCAGTCCGTAAGGAGCAACTGCAGGAATTTTTACGCCAGCAAGGAAAGTAAGTTCTATACTGAAGAAAAAAAAAATCGGCTATCCTCACGGACAGCCGAACTTTTCCACTTTTAGTATAGATTTTTAATAAGGATAACTTGGTATAAAAATATCGCGTTTTTTACTGTAAATGTCCTTACTTTATTCCTCCTCCAGCGGGAAGCCTTCTTCGTCTTCTTCCTTCACCTCAGCCTCTTCTGAGTAGCTGCTGTAGAAGGTATCATCTGATTCATCATCCTCTGCATCATCTCCATCCATGCCGTCCTCATTATCCTCATTGTCGTCATCATCGTCATAAATGGGATTACCATCATCATCATATTCCTTATGAATAGGCTCAAGCTTGAGTTTTTCTACCGGATCTTTCTTCTTGGCAAAGATAGCTTCTATCCATGTACCCTTAGTAATCTCCAACACATCGTAACCCTGAGCCACTTTTTTCTCCAGTGTTCCGCCTGGAGCATGAATACGGCTGGCAGGTAACTGTGTGGTACTAATATCAAAGCCACTTTCGATGATATCCTTCAGTGCCAATGAAATGGAATCCCATCCACCGCCGAAGTTCTTGTCTATCAGGTCGAGCAAGACGGGAGCTGAGATGTGCTTTACATTCTCATAACTGAGGTCGGTAATACGGGTAATGGCCTTTCTGCGTATAGCCACGCAGCCCTTACCATGTTTACAATGGTGGAACTTCACCCAGTTGAGATTACTGTATTTACGAGCCTCGCGTTCATCATCCTCATTAAAGTGAACTACTTCAAAAGCCAGACGGATAGTATTGAGCAACTTATCCTCCACGATAGAAAAATCCTCCTCCACACGCTCCTTTTCCCACATTGTGCCTATCTGTTCGGCAGTCATAGACCAAATGTTTGAAGAGTTCAAATCCTGTACAGACTCAACAGAGAAATTTGACTTTTTTTCCTCTTTCATATCATTATTCTTTAATTGATTTTTCGCCGCAAAGATACAAATAAATGTGCAATGTGAAAAATGAAATGTGAAAAATGAATTCAATTTTTGAGGTTTACAACTCAAGGTCGGCATAATGGGGATTGTGGTCTGAAAGCTGACAATCCTTATTCTCCTTTTCGATATGGGTATGCGTAACCTTGATACTGGGGGTGATAAAGATAAAATCTATCTTTTCCATCTTTTCTGGAGGAATCTGGCAGAACGAATGCCACGTGCCAGTAGTACCTGTTCTATTATCCGTCATGTGATAGGCATCGTTCATCTTAAAGTCGCTTGTCACCATAGTCTGGTAAGCCTCATCTCGCTCTGAAACATTAAAGTCGCCAGTAACCACAGCGGGCTTATCACCTACTATCTCCTGAATCTTACGCATGATAAGCTTGGCACTCTCTCTACGAGCCACTTTGCCCACATGGTCGAAATGAGTATTTACTGCCATAAAGACCTTCCCCGTCTTTTTATCCTTCAGCTTGACCCAACTGGCCACACGCTCTAAAGCGGCATCCCACCCCTTGGAGCCTACCACATCGGGGGTTTCTGACAACCAGAAGTTACCCATGTCCAAAGCCTTGAACCTGTCTTTACGGAAGAAAATGGGAGTAGCCTCACCCTTCTTCTTCCCATCGGTTCTGCCCACACCCACATGGCTGTAGCCTTTCAGATTCTTGCACAGATATTCCATTTGGGTATTGGTAACTTCCTGCATTCCACAGATGTCTATATTGTTGTCTGTCAGATACTGAGCTACGCGTTCCTTTCGCTGATCCCATCCGCAGCCAATCTTATAATCATCGCTACTGATGCAACGGATATTAAAAGTGGCCCAACGAATCTTTAACAAAGGCTCAACTTGGCTCTTCGCATTTATGAACAAAGGAAAAAGCAGTGTTAGCGCAAATAATAATATTTTCTTCATATCAGCTGTAAGTTATGTTTGTATTTTATTGTTTTTGGACTTTTATCCGTGTAAAATTACAATTTTTCATTTAAAACATGGCAAGTTATCATCAAAAATTGTATTTTTGTAAAGATTATTAATATAATAAGGTAGGAAATCCCCCAAAACAAGGGTATATGAGAGAATCTTACAAGCAAATAAAGGACGATTGGCAAGTTGCCCAGACTTTGCACCAGGAGTGTGAAGAAATAAGGCGTTACGCTTTCCAAAGCGTTAACCTGACGGCAGAAACCGGTTTGGCGCTTTCACACACCTATAGGGACTGCATCTTTATAGGTTGCCAACTGCCCATGGGGTTAAAGAAGAAAAGCAAAGACTGTCTGTTCCTCCCCGACATGGGCGAAACATTCCGTTACCGCAACCATCTGTATTCACCTGAAGAACTCTACGAGGGATATTCCCCAGCCAGAAAGAACTCATACGAGACGTGCTTCGACGGACGTGTGTACCGCCATTTCCTGAAAAAAGGCAAATACTCTTCGGATTTCAAAGAGACGCTGGCACGATCTTTACATGACCATAGTATCTCGGATTGCCTGCACGGCTTTCTTTCAAACTTCGACGAGCATCGTCTTATCGGTATTATGGGCGGACACAGCCTTTCACGCAGTGATGTCGCCTACAGACAGGTTGCATATCTTAGCAAACTACTGACGGAAAAGGGCTTCCTTATGATAACGGGTGGAGGACCGGGCGCTATGGAGGCTACACATTTAGGGGCTTGGATGGCAGGACGGAATGAATTGGAGTTGCAAGATGCTCTGCACATCTTGTCAACAGCCCCCAAGTTTACCGATGAAGGATGGCTGGAAACAGCATGGAGGGTTCATGACCGATTCCCACAAAAGGATTATCATAGCCTGGGTGTTCCCACCTGGCTATACGGACACGAACCCTCCACGCCATTAGCCACACATATTGCCAAATACTTCGACAACAGTATTCGTGAAGACGGCATCCTAACCATAGCCACAGGCGGCATCATCTATACACCCGGCAGCGCCGGAACATTACAGGAGATATTCCAAGAGGCCGTACAGAATCACTATCTGACCTTCGGTTATGCCAGTCCAATGATTTTTCTTGGAACCGACTTCTGGACAAGAGAAGTGCCTATATGGCCATTGATGATGGACCTAACGGAAAGAGGTGTTTACAAGAACCTTATCCTGTGTCTGACAGATAAGAAGGAAGATGTGGAACGGGTTCTTATGGAACAAGTTTTAGCGCATCATACAACCCCTAACCATTAAGGCATTTACCATTTAGCCATTTACCCATTTGTTAGTTCCCCTCGCCCACGGGAGAGGGGTTAGGGGTGAGGCTGATTTTCAACTTTCAACTCTCTCCCACTCCACGGTTTGCTCAAAGGTAGAGCCGTCGCCGTTCTGGCGCAGGGCGGTCCATACCATCTTGTCACCGTTAAAGGATTTAATTTCCCACCACTCGCGCATTTCGGCTTCGCTCTGATTCTTCCAGCGCGTATCTAACAGCATGCCGTCCACGAAGTAATCCTGGAACTCGCGGGTGGTAACAGCCTGCCACTGCCCGCCGTCGGTCTTACGGTAGAAATTGTATGTGCCATCGGCCTTGAACTCAAGGCGGGCATTGTCATCGTTGAAGGTATCCCCACCTGTGATAGCCTTACATTCCCAAATGCCAAGGACGTCAGCGCGATAATCTACGTCGATTTTCTTCAGTCGGATATCCTTCTTTTCGGTGACGGTGCCTTCCAACTGTCCGTTATGGAAGGTTGTATGCTTATACTTGCAAACTATCTCGGTAGCAGTAATGGCAGTGATGAAGTACTCCTCCTGCAACGTAATTTTCGGATTACCTTCGGGATGACCGGTCAGGGTAACCATGTTGCCGGAAATATTAACATCGTATAAGCGATGAACAGACCATTTGGGCTGACTCTCTGTATAGTCGGTCTTTGACGTGCTGTAGATAGCCTTGGTGGGCGAAATGAAGGTGACAACCGACTTTTCGTTAGTCAATGCAGGCTGCCCGTCTGCTTCGCTATCCATCCACTTGCCGATGAGTTTCTCAGCGAGGTTTTCGATAGGGGCTGGGACTGTCTTGTTATAGAATTCCAGGAAAGGCTTCACGTTAGAATCGTTAAGGTTGTCCTGAGTCATGAAGAAGGTCGGAACCATCTCACCCTCCTGGGCATTCGTGAGTACTGCATCAACTGCCTTGCGGGTCATCTCGAACGTGTTCTGAACCATAATTCCCTTCAGCCAGGAGCTGCCAGCGATGAGTTCATCGAGGAAAGAGTCATAGATGTCGAAGGTATAGACCTCTTTGCCTGAATCCTTCAGGAAGGAAAAAGAGGGATAAAGAGCCGAGCCATTCATGAAGACGAAGGTCTGGTACTCGTCCATGGCGGCCTGTACCTGTTCGCTGGAGTTCTCGGGTATCTCAGTAAAGGTAGTGTTGGGCTTCAGTTTCATAAAGCCGTTGGCACGCTCAGCGCCAGGACTGGTGATGATGCCGAAGCTGGCGATTTTATCGGCTGTAACTTGCTGAGCCAGCGCACTGCCAGCGGCGGTGTTGTCAATACCAAAGAAGGGACAGTTAACCAAGGGGCTGCCTTCATTGACCTTCGAGTCGAGGATGACAACGGGGATGCCCAGATCTTTTGCCAAATCAGCCACTGCAGCGTCGGCACACTCGCCGTTAGGACCCTTGCAGGGAGCATAGATGAAACCTTTAAGCTTGGTGCCGCTTAGGCTTCTCAGTTTATTTACGGCATCCACCTGCTCCTGCCAGGCATTCTCATCGGTAGTAGCAAAGTAAGCTGCCACAAGGTTATTCTCCTTACAAGCATTACGGAAAGCACTTTCTATCTGTTGAAAGTACTCAATGTCTCCGTTTTTGACGATTAGGGCAAGAGTGCTGCTACTATCGACAGCAGGATTATCATCGTTCGTGCATGCCGTAAACACTGTTGTGCCGCAGATAAGGATGGCGGCCATCATCCATAATAAAACCTTTTTCATGACATTTTAATTTAAAATTAATATTTCAACTTTCTGAAGTAGTTAAGTAGTCGGTAGTTAAAGGAGTTAATGAAGTTAAAGAAGTATTCACTCACTCCACTTTCTTCATCTCAAAGGTGGCGGTAAAGGTGGAGCCGTCCTCTTTCTGGCGCAGGGCGGTCCAGTTCATCTTGTCGCCAGAGATGGTGATTTCCCACCACTCGCGGTTCTCCTGACCCAAGTCAATCCAGCGGGTGCATAGCAGGTTGCCATCCACGAAGTATTCGTTCAGCGTATTGCCCTCGTAAGGAACCCAGTTGTCGCCGTCCTTTACATAATAAACATACGTTCCATCTGCATTGTACTGCCAGCGATGCTCCTGCCCGTCGTCAAAGACTGAGTTTTCGCTTGTGCAGCGGCCTTCCCATGTGCCAATGATGTCAGCACGGTAGTCGGAGATGACTTTGGTGAAGCGAACGACTTGCTCTACAGAAATCACCACAGCACCATCAGCCGTGATAGTTATCTTGCGATTAGCGTTGAACTCGCTGTCGTTGATGTCAGTGATGATAAATTCCTCTACCATAGTGGTCTGCTTATCGGGATGGTTAACCAGCGTCATCTTGTTTCCGCTGATGACAACATCGGCTTCTAATTGGTCAATCCATTGAGTACCCGCTTCCGGATGTGAGTTAAGCGATGCACTCATCAAAGCCTTGGTGTCAGAAACAAAGGTATAGATGGCCTTCTTGTTGGTCAGAGTGGGCTGTCCGTCTGTGTCGGCATACATCCACTTCCCTAGAATCTTCTCAGAGATATTAGTTGCAGGGGCAGAGGAATTATCTTCGTTTGAGCACGATGCGAACAGTGTTGCGCCGCAAATCAGTATGGCGGCCATCACCCATTGGAATAACCTTTTGACCTTCAGTCCAATTTTCTCACGCTCGTCAAAGTTCAAACCCGTTTGGCTTTGCTCTCTCTTAACCAAAATTTTCATATTATCTTATTTTAAATAATGAGTCTAATTTAAATAGTCGAAGGCGGTGCCTTTACATTACCTTTCGAAGCAGAAAACAGCACTAAGAGGTGAATGGTCGCCAAGTGGAGTCCAGCCGTCCTCTCGAACAAATCCCACAGAATCAACTGTTACGCTCATAGGCTTCAATCTCCTCACAGCGTCAACAGGATTCACGTAGAATATCTTGTCAAGGGTCTGCCCCTTACGAGACCATCCTCTACTACCCAAATCCTGCATCACAACCCCTTTTTCCAGAGCTGGGTACTTGCCTCCGCGCTCTAACTCTATCCATACGTCTCCGATTGTAGCTCGTCCTGATTTGTTGATTTCATTGATGAACTGTATTTCCACACTGTCGCGCTCATAATAGCTATTCATATCGCCGACGACAACAATAGGACGTTTATCGAGATGCTTCATGATATGGTCGCGCAAATCGCGATAATGAGCCATCCGTGACCTGCGATCGACAGCATCCTCACCCGTTGCCTCTGTCTCATCATCACTGGCTTCCAAGTGCATATTATACACCACCAACTCCGTACCACCTTTCAACTTCATCTCATAGCGCCGGAAGCCTTTGGACATCATTTCATCATTGGCATGATTTATATGTGTGGGTCTGATAGCATCGCCAAATCGGGTTTTCCAGCTTACACTGTCAACGCGGGTGCCGCTAATATCATTTTTCCAATACAGCCTGCAACCATCTGAATGTATGCAAAATGTTCCTTTTTCCAGAGCAGCCAGTACCGTTTCTAATGACACAGGTTGCTCAACCCCTGCAAGATATGCTTCTAACGAGAGCGGACCACCCCAAGTATCACTTAGATTATAGCCTCCCTTCAGTTTTGAGTCAAGTTGGGCGTTAAAATCGAAATCTTCCTGGACTGCGATAAAGTCAAAGTCCTTTTCGACCAGATACTGGCTTATGACTGATGTGTATTTTTCACCCGGACCTTCCACATTGAGAGGCATTACACCCATGCCAATAAGGGTGGCATCAATATATGCCGGCAGTCCGTCAACATTGAGTGTCACTATAGAGAACGTCTCGCCGGCATCAGGACTGACGGGGTTGTCGTCGCTGCTCGTGCACGAAGCGGCGGCGAAGCTGATGCCGCAAACCGTCGCGGCCGTTAGGAGGTAGTTTAGAATCTTTCGCATAATCACGTTGTTTTTATTATTATACATTTTATTATATAATTGCTGAGACAAAGAACGGATTAAGCGAGGGCAAAAGAGCTTCTTCGCTCATTCTGCCGGGCGTGACTTTCTTCGAGGCAAAGCCCCAAAACGGAAAATCTGTAGGGGGGATTAGATGTAGTGGCTAAGCCACTCTTGCTGTCTTCAATTCATTCTGCAGAAATGAGTAGACGTAACCCGGACTCTGGTAGTAGAGTCCCGTCTCGTCTTCCTGCAGGCGATCAAAGGTCTCGGAGGTATAAAGCACCTCAATGGCTTCCTCGGGACTATAGTGGTAGTCGTCGACCAGGTATCCGGCCAGCTCCACGCACAGGTCGTCCTTCAAGAGTTGAATCTGTTCTGCTGTCAGTCTTTTCATCGTAGTCGCTTTAATTGTTGCAAGGCTTGTTCGGAACCAAAGAAATACTGGAAGGTGATGCCCTTGGCATATTTCAACTCCTCGACCAGACGGGCCAGGGAGATGACTCCGCCCTCGTAGCGGCGCAACTGGTAGGTAACGCCGTCGTCGGCTATCGGGCCATAGACGATGTCGTAGTCGTGAATGGGATGCGTCGCCTTCTTGTCGCGGTTGGCCAGCACGAAGAGTGCCCACTCCTCGCAATAGTCGGGATAGTTGAGCACCTTCAGTTGCTCCGACTGCATCAGCGTTTCATCGAACAGGAACTCCGTGACCTCGGCCTTGCCCTCTCTGGTCTGATTGACTTTCTGGAACGCCATGTCCCATGCCTGTTGCTTGTCGGGCGAGAGATAGAAGCCGCTGCCGAAGTCCTTGAAGGGCTTGGAGTGGACGAGGTCGGGCACCTCGATTTTCATGTTCGAGCCGTGGTAGAGTCGTATCATCGCAGCTGTCCTCCGTTGTTTAGGCAAACCTGTGTGAGCACGTCCACCGTGTCGGCAAACGACTGGGTGTGCAGCACACCGTAATGCTCATGAAAGTGCTCCAAGCCCTTGAAGCGCTTCAAGTAGGCGTAGGCCTGGCGGGTATGGATGCCGTAGTGCTTGGCAAACTCGCTGATGAGTCCCACCGTATAGCCGATAATGTTTCTTTCTTCGCGTGCCATAACCTTATTATAATTTTTCGCCGCAAGGCTCGTGCAAGCCGAGAGCAATGGAACAAGTTCCAATTGCCGAGCGTGAGCAGACTCGCGGCGTACGCCGCAAAGTTACACATTTTTTCTGAGATTCGTCGCCTCGTGGCGAGAAATCTTTCAAATCCTACAGATTTTATCCGTTTGTCTCAGTATGTCAAAGAACCGCAGGGACGCAAGAACGCAAAGTGAAAACTTGCTTCATTGCTGTCCCCAGTGCAGGACGAAAGTGGTGTTGCCTGTAGAGACAGTGCCCAGATGGCCGTCGTCGTCGGTGGTGGTGGTGAATTCGGTGACACTTGTGAATAACATTGTGCCGTCGATGTACGCGGCAGAGGTTACCTTCGCAGGCATGTGGGCGGGCAGCACGCCGAAGCGTCCCTGCAGGCAGAGTTCGGGCAGATCGTAGCCAAACCTGTTGAAGAGAGCCTGTGCCGGTGCATCGCTGGGCTCGAAGTCATACGTGGTGTAGGCGTTGCCCTCAGCCATGGTCCTGGTGCGCAGCTCGTCGCCCTCCCAGATATATGTTTCTACATAGTCTCCCGAGTGCGTGGTGGCCATGTGGCCGTTTTCGTCGTAGGTGTAGGTGTAGAGGTAATCCGACAACAACTGTCCCGTTTCAATCTTGACGTTTTTGTGATGATATTCGACGATGCGCCCCTGGTCGTCCAAGGTACACTCGTCGGTGATGTCGTAGAAGAGGTCCCTGCCCTTCTTGGTGATGTGCCCGGGGGTGTAGATGTAGTCCAGGTCGGCGAGGACATCGCCGGTGCCCACCTCTATTTCCTTCATATTGACCAGCCGGTAGTCGGCGTCGTAGGTATAGACTTCCATTGAGGGGCCGGCGGGGTACTTGTTTCTAAACTCCAGGCCCACCAGCACCGTCCTGGGTTCAGGCTGGGGCTTGACGGGATTGTCGTCGCTGCTCGTGCAGGCCGTGAGCGCGAGCAGGGCGACGGAAATAATGCAAAGAATCTTTCTCATATTCACGTTGTTTTAATTGTTATTATCTCATCTCCCAGTGCAGGAAGTAGTTGTCGTTGGCGGCGGCGAGGCGGCCGTCGGTGACGGTGTAGGAGTATTCAGTGGTGCGTTTGGACATCTCTACACCATTGTAGGTCAGGATGACTGTCTGCTTCGAGGGCAGGTGGAGGGGCAGCGTGCCGAAGCAGCCCTGGGGGCAGAGCTCGTCGGCTTCCGAGTAGCCGATATGACCGAAGAGTGCCTGCGCCGGTGCGTCGCCGGGCTCGTAGTCATTCACCATGAGGACGGACGCCTGATCGGTAGTCTTGGACCGCAGCTCGCCGTCCTGCCAGGCGAAGGTGGTGAGGAGGGCATTCGTTTCGCCTTCCACCCACTGTGACACGGTGGCCAGACGGCCGTCCTCGTCGTAGGTGTAGGTGTATTTGTAATGATGTTCCTTCTGCGTTTCGCTATTGATGCTGTTGCGTACCAGTTCTACGATGCGCCCGTGGTCGTCCAGGCTGCATTCTTCGGTGACGGTGTAGGCTTCCTCCCGGCCCTGTTTCGTGATGTGGCCGGGGGTGTAGGTGTAGTCGAACTCGGTGATGACCAGACCGGTGCCCACCTGCTCTTTCTTCATCTTGACCAGCCGGCAGTCATCGTCGTAGGCGTAGCTATACGTCAGGTCGCCGTAGAAGGGATGGCCCTTGAAGTCCATGCTGGCCAGCACGGTGCGGGCCTCGGCGGCTGTCCACGTGACACCCTGCTGGAAGGTTGTGCCGTCGGCCTGCTGGCGGAGGGCGGTCCACTGCATGCGGCCGTCGGCGGCGGAGGTGATTTCCCACCACTCGTAGCTCATCTCCTCGCCCTCGGCCTGCCAGCGGGTGCAGAGCAGGTTGCCGTCCACGAAGTACTCGTTGCGCTCGCGGGGCACGAGGCTCCACACGCCGGCGTCGCTGCGGCGGTAGAAGTTGTACGTGCCGTCGGCCAGGAACTCCAGGCGGGCGTTGTCGTCGTTGTTGGTCTCGCCGCCGGTGATGCCCTGGCACTCCCACAGGCCGAGGATGGCCTCGCTGTAGTCGGCGGTCTGCTTCACGTAGCGGATAATTTCATTTTTTGTATCCACAATATTGCCGTCAACGGTGGCGGTCAGCTTGCGGTTGGCACTGAACTCGCTGCCGCTAATGGTGGTGACGGTGAGTTCCTCCACTGTGGTCGTATGCTCGTCGGGATGGCTGGTGACAGTCACCTTGTTGCCGTCGATGGCCACGGCGACTTCCATTTTGTTAAGCCAGTGCGCCCCAATTTCCGGATTGGCGTTGAACGCAGCGCTGATGTAGGCTTTGGTGGCAGAGACGAAGGTGATGGCCTTCTTGCTGTTGGTCAGCACCGTCTGCCCGTCGATGTCCGCCGTCACCCACTTCCCGATAATCTTCTCAGAGAGATTAGCCGCAGGGTCGGCGGGATTATCCTCGTTCGTACACGATGTGAACACCATTGCGCCGCAGAACAGGATGGCGGCGAGCATCCATTGTAATAATTTATTTTTCATAAGTCATTTGTTTTAGTTTTTTTTATTATGCTGCGAAGATACTAATATGCACTCTTTTTACGCCACTCTTTGGCACGTACCCCGATATTCTTTTGCAGGCACTCGCTGTAGAGCCACGGCTCACAACTATGGATGTCGCCCACGTTCAGGAATCCACGGAATGGCGGATACTCTGAGGCGCAATAGTTAGTAGCCACCAGCACGTGGTGTTCAGGTGAGACAGTGATGGTAATGGTGTCTTTAAGAGTGGCTGGCGTATCGTCGGTGCGCCAGTTCACGGGATTGATGCAGATAGCAGAGGCAGCAATGATGGGCAGCACATACTTCACATCTTTCACCGTATTGTAACAGATGGTCACGCCTGTGTCGGTTTCACCCTCAGCAGGTCGAATGTGGCTGCACGCCTCTATGTCGTCCTTTGTCACCTTGTAACCTAAGACGTAAGCAGCTGCCAGTTGACTATAGGTCGTGTCGCTGATATGCTTCAACAGTTCCACTACCGACAGACCGCCCTGGCTGAAGCCGGCAATGATGAGCGGACGGCTTTGGTCACGTTGGGCCTGAAAGTGGTCGAATGCCTTGCACACATCCCCTATCGACAGACGGGTGCGCTGATACACGGTGTCTTCGCTGTTCGTCATAAACGTCTGTATAGTCGTATGACGATAGAAAGGCGCAAAGAAGCGGTTGCCCGGCGACATATAGGCAGCAATCTTGTTCAGTTCCAACTCAGCCATGCGGGCACGGTGCTTCGGGTTCCACACGTCGGCATAGTGGCAAATACGTCCGTCCTCAGTTGTCCAGTCGTCCTCCCACGTTGATACCACATAGAACACATCTGCGCCCGTACCGTCAGTATCGCCATCGGCAGTCACCCACATGGTCGTGTCGTTATAGTCTGGTGCCTTGGGGATATACTCCGACACCTCAACCGATGGAACATTATCCTTATTCCACGTACATGATGTGCACGATGTTACTCCACCAATAAGGGCCAGGGCTATCACCCAAGTCATCATCTTTTTCATCTTATTTAATCTTTTAAAATTTCCTCTCGCCCTTTAGACCGGGGATGGGCAAGGTTCATTGCTTCGCGGAGATTGGCTGTACGTTGAAGTCCTTCCAGACGGGGGTTGCCTTGTACAGATCTACGGACTCGTCGGGTACGTAGAGGGTCATCTGATTAGTCTGTAACGTAACGAAAACAGAGGGGTCTGCCGTCGGCGGTGTCGTGCCTAAACAGGTGACTTCCTTCAAGCTGTCACACAGGTAGAAGGCCGCTAAGTCGATGAAAGTGACCTCTGCAGGAATGGTAATGCTGCGGAGTGCCTTGCAGTCGAAGAACGTAGCCATCTGAATCTTAGTGATATGCGGGGGTAGGATTACCGACTCCAGTTTCTCGCAATAGGCGAAAAGAGAAGGTCCCACCAATGTGACGGATTCAGGAAAACTGACTTCTTTCAGCGAGTAGCATTGGAAAAATGCAGCATTGCTGATCGTGGTGACACCCTCGGGGACGGTCACTTTCTCTAACTGGGATGCATTGGCGAATGCGTATTCTTCGATTACTTTGGTTGCTGCGTTCGGGGTGTAACTCTTGTCGGGCTTGCCGTCGGGATAGACGATGAGGCTGTCCTTCTTAGTGCTATAGACCACGCCGTCCTCCGAGCAATAGTTGGAATTTGCGGGGTCGATGTTGATTTCTTCCAGTGAGTAGGAATATTCAAACATATCATACTCGAGATTAGACACAGCGGCTGGAATCGTCACCGACTTCAGGTTTGTGACTTCTCGGAAGGCCAGTTTGTCGAGGGTTTTCACAGTGGCCGGTACGGTGTATGTGGTGCCGGGCAACTTGGCGGGATACACGATGAGACGTGTCTGGGCCTTGTCCATCAGCACGCCGTCATAGATGCCGTAGTGCGTGTTGCCCTCGTCTATGGTGATGCTTTCCAGTAGTGGGCACCCACCAATGGCGTGATCTTCCATCACTTCGACGCTGGCAGGAATGTGAATGCGTGTCAGGTCGGGTAATTCCCTGAAGGCACTCTCACCGATGGAGGTCACGGTCTCCGGGATGTTGAAGGTCTTCAGCCCACTGGTTTGTTGGAAGGCCCAGTCGCCTATCTTCTTCAGCGTCTTCGGGAGTTTCAGCGAGGTGAGCCTTGCACGCGAGAATGCCCCATCGTTGATGGTGGTCACGGCAAACTTGATACCGTCCATCTCCACGGTGTCAGGCACGACGATGTCGCCCGTATATCTACCATAGTTTACGGGCTCAAAAACTGCCGCCGTATTGTCACTATAGTCCAACAGATAGTAAAGACCGTCGCAGAATTCGAAACTCTCCTGGTAGTAGAACTTGAGGAAGGGCTGCACGATGGGGGCGTACAGATTACTCCGCGTCATGTAGAAAGTGGGTATCATCTCACCCTGCTTGGCATTGGTGACGACGGCTTCCACGGCCTTGCGGGCCATCTCGAACGTGTTCTGTGCCATGATGCCTTTGAGCATGGGGCTGTAATCAATCAGCTCGTCAAGGAATTCACCGTAGATGTCGAACGTATAGACCTGCTTGCTGGCATCCTTGAGCATGGGGATGGCATCGACGAGGCTGTTGCCGTTGCAGAAGACAAAGGTGTCGTACTCATCCAGCACGGCCTGCACCTCGTCGTTGCACTTGTCGCCTACCTGATAGATGACGGCATTGGGCTTCATGGCCTTGAAAGCCTCGGCACGTTCTACGCCGGGACTGTTGGTCGTGGCGAAGACAGCCACCTTGTCGGCTGTCACCTTCTCAGCCATCGCCTGACCGGCAGCGGTGTTGTCGGTGCCGAAGTAGGGGCATGAGGCCAGCGGACTCGTGGCACCGACGGGCGAGTCGAGGATGATGACGGGTATGCCGCGCTCCTGGGCCAGAGCGGCCACCTCGGCCTCGGCACTCTCGCCGTTCAGTCCGTAGCTGGGCGCAAAGATGATGCCCTTCAGTTGTTTGTAGTCGAGCTTGCGCAGCTCTTCCACGGCAGCCAGCTGCTCCTCGTAGGCGGTCTCTGCCGACGTGGCGTAGTAGTAGGCCTCGAGGCCTTTCTCCTGACAGGCATCGCGGAACGCCGTCTCTATCTGGCGCCAATAGTCAATCTGTCCGTTCTTCACAATCATGGCAATACCCGATGCGCCAGTCCCGCCTGCGGGATTGTCTTCCATTGAACACGCCGTAAATACCATTGAGCCGCAGATCAGGATGGCGGCCATCATCCATTGAAAGAACCTGTTCATGTTATCTTATCATTGCTGTCCACTAATAATCGCTAATCGTTCTTTGCCATCATTGAAATATAGTTAGTTACAGGGATTTTTTTAGTCCTGTTGTTTATAATTTTAGATCGTTATTCCGTCTTCAGCATTTTTCCAGCTATTCCTTTCCGGTGGTGCCGTCGCTGTAGGTGTAATAGATGACACCGGTCAGGGCGGTGTTCTTTTTAATAGCCTTAACCACGCGGCCGTTGGCGTAGAATCTCTCCTCGCCGATGTCCCAGTTGTGTACCGAGGCTGTGCTGGCAATCATCTGCGGGTCGAAGACGTCACTGGCCAAGGGCATGCCGGTACTGATGTTGGGATAGTCGTCGTATCCGATGGTGACGTTCTGGATCTCCTCTTCCTCTCCGGGCCTGTTGACGTACACTGTGTAAGCGGTCATGTCGCCGTTCTCCCAGGTAATCTCGTAATTGCTGATGGTGCCAGTTAGCAATCTCTCCGAGGTGATGGCCTGGATTTGTCCGTCAGCGGTGTGGCCAGTGATGGTGACCTTCCCGATGATTTCGTCGTTGGACATCTCGATGCCACTGGTCATGAGGCCGCCCTCGTAGGTGAGGTAATAGTCATGGTGTCGGTTGTCGGAGACGTAGTGCTCCTCGATGCAGTTGCCGTCGTCGTCATAGACGTAGAAATAGTCACTTTCAGAGACGCTGTGATAGGTGGGCATGTTAAGGTAGCTGTGAGTAGTGCGCAGCAGGCCGTCCTCCCAGATATAGTCCATGATGGAGATCGCCATGGTATCGCCGTTGGCGAGGGTGCTGACGCTATATTGCTGAGTGAGGTGCACCGCCTCAGCAGCAGGTTCGTCAGGTTTGATGGGGTTGTCGTCATTGCTCGAACATGCCGTGAATACACTTGCGCCGCAAATCAAGGCTGCGGTCATCGACCATTGAAAAAGTATTTTCATAATAGTAGTTTTTTATGGTAAAAGTACTGAGCCCGCTTTAAGAGTCGGGTGTACAACCAGCCTCATATCTCGAGTGCAAAGATAAACATTTTTTCGCATTCGAAGCACTTTTCCTATTAAAAAGTGCAATTATTTGTATAAATCTCCTATGCGGCAAGCTGCAAGAAATCTCACAGATCTCACAGATTTTTTACAAAAACCCCAAAAACACTAAAGATGTATGATGTAAGATGTATGATGTAAGAGAGAACCACATAACCTGAAGGCTGCGTTTAAGCCATGCGCAGAGACCAAGCTTGTTTGGGCTTTGCCATGGCGTAGCAGGCTCGATGCGTAGCATCAAAACCTGAAACTGTAAACAGTAAACAGTAAACAGTAAACAGTAAACAGTAAACTTTATTCTCTGTTTTTCCTTGTATGCTAGCATCCAGATAAAAGCACCCAGACACCCCATCAATCTCTTTCGAGATTTCAACCTAACCAGAAGAAAAAACCTCGGCTTTCAGCCTAAAATATAGACAATTATATTTGTCGAACTCACGTTATATTACGATAAGTAAAGGAAAGGAAAAATTAATTTGGACTTTTCAAAGAATATGTAGTATCTTTGCAATGGAAATTATAGCAGAATCTATGAGCGACGGAAATTTCAACAGAGCCCTGCTCCCCTCTACGCCAATAGCAAGCGGTATAAAGATGGGTAAGCAACAAATGAAAGCTAAAGCTGTAACTGTATTAAAGGAATTAATGAAAGAAAAGTTCCCCACCCTTTCGGATGAGGAACTGCAGGATATTGTTAAGTTGTTCAGTTCCAGACTTTAGCTTACGGTTACCTTTGCTGCCAACGCTTTGCACTTATCGCGCAAGGCATCCTGAGAAGCGGATAAACTATCCCAGCATACTACTACGCCCATTCTTCGTCCTACATGTGCCTCCGGCTTACCGAAGATACGCAGATAAGTACGCTGAGCCGCACAAACATCTTCCATTCCGTCGTACTGAGGAGCCTTTGTCTCTACGGAGGAGAGAATAACAGCCGATGCACCCTGACGTTCCTGTGTAATCTCCGGTATGGGCAATCCCAGGACAGCGCGACAATGCAACTCGAACTCGCTCAGGTTCTGTGTTCCTGCCAAAGTAACCATTCCTGTATCGTGTGGACGAGGACTCAGTTCGCTAAAGATAACACCTTCTTTCTCGCTTACAAAGAACTCCACACCCCAGATGCCGGCTCCCGTCAAAGCAGCTGTCACCTTACCAGCCATCTGCTGTGCAGCCTTTAAATGTTCCGGCTTCATAGCACGAGGCTGGAAGCTCTCGCGATAATCACCGCCTTTCTGTACATGACCAACAGGAGCACAGAATAGTGTAGGACCATTCTTCTGGGTTACTGTCAGAAGGGTAATCTCATAGTCGAAAGGGATAAACTGCTCCACTATCACCTCCATAATATCGCCACGACTGCCACCGCAGGCATTCTCCCATGCTTTTTCCAATTCGCTTGCATCATCAACCTTGCTCTGCCCATGACCGCTACTACTCATCAGGGGCTTAATGATACAGGGGAAGCCGATCTTATTTGCTGCCTCCTTTAATTCTTCAAATGTGCTGGCATACAGATAATTCGCCGTCTTCAGTCCCAACTCGGTATGAGCTAACTCGCGTATAGCTTTACGGTTCATTGTATAGTTCACGGCTTTTGCGCTGGGAACTACATGAATGCCGGCTTTCTCAAACTCATAGAGTTTTTCTGTACGGATGGCCTCAATCTCCGGAACAATAATGTCCGGTTTCACTTCCTCCACTACTTTCTGGAGAGCATCACCATCCAGCATACTGAACACCCTACGCTCATCTGCAACTTGCATAGCAGGTGCGTTATCATACTTGTCACAAGCCACTACGTATTGTCCCTTACGCTTGCAGGCAATCACGAATTCCTTTCCCAATTCACCGGAACCCAATAGAAGAATTTTCTTTACCATAATATAATATTATTTACCATTTAATCATTTACCCATTTACCATTTACCCATTTACCACTTACCCATTTACCATTTACCCATTTACCATTTACCCATTTACCATTTACCCATTTATTTAATCAATTGTTGGTCCCCCACCCTCATGGGGAGGGGTTAGGGGTGAGGCTGACTCTCAACTCTTATACCTCTCCCCCCAGCACTGAATCATACGCTGTAACAGTTTATCTTCGGATGGATTCTGCTGGGCATGCCATAGACGCAGGTCTTGTAAGTCATCTGGCAAAAATTGCTGTTCTACAAAATGGCCCTCATAATCGTGAGCATATTTATAGCCATCGCTATAGCCCAACTGTTGCATCAGTTTGGTCGGAGCATTACGCAAATGCAAAGGAACAGGCTGGTTACCCGTCTGCTCTACCTTCTGCATAGCATCGTTGATGGCCATATATGCCGAATTACTCTTAGGGCTTGTTGCCAGATAAATGGTTGCCTCAGCCAACGGAATCCGACCCTCAGGCCAACCAATCTTCATAACGGCATCAAAGGCCGCATTGGCAAGAAGGAGGGCATTGGGATTGGCAAGTCCGATATCTTCGCTGGCACTAATCACCAATCTGCGGGCTATGAAGGCAGGATCTTCCCCGCCCTCTATCATACGGGCCAGCCAATAGATAGCGGCATCGGGGTCGCTACCCCTGATACTCTTAATGAAGGCCGAAATGATATCGTAGTGCATCTCGCCATCCTTGTCGTATGCCAAAGGATTCTGCTGCAGACGTTCTGCCACAATCCGGTCGGTCACCAAGACCTTATCTTCCTTCTCTGCCCCTTCATAAAGAAGCTCCAGAATATTCAGCAACTTACGGGCATCTCCTCCGCTGTATCGCATCAAGGCAGATGTTTCCTGCAGCTCGAAAGGTTTTTGCTTCAGGATGGCATCCTGTTCGGTGACCCGCTTGACTAAAGCCATCAAATCATCCTGCTCCAAAGGCTTTAGGGTATAAACCTGACAACGGCTCAGAAGCGGTCTGATTACCTCGAACGACGGATTCTCCGTAGTGGCACCTATCAGGGTTACCACTCCCTGCTCCACAGCTCCCAGCAACGAGTCTTGCTGCGACTTGCTGAACCTGTGAATTTCATCAATGAAAAGGATGGGAGTTGCCGTATTGAAGAATCTGTTTCCCTTAGCCTTATCAATTACATCACGCACATCCTTCACTCCGCTGGTTACAGCGCTGAGTGTGTAGAAGGGTGTCTGTAACTGGTGGGCTATGATGGTAGCCAGCGTAGTCTTTCCTACTCCAGGAGGGCCCCACAAGATAAAACTGCTCAATCGCCCACCCTCAATCATACGACGAAGCACAGCACCCGGACCAACCAGATGTTGCTGCCCAACATAATCGTCGAGCGTAAGCGGACGCATTCTTTCTGCTAATGGTGGCATAACGACTGCAAAGATACAGTTTTTTTTTCATTTTTCACTTTTCAAGTATAAAATATGAATTATGAATTATGAATTATCTTTCTTATCTTTGCCACATGAAACTATCAATTTTAATTCCTACCTTTAACCAAGACTGTACTCAACTGGTGCATGATCTCTTGGAACAACTTCCTCAGGATGCCGAAATTATTGTGGCCGATGACGGAAGTACAGCAGCATCTGTCCGTGAAAACAATGCTACAATAGCTAAACTACCCCAATGCCGTTTCTGGCAGGCTAAAATGAATTTGGGTCGTGCCAAGATACGCAACCTGTTGGCCGAGATGGCTAAGGGCGAATGGATTCTTTTCATTGATAGTGATGCACAGGTGCGCAGCAAGGATTTCATAGCCTCTTACCTTAAGGAGACTGATGGCAGGCAGGTAATCTGTGGTGGAACAGGTAATTTTGACACGTGCCCTTCCCCCGATAAAGCCCTCCGCTATAAGTACGAGGTTCTTGCCGAACGGAAAAAACCTCTCAAGCTAAGAAGAAGGAAACCCTATGCACAGTTCTCCACCTTTAATTTCATGATATTGCGGGATTTGTTCATGCAGATTCGTTTCTGTAATGAGATCTGCGACTACGGACACGAAGATACGCTGTTCGGCTTAGCACTTAAAGACCGTAAGATTCCCGTCCTGCACATCGACAACAAACTCATCCATACAGGATTGGAGCCAACGCCTGCTTATCTCCGCAAAATCAAAACATCCTTGTTCACACTCTCAAGGTTGGATGAAAAAATACAACGGCGAATCAATATATCCGCCATTGCGCTGTTCATAAAGAAATGTCATCTAAAAGGTTTTGCCACTTGGCTCTTTAATATAAGCAGTCCTCGGTTAAAGAAGAATCTGTTAGGAAGCAACCCCTCCCTTCTGCTCTTCAAGTTATACAAACTGGGATTCTTCTGCAAGATTATGGAATAAGCCTCATTACGCCAGTTCGCTGAGTTCCAGCCAGCGCATAGATTTCTCGTCCAGTTCTTCCACAAGGCGGGGAAGACGTTTGCTCATCTCTGTAATCTGTTCAACGCTGATGGTGCCACTGCTGAGGGCTGATTCTATCTGAGCCTTTTCTGCCTCCAAGCGTTCTATGTCCTGCTCTAACTGTGCAAATTCCTGCTTCTCCTTAAAGGAAAGTTTACGTTTCTGTTCCACCCTCGGCTTCGCCTTCTGCACCTCAGCATCACCTGAATCCTGAATCTTGAATCTTGAATCCTGAATCTTGGAACCTGAAACCTGAATCTTGAATC
>JAFSRW010000064.1 GCA_017445925.1 Bacteroidaceae bacterium | reverse complement strand
TTCACGCACCGCGAGATGCTGAGGTTCTTGAAGCGTAGCGGAGAGGTTCTCTGCACCTCACGGTGCGGAATAATTCTCAGATTTGACGCTTCTTTAATTGACTTTTGGTATTTTCGAATGCAAACATAGTAACTTTGGCTTCGCCGAACTTACTTCCATTCGGATAAAAAAATAAATTTCATTATTTATTTTGTTTATCGCTCACTTAATCGTAACTTTGCACCCAATTAATGAAATGCCCCTGTAGTTCAATGGATAGAACAACGGTTTCCTAAACCGTCGATCCGGGTTCGATTCCCGGCGGGGGTACTTTTCAGCGAAAAGTGACAGCGTGAAGAGTGAAAAATGAATATTAGGCTTTAGGCTCTTGACTGGTATTAGTGAAAATTTAGAATCAAAAATAAATATAAATCATGGAAATTAAGGAAAAAGAATCTGTAGTAGTAAGATTCTCTGGCGACTCTGGCGATGGCATGCAGTTGGCCGGTAATATCTTCTCTACCGTTTCGGCTACCGTAGGTAACAGCATCAGTACATTCCCCGATTATCCTGCAGACATTCGTGCCCCGCAGGGTTCACTGACGGGTGTAAGTGGATTTCAGGTTCATATTGGCGCAAGCCAGGTATATACCCCCGGTGACCAGTGTGACGTTTTGGTGGCGATGAATGCTGCCGCCCTGAAAACGCAGTATAAGTTTGCCAAGTCCGACGCTGCCATCATTATTGACACTGACAGTTTCGGGCCCAAAGATTTGGAGAAAGCCCAGTTTAAGACAGAAGACTATTTGGGCGAGATGGGTATTGACCCAGACCGCGTAATTGCCTGCCCTTTGACCACTATGGTGAAGGATTGTCTGGCAGATAGCGGAATGGATGTTAAGAGCATGCTTAAGTGTCGCAATATGTTTGCGTTAGGTTTGGTATGCTGGCTCTTCGACCGCGATTTGGATATTGCCTTTAATTTCCTGAAGGAGAAATTTGCCAAGAAGCCTGGTGTTGCCGAGGCTAACATTAAGGTTATTCAGGCTGGATACGATTACGGACACAATACACATAGCAGCGTAGCTAACGTCTATCGGATTGAGACAAAGAATAAAGTACCTGGACGCTATATGGACATCACGGGTAACAAGGCTACTACATACGGCTTTATCGCTGCTGCTGAAAAGGCAGGCCTTAAGCTCTATCTGGGCTCCTACCCCATCACTCCTGCTACAGACGTGCTACATGAACTCTCCAAGCACAAGAGCTTGGGGGTAACAACCGTTCAGTGTGAGGACGAGATTAGTGGCTGCGCATCAGCTCTGGGTGCTTCTTTTGCTGGTGCACTGGCCGTTACAAGTACCAGCGGTCCTGGTATCTGTCTGAAGAGCGAAGCAATGAACTTGGCTGTTATCATGGAACTGCCTTTGGTAGTGCTGGATGTTCAGCGTGGCGGTCCTGCTACGGGTCTGCCAACCAAGAGTGAGCAGACCGACTTGCTTCAAGCTCTCTTTGGCCGTAACGGTGAAAGCCCCATGCCTGTGATTGCTGCTGCAAGTCCTACTGACTGCTTTGATGCCGCTTACGCTGCTTGTAAGATGGCCCTTGAGCACATGACTCCCGTCATCCTGATGACAGATGCTTTTGTAGCTAACGGTTCTGGTGCTTTCAAGTTACCTAACTTGGCTGAATATCCTGCCATCAATCCCCCATACGTTCCCGAGGAACTGAAAGGAACATGGACTCCTTATATGCGTGCCGAGAATGGCACCCGCTACTGGGCTGTTCCTGGCCGTCAGGGCTTTGAGCACATCTTGGGCGGACTGGAGAAGGATGACAAGACTGGTGCCATTAGTACCAACCCCGAAAACCACGATTTGATGACGCGTAAGCGTCAAGCCAAGATTGATGCTATTGAGGTACCTGATTTGGAAGTGCTGGGCGACAAGGATGATGCCGAGTTGCTGATTGTGGGCTTTGGCGGTACATTCGGACACTTACATGCTGCAATGGACGAGTTGCGAGCCGCTGACAAGAAAGTGGCTTTGGCTCACTTTAAGTTTATCAACCCGCTGCCTAAGAACACTTCAGAGGTTCTGAAAAAATATCCTAAGGTTGTGGTAGCTGAGCAGAACATGGGTCAGTTAGCTGGTTGGTTGCGCATGAAGGTGGATAATTTCGTACCCGCTCAGTTCAATCAGGTGAAGGGTCAACCCTTCGTAGTAGCTGAACTCGTTGAGAACTTCAAAGATTTGTTGAACAAGTAAAGAAAGGACATACATTATGGCATATACTCAGAATGATTTCAAGAAAGGACAGCCACGTTGGTGTCCTGGATGTGGTGACCACTTCTTTCTGGCTTCACTCCACAAAGCAATGGCAGAGATAGGTGTTGACCCTTGGAACACAGCCGTTATCTCTGGTATTGGTTGTTCAAGCCGTCTGCCTCACTATATGGCTACATACGGCATGAACACCATACACGGTCGTGCTGCCGCTATAGCCACAGGCGCAAAGGTTGCCAACCCCAATCTGACTGTTTGGCAGGTGAGCGGTGATGGAGACGGTCTGGCTATTGGTGGCAACCACTTTATTCACGCTAACCGCAGAAACATCAACCTGAACATGATTCTGCTGAACAACCGCATCTATGGTCTGACAAAGGGTCAGTACAGCCCTACCAGTCCCAGAGGATTTGTCAGCAAATCATCTCCTTATGGTACTGTAGAGGATCCGTTCCGCCCTGCAGAGCTCTGCTTTGGTGCCAGAGGCCACTTCTTTGCTCGTGCTGTGGCAACAGATGCCCCAGGCACTATTGAGATTCTGAAGGCCGCTTATGAGCACAAGGGAGCCAGCGTTTGTGAAATTCTGCAGAACTGCGTTATCTTTAATAATGGTACACACGATGCCGTTTACGACAAGGTCGGTAGGACCAAAAATGCAATCTATCTGAAGCATGGCGAAAAGATGCTATTTGGCGAGAACAACGAGTATGGTATTGTTCAGGATGGCTTCGGCGTTAAGGCGGTGAAGTTAGGCGAAGACGGCTATACAGAAGCTGATGTGCTGATTCACGATGCCAAGTGCGAAGACAACACCCTGCAACTGAAACTGGCCGAAATGGAATGGCCCATTGCCTTAGGTGTGATTCGTGATGTAGAGGCTCCTACCTATGATGACTGCGTAACAGCCCAAATAGAAGAGGTAAAGGCTCAGAAGAAGTATCACAACTTTGCCGAACTGTTGGAAACTAATGATATCTGGGAGGTTAAATAAAGAAAGTAACAAATAACCCCGCGAGATTCGCGGGGTTATTTGTTATTAAAACAGGCGATATGAGAACGTAACGCCTAAAACGGGCCAACACTTAAATTTCTTTATAGTAGAAACCATATCACCAACTTTACCTGGGATGTCGGTTACATCACGGGTAAGGTCTATACGTTGAGGAATTTGCTCAACCCATCCGTCGCCAGTTTCGAAAAACTTTTCCATATCCCATGAAATCATGTCGTAATCGTCGGTCGTATTAACACGGTATACATTATCTACATATACATGAGGTGAGCCTCCTAGAAACATCACGCCGGCATCAACATCCATTTTCCACTTGCCGTTCTTAGAAAGAACCGTATTATAGCCAAGACCCAAATAAGGACGGAATTTACTGATTGTCATCTCTGCCTCCGCCTGATTATAACGGTTAGGAACCATTACGGCCTTGCTGCCATCAGCAAAGGTTCCCATAGGAGCGCCCATCATTCGAGCCTCAATCAAATGATCGCTCAAACCTCCGACATCAAGACTATGATACTTACCATTGGAATCTTCATAGCGAAATAACGGTTCCCCCTTGCAAGCCTTAATATACATATTGTTGTACATATTGATGCCAACAAGTGTGGCACAATCTGTAGGGTCATTAATGGCCTCACCAATAGTGGAAGGGCCCGCATAGAATCCAACGGTAAGACTCCAGTGCTTGTTATTCTTGAAAGGCATAACATCAACAAGGAACTTGAACTGAGTCCAAGTTGGGGTCAACTTCATGTCTATATTGTCTTTCATTGGCTCTCCAGTGACGTACGACATCATATCCTTCATACGACGAAATTTGTCCTCGGATACATTTCCCATGAAATCAACCTTGAAATTGCTGTTGATATTAAACTTTGGCATATAGGTAAAACCTGCTCGAACACGAACAAAATCCCCTACAGGCATAGCAATATCAGCACCAATACCCGTACTGGATAGATTTACACCCAAGTTCATATGATTGAAATAATCCTGAGCGGATGCACCAAGCGTTATAGAAAGCCCTAATAATACGAGCAACCTTTTAACCTTCATCATATAATCTAATTAGCGAAAATTACTTCTTAAAGACCTTCTTGCCGTTGATAATATATATGCCCTTTGCTTTCGTCGTCGAAACTCGTTTACCAGAAAGATCAAACAACATTCTGCCATTCTTCTCCTCTGCTGACAAAGCAGTTAGGCGGTCTACGATGTCCTGAGGACAGGTATATATTATATCCTTTGCAGGCATTGAAGTATATCTTGTACCCTGCCAATCGGCATCTGTGATTTCGATCTCACCTGAACGATAAGTGTATGCAGGAATAGGATCACCATATGCAACTTCCTGCTGATGTACCAGTTTATCGTCAACGTAATAACTTACCTTATAGATATTTGCCTTGTACTTGGCATAAACCGTAATATTAGACGCAGGCATAGTGGTGGGTAACTTATCCCATCCTAAGAAGGTATATCCAGTCTTTGTGGGTGCTAATACCTCTGGAATAAGATCACCACAAGCAACGGTAACCTTTTTGTATTGTGAATCATCAACCATGTAGGTAATGGTGTAGTCGTTACCCTTGAAGGTTCCGTAAATATTCACATCGTGTCCAGGCATAGTTGCAGGAACTTCATCCCAGCCAGAGAATGTATATCCGTTTATGGCAGATGGCGTTCGAGTATAAGGTGTGATAGCTTGTCCAAATTTATAATCACGTGAAAAATACACATAATCCTTATATCCGGCACCATTTATAACATACTGGAGTTTATAAGTTCCAATGGTAAATGTACCCGTTACGGTGATATCATTAGCCGGCATAGTTTCAGGCATTTGACTCCATCCACTAAAATTATATCCTTCTTTTTCAGGGTAGTCAATCGGGGTAACAACAGCGCCATATGGAACCCCAACAACCTGATACGTCTCACCATCCACCACATAGGTTACATTGTATATATTGGGATCGTAAACTGCCGTTACTGTCAGGTTACCTGCAGTCATGACTGAAGGTAAACCAGTCCATTCCTTAAAATGATATCCCTCACGTTCTGGAGCTGTGGGAGGTGTTATTGTCTGTCCACATGGAACCTGCTGCTCATCATATAACTGACCGTCAATCATATACTTTATGGTATAGATAAGAGGCGTGTAACTTCCTGTTATGGTAACATCGTGTCCAGGCATAGTTTCTGGAATAGTGCTCCATCCACTGAAAGTGTATCCGTCACGAGAGGGATTACCAAGTGGAGTGATAGCGTCTCCGTATGTATAAGTCTCCGTCTGATATTCCTCGCCATCAATAACGTAAATAAGCTTATATGTTCCTATTGTAAAGTAACCAGAAACAGTAATGTCATGGTTAGGCATAGTTTCTGGCAGATCATTCCATCCACTGAACACATACCCTTCTTTGGAAACTTCCAACGGAGATATGATGCTTCCGCAAGGAACTGCGATAACCTTGTAGACATCGCCATCAAGCTCATAGGTAATATTATAATTGATACCCGTGAAAGAACCTGTTACTGTAATATCGTGGTCAGGCATAGTGTCAGGTAGTCCACTCCAACCATTGAAAATATAGCCTTCGCGAGTGGGATTATCAGCATTTATGGGCTGGCCAGCCTTCAGCTGCTCTGTCTTATAGACTTGGCCGTCTAATATATAGGTAATGGTATAATCCTGATTGGCCTTTATCTCATTGTACTCTTCCTCGGTAATGACTGTTAGCTCGTTAGGACCTCCTGACGGCAAAGACAAATAAGATGTGTTAGCTGGCAAATAATACGATCCACCCATCTGTTTCAGATACTGTGTACTTTTTACAAAACCCAACTTGCCTTCACTAGTTAAACCAAGAACACGCATTTTAACGTCATTATAAGCTGTAATGGCGTCTGTCGACTTGCTCCTGCGATCATAATTGCAGAATAACACACCCTTCATCTGATTTGAAGGAGGAGTAGCAGAAGACGAAACCAAATCAAGTCGGTTGTCTGACGGATTATTGGACGAGCATTCAATTAGTACTGGGGTTAGCGAAGGGACTATGCCCGTAATTTCGTTTAATACAGCATACCCCAACTCCGAATCGCATTTACCTATCGTATATACCTTAACTCCAGCAGAAACAGGTGTAAAGGGAAACGCAGCGTATAGCGGATAGTAGTATTTCCCATTAACAGAAAAAAGAGGAGTAATACCAAAATAGTTTTCGTTACTGCTGTTTACTGGATGAATAAGCCAATTCCTGTATGGAGAAGCTCTATTGGTACCAACAACTCCGTTTGGGAAATCTCTGTTTGTCTCCTCATCGTCCAAGTATTTTGTAACACCCGATTCTGATGCGCTTACTGTATAAGTGCCAGCAAAAGCACCAGATGAATAATACTTGAGATCTACATATCTGTTCACAAGCTGATGGATGCCAACACCTTGTCCTTGAATATCAATCTGCGAGCCGTATTGCGTAATATATAGAATACTTGATGGGTCAGAGATTGTATTCTCTTGTCCCCTAAACAACTGTAATGCACCAAAATCACCTACATCGCGCTTCATATCGTATGACCCAGTATTATCCGTAAGGTAGAGATAACGTTGGGTTCCATAATTTTGAACACGATAAAAGCCTGCGCCATTGAACTGTGCGAATAAACTAGATGTCAGCACAGTTATAAACCCGAACAAGAAAAACAATCGTCTCATATATAAAAAAAGGTAACCATCCTTGCTCCTTAGTAATCCAAAGAGCAAGGACGGTTTATTAGAAGTTTATACTATTATTCGATTACTCAGCAATACAAATACTAACACGGTTCAAATCGTTTTGCTCGAAAGGTTGAACAGTATCACCCTTAGAATCAATTGAAATACGACTTGAAGCTATTCCGAACTTATTTTTAAGCAATTCAGCCACAGTCTCAGAACGCTTTTTAGCAAGTTTTTCGTTAATCTTAGCATTTCCTGTTCCCTTATCAGCATAACCAGTGATAACGACCTTTGCCTCGGGATACTTGTTCAAATATGCTACGATATCCTCGACCTTAGGCATCTCTGCATTAGAAACTATTGTGTTTCTGATAGTAAAGAAGATATCTTTGCGCAAAGCTTCACGTTTGGCAACTTCTCTGTCGCGATATACAATCTTTTCAACGGGCTTCTCCACAATCTTCTCCACAATCTTTTCCACAATCTTTTCCTGACAGCAAGGCTTCTTTTCAACCTTCTTCGTAACCTTGCCCAGTCTTACCTTAACACCAGCCAGTGCATTGAAGTACCAGTCTGCATTAGGAGCATCCTTAGAGTTGTACAAATCACTAGTAGTGTTTGCATTAACCTCCAAACCTAAAGAAACACGTCTTGAGATACGGAAGTCGGCATAAGCACCAAAACGTCCCACGAAACGGCAAAGTGTGCCATCCCAAAGGTTTGCAAGGAACAAGGGGGTGGCATTGTTGCCAATACCTTTCAACTCGTTATAAATCTGGCTATTTGCTGTAATTGCCTCTCCATTGCTGAAGAAGATATTGGTACCAACACCAGCCAAAATTCCACAATTAAAGAATCGGTCTGCCTTGTAACCAGCAATCAGATTAACTAAGTCGCAGGTAACATCTAATGTAGGAGATACGTAATTCCATTTCCATTTATAAGTATTATTGGTTTGAAGCAAAGTTACTCCACCTTTACTCTGCCAAGCATTTACAGCCAAACGCAAACCCCAAACAGGAGTGAACTGATAACCACCGGCAACCTGAACGTTAGGAGTAATCAAGTCACCAAAGCAAATTTCACCCAAGGTGTGCTGAGCACCAGCCTGAGCCTGCACGAACCAATGATGGTTAAACGCATCAACGGTCACCGTTTCCGGTGCCTGCGCAGATGCACTCATGCATCCGGCAGACAACAAAACGGTATATAATAATCTCTTGAATTTCATCTCGATTCAATTTTTAGAGTCCGACGTAAATACAATTACTTAATCCTGATATAGTACTTTCTGGTAGCAATCTTACCATGGAAGTCAAGACCAGAATATGCAATTTCATAAACATAGCCAGACTTCAAATCTGTTGCGGTAAGACGCATGATGTCACCTGGAAGAACCTCATTCAGTTTCTCCAAACCGTTAACGCGCTTCAACTCAGCCAAGCAAGTTGCGTCGTCATCCTTTGCAGACTTGTCACCATTAATAACATTGGTTATACCCACATGCTTCTTTGCTAAAGGAGCAAGCAATTCTAAGCTCCACGTAGTGGCAATAAGATCGATGTTCTGACCCAAAACAGTAGGATAAACTTCTGACTCACTCAACCACTTGGCACCAGAGGCATCGGTGGCAAACATAATGGGTTGCAGACGCAAATTGATGTTATTCGTGAAGTTAACAAACTTGTTATTATAGTGATTAACAAAATTCATCACCCAATCTTTGTAACTATCAACAATAGCATCAGCTTTGTCCTCATAATGACCCCACAGGTCAAGCATTTTATTAACATCCTCAACAATGGCCTTTATCTGCTCCAAGCTTGTGTTTGTGCCAACAAAATCTTCCTTATACTTATCCCAGAATTTAGCAAGTTCCTGGGACAGATCCGCATTGACGGTAACAGTCATGCCATCAAATTTGATAATATCACTGAGTTTGATATTGGTTGTTGCATCCTTATTAACTGTAATAGTCTGGTTGGCAATAACAACATCAACTGCTGCAGGATTAGAGGTGGCCTTAACAACAACATTGCCTGCAGGAACTGATGCATATCCAACTGTGGTTCCGGCACTCTTAACAGGAACTACAATCTCAGCTTTATTAGTAGAGCCGGAAATAACCACGCGGGGACCACTAACCCCAAGCGAACTTAAATCAACAGGATCATCACTATATATAATAGGAACATTTACGTCCTCAAGACCCAATGTATAATTTGTTCCGTCAATTTCAACCTCCTTGCTAATACTGAATCCATGTACAGCTTTATCCTGAAGATCATCAATAATGCTAAGTCTGTTAACTGTAAAGTTACGAATCTTCTTAACTACTGGCTGTCCATAAACATCCCACATTACTACGTGAATATCATTCTTAACCTTTGAAATAGCCTGATCAAGCCAATAAACTACATGGTCATAACCATAAACCTTCTTAACGTTAAGATCCTTGTAACTTGTCAATGAAATTGGCTTGAAAGCGGTTGCAGCGACATTGTAGTTAGAATAAACGGCATGCTTCTGATTATCTGCATCTTCCCATTCGCACTTAACAGCATTTGCATCGAGTTTAAGGCTCTTAACCAACTCTGCAAAATCCACAGCAAGAGTCCTCAGGGAGAAAGTACGATTAATAATAGGTTTCTGAAGCAATTGTTTAATGTCATCCTTCAAACCAGAAACATTAGCATTAATTTTCTGAACCTTTTCCACATCCTCTGGAGCTACATTAGCATAGCACTCGTAGAAGCCATTGTCTGCTGCACGTGAGTAGCCAAACTGTAATACCTTATCACTGCGCTTCAACTCGCCCAACTTAACGTAAGATTCCTCATCCTGGCTGTTTACAAGAGTCAGTTGCAACTTAGAGAAGTCAACCGTATTGGGGTTCACAGTCAAATATAATGTACCAGCATTATAGTAATCATTCTGCATAATAACATCGCCAGCCTTGAAGATGGGCTCTTTACCATTCATACCTAACAAGTACAAATCCTTCCAAGACAGAACATATCTATCATCCACATAGTTAGCTGTGCTATTTGTGGGGAATTGAATGTCTGTATTGGCTTCGCCATAATAAGCAAGGAGAACATTAGACTGTACATTAACAGGAAGACTGAGTGTTCCAAAAGCAGGATTAACAGTTCCCTGTACAATAATACCAGTTACCATTCTCTTCAAGTTCTCCTTCAGAATCTCCAACTGACCAAAGATATCCTTGATGTCGTCTTCATTCTTCTTAACGCGCTTCTCCAGATCAGAAATATCGCTTCTCAGTTGAGCAAGAGAATCCTTGAAGTCTTCTGCAATGCTATCCAACTTATGATCAACCTCACCAATCTTAAGGGTGTTCTCGTTAATACGCTCACTTAAGTTGGAAACAGAATCGTTCAGAGCTTCGCTCAACTTAGTAATAGCAGCGTTCATATCTTCACGAAGATTGAAGATGCTATCTAAAAGCTCCTTGCGCAAAGGCTCTAGATCAATCTCCATGCCATTAATTTCTGCTCTTAATAGAGCAATCTCCAAATCGGTATAAGCCTTAGCCTTATCCAAGTTTGCATCTGCGTAGGTATACAACTTGCTGATTTCTGGCTTCAAGTTTTCAATTTCAGTACCTAGACTGTCTACCTTATTAAATAATGTATTAATATTATCCTCAAGGCCAGGAATCTTATCCTTCAACTCATCGAGGATTTCCTTGTCTGCCTTAACAGTAGAATCCAACTTCTCAATAGCCATCTTGTTTGCATCAGCAATAACAAGAATACTGTCAGCATAGCTGTAAACACTCTGCAAAGAATCGCTTATGCTCACAAAACGATTGTTGATAGTAGTAATCTGATTGTTAATTGTAATAATGCTCTCCTTATTTGCTTTTGACAAGGAGTCAGCAGCTTCAGCAATACCCTTCAATTCGTTAGCAAGATCTAATGCACTTTGAGCCTTCTTGTCTGCAGCTTCTGCATCTTCGCCAGCCTTCTTTGCAGCATCAGCGGCAGCTTGTGCAGCATCAGCTGCAGCTTGTGCTATGTCAGCGGCAGCTTGTGCAGCCTGAGCGGCAGCCTTTGCGATAGAATCGGTCTTTACCAAACGATCGCTTGCATCCTGGGCCAAGTTGAGAGCCTGAATAGCCTTCTTCTCAATGCTGTCAATTCTGGCAAGGTCACAAGGACAATCACCACCTTGACCAGCCATCTCGTCTCTCAACACGTTCATGGCAGAATCCAACTCATCCTTAGTAACACCAATGTTTGTAACAAAATTAAGGATGGTTTGATAATTTGGTTCAATCTCATCAAGAAGAGCCTTCATATTCTTCAAGTCTGCAGGACTAACACCAGCTTTTTCCCATTCAGTCATGAAGGTCTTGAGTTTACCCATCAAATCAGGATCACACTTGCAAATCTTACCTTGCAACTCGTCAATCAAAGCCTGTAAACTAGCTATGTCTGCTTGATGCTGCTGTACAGCTTGCTGGAGAGTTGCATAGTCGGCAAACTTACCATTGAACTCTTGTTCCAAGTCTCCACTTGTATCCTTACAAGATACAAACATTCCTAAAGTGACCGTTACGGCCCCCATCAGGAGAATTTGAAATAATTTTCTTTTCATAACAGTTTTATATCGATATATTGTTTAATGTTATTAACGTAACTACACATTTCACCCTAATAATAGGGAGCTATTCGAGAACAAAGGTATAACTATCTTACGAAATAGAGATAAGTTTTAATGCCTGTTTAAGAAAATTTAACAGTTTTGCGCGTTTTCCCCTGTAAAATTTGGTTGTTTAAAAGATAAAATGTAATTTTGCGGCGCAAAAAAGAAAATTATCCGTATGAACTTTGTAGAGGAACTAAAATGGAGGGGCATGATTCACCAAATGATGCCCGGAACAGAAGAACTTTTTGAGAAAGAAATCGTTACTGCATACGTGGGTATTGACCCTACTGCAGACAGTTTGCATATTGGCCACCTTTGCGGTGTGATGATGTTACGCCATCTTCAGCAGGCTGGCCATAAGCCATTGGCTCTTGTAGGCGGTGCTACCGGTATGATTGGTGACCCCAGCGGAAAAAGCCAAGAGCGAAATTTGCTGAACGAAGAAACCCTGCGCCATAATGTGGAATGTATTAAGGCACAGCTGAGCCGTTTTCTGGATTTCAACAGCGATGCTCCCAATGCAGCCGAACTGGTTAACAATTACGACTGGATGAAGGATTTTTCCTTCTTGGACTTTGCACGTGAAATAGGAAAATGTATCACCGTTAACTACATGATGGCAAAAGACAGTGTGAAGCGACGTTTGAACGGAGAAGCTCAGGACGGCATGTCTTTCACTGAATTTACATACCAGTTACTTCAAGGTTATGATTTCCTGCACCTTTATGAAACAAAGAACTGCAAGCTTCAGATGGGCGGCAGCGATCAGTGGGGAAACATCACAACAGGTACGGAGTTGATTCGCCGAAAATTGGGTGCTGAAAATGAGGCATTTGCCCTAACTTGTCCTCTTATTACCAAAGCTGATGGCAAGAAATTCGGAAAAACGGAAAAAGGTAATATATGGCTTGACCGCAACCGCACAAGTCCCTACACGTTTTACCAGTTCTGGCTGAACGTAGCCGATGAAGATGCTGAACGTTACATTAAAATCTTTACATCTTTAGATAAGGCTACAATTGATGCCTTAATAGAAGAACATCGCCAGGATCCAGGCCGTCGCGCCTTACAGAAGCGGTTAGCCGAAGAAGTTACGGTGTTGGTTCACAGTCGTGAAGATTACGAATTAGCTTTAGAAGCCAGCAATATACTATTTGGGAAAGCAACGAAAGAAAGCCTAATCAAACTGGACGAACAAACATTATTAGACGTGTTCTCTGGAGTACCACAATTTGAGGTAAGTCGTTCATTGCTGGAAGGAGAAGGCGTAAAGGCTGTCGATCTCTTCGCTGAGCATACACAATGTTTCCCCAGCAAGGGTGAGATGCGCAAGCTCACGCAAGGCGGCGGTGTTAGTCTCAACAAAGAGAAAGTAACAGCTCCTGACCAAATGGTGACGGAAGCAGACCTCATTGACAACAAATATTTACTTGTACAACAAGGTAAGAAAAAGTACTTTTTACTCATAGCAAAATAAAAAAGTGGGAAGAAAGGAATAATTTTTCATTTTTCATTTTTTACTTTTCACTTTTTGTTGTACATTTGCACCCGCAATCTGAAAAAGATTGGGATAGGATTGGGCTATGGTGTAATGGTAGCACAAGACATTTTGGTCGTCTTAGTCCTGGTTCGAACCCGGGTAGCCCAACCCAAGTAAAGATAAGTGCCAGCCCTCTTGCGAGAGTCGGCACTTATCATTTATTATTTGTACACGTAAGAAATTTTACTACTACACGTAGAAAAAATATTTGCTACACGTACCCGTAAAAAATACCACGTTAATACGTAAATACCAATTCGCCCCCCTTCTTCAACTCAGATACAGCGATACGATAATTTTGCAGTGTCTTACCATTCCAAGTCGCATATTTAAGCGGTTGGTTTTTGTCGGTTCTACCCTTGGTGCTAATGATAACATCTTTATCACCTAAATGCATTGTAACTTTATCAAAGAGAGGAGAGAATACCTCATATTGCGCTTCGCCCACTACCAGTGGATAAAGACCGATACTGGCGAAAACATACCAGGCACTCATGGCACCATCATCCTCGTCCATCTCTGGGGCATAGCCACGTGGTGCATTCGTAAAAGCACAACCCACCCAAGGTGCTGGATAAGCATCATTTCCACCATAACGATGTGTTACCACTTCGGTTGCCAAAGGTCGAACAGTAAGGCCTGTCTTTTCGTGCATTCCCAAACGAGCAAAGAGGAAAGGTACGTGAATATCAGGTTCATTACCCTGGTTGTAAAGTTCCTTCTCAAAGAATGTAACTAGTTCTTGAGCCAATTCCTTCTTCCCTACCATATTAATCATACGATCCAAAAACATAGGAGCGCCCCATCTGTATTGCCAACGGGTTCCTTGATACAGTCCATTTCCACGCATCTTTAGGAAAGAATCGTCAATCTTTTGGAACTCACGAGGCCAAATGCTATCGAAAATCTCCTCGCCACGAGCAATCCACTTCTTTGCATCCTCTTGCAGCCCAAACTCACCAGCCAACTGACCCAAAGCCCAGAAATCGCCAGCAGCCTCCAAGCATTGGTCGGGACTCTTCAGAGAAAGCCCCTCAACCTCTTTCTTCATACCAGGATAGGCATCACGCAGATTAGGAATGCTGATTCCCTGGCGGTATGCATCCAGCAAAGTTGCTATAGCATGTTCGGTACGAACCGTTGGTACACACTCGTATTGGGTGCTCCAGTCCTTCTTGCCTGTTATATATAGGGTAGAAAGTGACTGCATGATATCGCTGGACCTACGTGGGTCTAACAATGTTATCAAAGGAAATTTGGTACGATATGTGTCCCACAAAGACCACGAGCTATAGTAGGTAAAATCCTTAGCCTCGTACTCCTTACCATCCGTTCCCAGATAATGTTTCATGTTGCGATCTGTAACAACAAAGGGACTGTGGAAGGTACGATACAGAGAAGTGTAGAAAATTGTTTGTTGATCTGGCGAGCCACCTTCAACCTTAACCGTTGAAAGCAACTGACGCCATTGGCGCTGTGCCTGCTCAACCATTGTCAGGAAATCTGTACGCCACACATCCGATTCCTTCATGGCATCCAGTTCCTTCTCTAAACCAGTAGAAAGAACTATGCGGACTTCCACATAACGAGCCGAAAGATTGGGGAAAGTCAGCTTCTTCCTTCCTCCGTCCAACTCTTGCATTTCAAAAGGCTCTGATGTGTACAGTCTATAATGCAGGTGATAATTTCCACGACGGCAGGTATTAGCACCATCGAGATAGCCCTGACCTACATTCTCGCCCGTCTTGTTGAAATAAGATTTGTAAACTTTATCAAACGCCGTTCCTGGGTCTAACAACAACACAGCCTTTTCCGCAGAAGGGAAAGAGAAACGTTCCACAGCCATGCGTCTGTTAGCCGTTGCCGTGAACCAAACGCCATTGCTTAGCTTTACACTATAATAACCTGGCGAGGCTTGCTCTGTGCTCTTAATCAAATGCACATCGGCACCCGTCTCATCGGGCATCAGGGAAACATTTCCTCCACATCCGCTACCTCCTACACCAGAAAGACGATTCACGGAGAAACCCGAAATTTGCGTCACCTCATAATCATAACCAGGATGCTGGCGAGGCTTACTGTCCGGACAAACCTGAACCTGACTATAGGGCATACAGGCACCAGGGGTCATCTGCCCATAGTCGTTAGCTGTACCAATGTACAGATTAACATTATCGAGGACATCCTGTGCAGAAGCGCAGATGGTCACAACAGAGCAGAAAAATAAAGCAACAGAGACTTTTCTTACCATAATATTTAATGTTTAAGCCTCAGCGGCTGCAAAAAGAAGTTCGCTGAGGGTGGGATGAATATGCACCATATCACGCAATTGTTCTACGGTGGTATCAAGACACATTAGCACACTGGCCTCCTGTACAAGGTCGGCACTATGAGCACCAAAGACATGACAACCAAGAATCTTACCAGCATTAGGCTCGCTAAATAACTTCAGCAGGCCCTCCGGTTCGTTCATAGCCAATGCCTTTCCATTGGCACGATAGAACGCCTTTCGGCACTCGTATTCCACGACTTGCTCCTTCAGTTGGTCCTCGGAAGCCCCTACACAGGCAGCCTCGGGAGTCGTAAAAATAGCAGCAGGCATGATGTCGAAGCAGATATTATCCTTCTTGCCAAGAATATGGTTCACTGCCCGGATGGCTTGCATTTCTGCCGCATGTGCCAGCATCTGCTTACCATTCACGTCACCAATGGCGTATACAGTTGAGAGTTGAGAGTTGAGAGTTGAGAGGCAGAAATTCTCATCAACGGGGATACTGCCATTAGGAGCCAGTGTGATGCCGGCAGCCTCTACGTTCAGCCCCTCGGTACGGGGCTTCCTACCTGTTGCCACTAACACGACATCTGCTTCTACAGAATCCTCTTTACCCTTTTGTTCAAAAACAACATTCACTCCTCCCTCTCCTGGAGTGAGGCTTTTTACACCTGCTCCCATCTTGAAGGTAATTCCATCCTTCTCCATCTGCTTGCGCAAACGCTTGGCAATATCGCCGTCAAGGGCAGGGAGGCATTCCTTCAGGAACTCAACAACGGTCACTTCGGAACCAAAGCGATGGAACACACTGGCAAACTCCATACCTATCACGCCTGCACCAACGATGCAGAGACGCTTGGGCAGGGTATCCAGATTCAGAAGACCTGTAGAATCAACAACCTCTGGGCTGTTGATGCCAGGAACGGGAATAGCCTTACTGTCTGAGCCTGTGGCAATGATAACATGGTCCCCTCTCCAGACCTCTCCCGAGGGCGAGGCTTCTACCGTATGAGCATCTACGAATACTCCTTTCTCACGTACCAATGTGATATTGGGATTCGAGAGGATACCCTCAACCCCTTGGCGGAGCTGAGGAACCACCTGCCCCAGGCGTTCACGAGCCTCATCAAAAGAGCCGGAATGAACATACGTCTTTGTGGGTATACAACCAACATTCAGACAAGTGCCTCCTACCTCGCCACCTTCAAATATTACGACTTTTAAGCCTTGCTTGGCGGCATATTCAGCGGCGCGGTAACCCCCAGGCCCCGCGCCGATGATGATTAAATCAGTTTGTGTCATTTTGCATCTGTTTGTAAGTTACTATCGGATGCTTAGCTGCCAGAACGTCATCTACACGACCGATAGGTGTAAGGTGAGGAGCAGACTTAACTTCATCAGGATTTTCCTTAGCCTCTTGAGCAATCTTACGCATAACAGCAATGAAGCCATCAATGGTTTCCTTAGATTCATTCTCCGTTGGCTCTATCATCAAACTCTCATGGAAGAGCAAGGGGAAGTAGATGGTTGGTGCATGATAGCCGTAGTCCAACAAGCGCTTAGCTACATCCATGGTGGTAACACCTGTGCTCTTGTCCTTCAGGCCGTCAAAAACGAACTCATGCTTGCATAGTCCATCAATAGGCAACTCGTAAACATCCTTCAGGCTTTCTTTGATGTAGTTTGCATTCAATGTGCCCAAAGGACCAACCAACTTGATATTCTCACGACCCAGAGAAAGGATGTATGCATAGGCACGCATTGCTACTGCAAAGTTGCCATGATAGGGAGATACCTCTGGGAAGAAAGGCTCCAGGCCTTTTCTTACGCCAACAGGCCCTGCGCCTGGTCCGCCACCTCCGTGAGGAGTGGAGAATGTCTTGTGCAGATTGATGTGCATGACATCAAATCCCATGTCACCAGGACGAGCCGCGCCCAACATAGGGTTCAAGTTGGCGCCATCATAATACATCAGGCCACCTGCGGCATGCACCAGTTTCTCTATTTCTGGAATCTGCTTCTCAAAGAGGCCCAGTGTGTTGGGGTTGGTCATCATCATGGCAGCAATCTCCGAGCCATGCTGTGCCAACAGTTCCTTCAGCGCCTCGACATCAACGGTTCCGTCGCTGAGTGATTTCACCTCTACAATATCCAAGCCACAGACAGCTGCACTGGCGGGGTTGGTTCCGTGGGCAGAGTCGGGAACGATAACCAGACGGCGAGCCTCATCGCCCCTGCTCTCGTGATACTTCTTGATAACCATCAAACCTGTCAACTCACCATGAGCTCCGGCAAAAGGTTTCAATGTAAAGGCATATAAGCCCGTGAGTTCACAAAGCGATTTGCACAACTGTTTACAAACCTCCTCGGCTCCCAGGGTTGTTTCTGCAGGTTGCAAAGGATGAAGGTCGGCAAACTGGGGCAGCGCAGCAACCTCTTCGTTAATCTTAGGGTTGTACTTCATGGTGCAGGAGCCCAGCGGATAGAAACCGTTATCCACACCAAAGTTATTTGCACTCAGATTGGTATAATGGCGAACCACCGTCATCTCATCACACTCGGGCAGCGCAGCATCTTCCTTGCGACGCATAGAGGCAGGAACTTCGTAGCTGCCAAACTGATTCTTGGGAAGAGAATAGCCGGAACGACCTTTCTGTGAAAGTTCGAAAATCAGGTTTCCGTATAGTCTGTTATTCATAAGGCAGCAATCTTTATAAGGTTATCTACTTCTTCCTTGGTACGCTTCTCGGTAACAGCAAACATCAACTGGTCAGGAGCCACCTTGATGCCGCCAAAGATACCGTTCTCAGTGAGACGCTTCTGCAAAGCATCCACATCACCGTTATAGCGAACCACAAACTCGTTAAAGAAGGGCTGGTTGTAAACGAGAGTAAACTTCCCCGTCTTCAGCAACTCGTCACACAGGTAATGTGCTCCGGCGTATGAAAGTTCAGCAGCCTCCTTCAGCCCCTGCTTACCCATAAGGGACATATAGACTGTTGCCCAAAGCGCCATCAGGCTCTGGTTAGAGCAGATGTTGCTGGTAGCTTTCTGGCGGCGGATATGCTGCTCGCGGGCCTGAAGTGTAAGCACGAAGGCACGCTGACCGCGGTTATCCTGAGTCATACCTACGATACGCCCCGGCATTTTACGGATAAGCTTCTCGGTACAGCACATATAGCCCACGTACGGACCGCCCCACTGCATAGGAATGCCCAGACTCTGACCATCGCCCACTGCTATGTCGGCACCCCATTCGCCAGGAGTCTTCAAGACGGCCAAATCAGCAGCCACACTGTTCATAATAAAGAGTGCCTTATGGTTGTGGCAGGCATCGGCAAAGCCCTCGTAATCCTCTACGATACCGTAGAAGTTGGGCTGCTGTACCAGAACACCTGCTATATCAGTTGAGAGTTGAGAGTTGAGAGTTGAGAGGTCGGTCACACCATCCTTGGCAGGAATCATCTCTATCTCTATGCCATGAAAATGAGCGTATGTCTTTACTACGGCCAACGTCTTGGGATCAACGGTCTCGCTCACCAGCACCTTGTTCTGCTTCTTGCCTGCAGCAACGGCCATCATCACGGCCTCGGCAGTAGCGGTGGTTCCATCATACATCGAGGCGTTGCTGATGTCCATGCCTGTCAGCTCAGCCATCATGCTCTGATATTCAAAGATATAGTGCAGCGTACCCTGTGAGATTTCTGCCTGATATGGGGTGTAGCTGGTCAGGAACTCCGAACGGCTGAGCAACTGAGGAATCACGCTGGGAGTATAGTGGTCATAAACACCGGCACCGGCGAAACAAGTTAGAGGCTTGTTCTGTGCGCCCAGTTTCTCAAAGAGCTGACGAACCTCAATCTCGCTCATCCCCTCGGGCAACTGATAGTCGCCACGGAAGCGAATCTGCTCTGGCACCTCGGCATAGAGGTCGTCAAGGTTCTTGATGCCCACCTTCTGGAACATAGCCTGAAGGTCGGCATCAGTATGAGGAAAGAATTTAAAATTCATTGAACATTAAACATTGAACATTGAACATTATGCATTCTCACAAAATGCCTCGTAAGCCTTCGCATCCATCAGGCTGTCAAGTTCGCTCTTGTCTGAAAGCTCCACCTTAATAATCCAGTTCTCCCAAGGATCCTTGTTGAGCAATTCGGGCTCATCGTCGAGGGCTTCGTTTACCTCTACGATAGTTCCGCTAACAGGAGAGATGATGTCGCTGGCAGCTTTCACGCTCTCTACTGCACCAAATTCCTCACCAGCTGTTACCTCATCGTCCACGTCGGGCAGGTCAACGTAAACCACATTGCCCAATGCGTGCTGTGCATAATCTGTTATACCAATGTAACCAACGTTACCTTCTACCTTTACATACTCGTGCGACTCGCTGTAATAGAGTCCTTCTTTTACTGTTGCCATAATATTGAGATTATTAGTTATATTTTGAATCTATTAATTTTGAATCTTGAATTAATATCACTTCTTATAGTGTTTGTCGTAGAATTTCTTCTTCACCACTTCGCCAGAGAAGACCTTCTTTCTGATCTGAACCTGTAACGGAGTTCCCAACTTAGCAAAGTTGCTGTCGACAAGTGCCATACAAACACTCTTGTCCGAAGAAATCGTATGGTAACCGGTTGTTACCTCGCCGATGTTCTCGCCCTCGGCATTGAGCACGGGATAACCGTGGCGGGGGATAGCCTTGTCATGTAGTTCTATGCCCACCAACTTCTTGGCCACGCCTTCGGTCTTCTGTTTCAGGAGCGCCTCCTTACCTACGAACTCTTCTTTGTCTAACTTGACAAAAATTCCCAGTCCCGCCATAATGGGCGAAATGTCCTCGCTCAGCTCATCGCCATAAAGAGGCAAACCTACCTCAAAGCGTAACGTATCACGGCAACCCAAACCACAGGGCTTGCAACGGCCACTTTGGATGAGTTTGTCCCAACACTCATTAATATAACCCGGGCCTGCATATATCTCAAAGCCATCCTCGCCCGTGTAGCCGGTACGACTTACGATAACATCGCCAATGGTCTTTACGGTATAGAATTCCAGCTCCTTGCAAGCAAGGCCCAGCACCTGTTCCACCACCTGCTCAGCCTCAGGACCCTGCACTGCCAACTGGCCATATTCGTCGCTACGGTTCTGTAGGTCGATACTGAATCCCTTGGCCTGCTCCTGCATCCAAGCCCAATCCTTATCTATATTAGCGGCATTGATAACCAGAAAGAAGTTGCCCTCTCCCATCTTGTATACCAACAGGTCATCTACCGTTCCGCCATTCTCATAACACATCATGCCGTAAAAGATTTTTCCCTTAGGAGCACCTTTCACATCATTGGTAAAGATGTGCTGCACATAGCGCTCGGCATCTGCACCACAAACGGTTACTTCACCCATGTGGCTCACGTCGAAAACGCCGCAAGCCGTGCGCACAGCCTGATGTTCATCTGTAATGTTTGTGTACTGAATGGGCATATCAAAGCCCGCAAAGGGTGACATCAGAGCACCCAATGCCACATGTTTGTCATAAAGGCAAGTCTGTTTCATAATATCTTATTTTTGGTTTACTCTCAACTGTCAACTATCAGCTCTCAACTGTCAACTGTCAACTAACTACATTCTCTGAATGAACTCCCGGTCCAGATATTCCTGCTCAATCTTTCGGATGGCCTCCACATCTGCCTCCGTGAGCTGCAACTCACCGTCGCAAAGCGTTTGGCGGACGAAAGCCTTCAGCTCCCCGATGTTCAGGGTAATGTAATCCTTCAAGAACGTAATTCGCTGCCTCACACTCTCGATACCTTTCTTCTGCAACTTTTCTGCCGATGGCGTAATGGCGTTCAGCATGTGCTCCATGTTAGTGTCATAAAGCATGGTGCTATGTACAATACTATGCCCAGGCAACTGATAGAATGCCGTTCCACAAACCTTCCTGTCGCCAATCATCACATCGTTATGCGTAGTACCCACAGCCCTGACACCCAGCTTCTGCAGCACAAATATCAGCATCGTCATAAATCGGTTGAAGGTAAAAGGCACATTGTCGCTCCTGGTAATATAGGACAGCATGATGTTCCCCTCATCGGCATAAACGCAACCGCCGCCGCTCTTGCGTCTGAACATCTCTATTCCATGTTGCCTGCAGTACCCGGTATTCACCTCGTTCTGCATCACCTGATTTCTGCCGAAGATAACCGTAGGCCCTACCTGCCACATAAAGAAGCAATCCGGCTCATCTAACTGTCGCGCCACATACTCCTCCATGGCCAGGTAGAACGAAAGGTGGGTATCCCCCATCAACGATTCTGGCAACGTTATGTACTTCATTCTGCCCGCAAATTTATGAAAAAGATGTATTACCTCCAAAATATTTCCCGAAAATATTTTTTTCCACACATAGCAGTAATTTTTCTCACGTGTGGCAGTAAAGTTTACAAGGAAAAACATACCTTTGGGGCATAAAATATTGAAAAAAAATCATTTTTCTTGTTACAAAACGATAACTTGTGCGTTATATATACAAAAGGGTGTATAAAAAATGAGCAAAAACTTCCTGATAGAAGCCTATAAAAAGTTGCGACAGCGGTTGCAGCACGAGGATTTGCATGAGGGAGAAGACGCGCTTAACGATGCCTTCTGCCAGCTGTGGTCCGGTCCATACGATCCCGCTACAGCCCTTGAAGGAGAAAAGTTGCTCTCTGTTGCCACGCATCGCAGACAGATAAGTTTGTGGCGAGAGGAGAAGAGGCATCCGCATACATCGCTTAATAAAGTCAACATCACCCAACCGCCACCCGATATAGACATCCAGGAAACGTTCGTTCAAATAAAAACGCTGATAGAACGACAACTGACACCACTTCAGAAAGAAATTCTTACTCGGCACGATATCAACGATGAAACGTACAAACAAATAGCAGAAAACCTTGGGATGCAGGAAGCTGCCGTCAGAATGCAGCTAAGCAGAGCCAGAAACATAATCAGAGAAACCTATAAAAAGACAAAGAGATGACACAGCACGACTTATCTTATTGGGAAGAAATGGCACAGCGCTACTTCCTGGCAGAAACCACCGATGAGGAGGAACAAAGGCTGCGTAAATTCCTTTGTACCAAAGAGGCCCGGAATTCTCGTTTCGATGAGATTAGAGCCACTCTCTCTTATCTACATGTTAGCAGAATGCAGCACAAACCGTCCATAAAGCATCCGTTTAGAACTTTGGCCATTGCAGCATGCCTGAGCGCCGTAGCTTTCTTGGGATGGTACCAGTATCAGCAACAGAACATCAGCAGCGTACGTATTGCCGGTCAGGATGTAGAAGCTGATGCCTCCCTGCTGATGGAACGACAACTGACAGAAATGTTTTCATCCACCAACCCGTAATTCTCGACCCATGAAGAAGATTCTAACAATTATATTAGTCATGCTGAGCCCACATCTTGGTTTGTGGGCACAGAAAGGCCTGTCTATTCAGACGGCCTTTGATGAGCTGGCTGTAAAAAAGAATGCTACGGAGGTGGTAATGAGCGGCAAAAGACTGAAGAACTTCCACCTGACGTACTTCCATAGTCTTGAAATCAAGAATCCGTCAGCTGCCGACCATCAGCGTATCGCATCACTTGTGCAAACTGATGCCGAAAAGGCTATAACCACAGAAGAAACTTCTGAGCACCGCTTCTATGAGCTGCCGCAACGTAAGGGTTTGCACGCCTACATCCTCTACCGCAACAATGGTCCCACTCTTACCCTTATCTATATTGAGGGCAAGGCCACCTTGAAACAAATAAAGCAATTCTTCCAGAAAAAACAATCGGAAAAATGAAACAATATATCTTATTCATATTACTTGTCATTCTAACTGCCATCTCCCCTGCTTATGCAGCAGAAGGGGATAGCCTGCAATGGGACTTCACCGATCTCTTTCAGGGCACCAAGGAGAATCCTGCCCTGCCTACATCTTTGGAAGGTTGGAAAGAGCATCTGGAAAAATTCGGCAGGAACATTCCGCAAGAAGAAGTGTTTGTGCATATGGACAATACTTGCTACTTTGCAGGCGACACGCTTTACTTCAAGGCATACGTCCGTCGTAGTGATACAGGCAAACTTACCAACCTCAGCCAGCTACTCTATGCCGAGCTTTGGAATCAAGAAGGCTATATGCTGGAACGACATCTGGTAAAACTAAAAGACGGGCAAGGAACAGGCTCTTTTGTGCTCAACGATTCACTCTACGGTGGCTTTTACGAACTGCGCGCTTACACCCGTTGGCAGCTCAACTGGGGAGAATACCAGCATCCGCACACATGGCCCGCTGAACGGTGGTTCTTCAACAAGAAAATGGCCAAGGAATTCTATCGTGATTACGAGAAACTATACTGTCGCATCTTCCCCATTTACGATAAACCCGAAACTCCCGGTCTCTATAGCCACGATATGACAGAACGGCCCCACATGCGCTACTTCCGTACCGATGTAAAGAAAAAACCTCCAGTAGTTAATCTCTACCCCGAGGGTGGTGTAATAGTTGAAGGTACGCGTGCACGCGTAGCTTTTGAGGTAAACGAGGACGATGGCGAGCATATCTCCGGCATCATGCGCCTATACGGTAAGGGCGGAGAATTGCTTCAAGAACAACGGACTGAGAACCGAGGCAGAGGAACGCTGGAGTTTACCTACGAGCCAGATATTACCTACTCCACCGTCTTTACCAGCGACAGCAATCAGGTTATCCGTCAGCGTATGCCCAAGGCCGAAAAAGACGGTTGTGCCGTACGAACTGATATCAAAAATCACCAGTTGTTGCTCACCTTGCAACCTCGAGGCGAGGCTGCAAACGAGACGCTAGGTGTTACCGTTACCGTGGGTGGTGCCTTGCATTATTTTCAGAAGTTCCGGGCTGAAGATACACAAATCAGCATCCCTACCGACTCTTTGCCTACGGGTGTAGCACAAGTAACGGTCTATAATGCGCAAGGGCGTGTGTATAGCGACCGGCTTTGCTTCATCCGTCATCAGCAGGACATAAAAACCGCCGAGATGCACTTCTCGGGTATTCGGTCTCAGTACGAGCCTTTTGATTCCATTCATGTTGCTATAGAGAATCCACAGGCTGCAGGCTCTACCATCTCTTTGGCTGTCAGAGATGCTTCCACATCAGAATATCTGTACGATAGCAGCAATATTCTTACCGAAATGCTGCTGTGCAGTCAGATTCGCGGCTTTGTGGAACAACCCGATTATTACTTCGAGAAAGACGATGAGACGCACCGCCGCCACCTCGATCTCCTGCTAATGGTACAAGGCTGGAGGCGTCATAACTGGATAACGATGGCTACACCAGGCATCTTCCGCGTCAATCATCCATTCGAGAAAACGCCCATTTACTTTGGCGCCGTTTACCGTTATGTAGCCATCGGACACGAAGGATTTGAAGGATGGGGTAATATGACGGACCAGGAAATCAAGCATTACGATTTCTCGCGTCCAGAGGGCGGCGAATGGTTCTCACACAGCAAATTGCGCAAGCCGCAAGGCATGATTCCAATCTTAGGAAATGCCAGCGAGGCACGCGACAAACATAACGCATATAGCTATCTGCTGAAAGATAATGAATCAGCAACCTTTGATGGGCGAAACTACTATGATGAGGGCAATCTGCATCGTGAAGTCCGTGTGCATGCCGAATACCACAAGCCAACCGACATAGGCGTAGAAAGCGTCTATGGCGAACTCACCACCAAGAACGGACGCTTTGTTCTTGAATTCCCCGGCTTCTACAACCGTTGCACCCTTGATTTGTCAGCTTCCGATACCACAAAATGGAAAGAGCCATTGACTACCACCCGTAAAGGGCGTAGACTGCTCCGCAAGCGCGATAAACTGAGGAGTAAGGGCAAGGCCGTTCCCAGTCTGGAGCATCAATGGGTGAAGCCGACAGAGACTGATTACCCCGAGTTCTACGTCCGCCTGACACCTTACTATCCCCGCTTCTGCAAACCCTTCAGCTTCTACCATACCCATGTAGCACCGCCAAGGGAGGGAACAGCCTTAATGTCCAGCCTGCGAGACGGACACACACTAGCAACAGTTACAGTTCGCAGCAAGCATGGCGGACTACGTTCGTATGACAGCTCGCACCCAGCTGTTACACGTGATGCCTACCAGATATTCAATGAGTGTGTGGATGCAGGCTTCACACCCGGGTGGTTTGCCGGAAAGAATGCATTCTCCAGATGGGTGGAGCGTCTGCTGGTAGGAGATATGAATATGTACAGGCATTACCAAAGGTACCAAGATGCTGTAGAGAGTTACTCATGGCACACTCTTGCCACCTCAAATACAATGTCGCACTTCCCGTTTAGAGGCCCCGCCAAGTACGGTTTTCAGGCTACCAGCGCCGTAGAGCATCACCATACTGCCGACGACCAGAGAGCGTTACGCTATGCTTGGGAAGACCCTGCTGATAGCTTCTTAGGCTGGGCTGATGTTGCGGGAAGAAGATTCAATCCTGGCCTTGGCTGGAGCACTTCTAACCGTTACGCCTACTCCTTTACCGGAATGGACGAGAAGACCATCCAACTGGATTATCTGCACTCACTCCGTTCGGTAAACCTTATCACCGACTATGCGCCGCGTATGGAAGGCAGCCCGCGCTATTCAGGTGCCAATCAACCGACAGTAGATGTAGGCTACAAACCGCTTACTGAGGGTAAACGCGAAACGTATCGCGACCGTCACTTCGTCCTTCAAGGCTTTGACGTGAGTCAGGAGTTTTATAATCCTTGCTACCGAAATCGTCCTTTACCCGACACGAAAGATTATCGTCGTACGCTCTATTGGAACCCCAATCTTGAACTAGACGAAAAGGGGCAAGCTAACATCACGCTTTGGAACAACAGCAACACTACCAGCATCACCGTAAGTGCAGAGGGAATTACTCCCGCAGGAAAAATTCTAACCGGCATCAGTTATCCAGAGGACAGATAAAGCGCCCCCTTGGGTTAATGCTGATGTATGATTTATGAATTGTAAATTATGAATTATAAAAGTATTTTTACCATATTATTATTAAGCCTCTCTGGCGTGATTCTTGCGCAAGAGAAACTTGATTCCATAAGTGCGGTTATTCGCGATGCAGAAACAGGTGAACCTATACAATATGCCAATGTGTACGTATCGCCGACCTGCGGAACCATAAGCAATTACGATGGTGAGTTCTGTCTGCGATGCCTCCCTTCAGAAACCGTCCGCGTATCCTGTATAGGCTACCAGCGTATCACCTCTCGGGCCTCTGAGTTGCCTGCTGTCATTCGTATGCAGCCCATCTCCACCACGCTCAGGGAGATTACCGTCACACGTGGCGACAATATCATTTACCAATTGGTTAATAAAATGCAGCGCGAGGCCAGAAAGCATCGAAAGGCCGAAGCCCAGTATTTCTTCCGAATGGCCACGCAATATCCCGGAACCGATGAGTTGGCAGAAGCCTTCATGACAGCTAAGTCGTGCGTGCAGATTCGCGATATCACCTTCCACAGCGGCAGTCGTGGTCAGTTAAGAGGCGAACAGCTGGATGGTCCCAGTCTGACGGGGCTTGGCCGTACCAACCTGCACATATTCCTGCAACTATCGCCCGTTCTGGTGAACTTTGACATTTGGGACTATACCTTCGTGCCTGCCGATATTGTTTTCCGCCAGATAAAGAACCTATACGAGGTTTCTTGCGTTCAGTTTACCGAAGAGGACGGCACAGAAATCAGCAAGATAAAGGTTACGGGTAACCCCTCCATCATCTCACGCCCCGTCTTGGATGGCACATTGTACGTCGACCGTAAAAACCTTCGTCTGCTCCGCTTCGACGGGCAGATGCACGGCCTGCAAATCGTGCTCTATGACCAAGCCAGAGAGCAACATTTCTATACAGGAATAGACTACAGCATGCACGTAGATTACAGGCATGACCATGGGTTTACCGAAATTGCCAACATGTCTGGTATCATTACCAAAGACAGCGTCAGAATTCGACAGTTGCTCTACAACCTGGGAGATAAGAAACTTACGTTCAACAAATCTGCCCGCGTCAGGGAGAACATGATTCAAGCGATAGATAAGGTTGGCTTCGATTCCACCCTTTGGGTTACCAATAATATTGTCAAGCGCACGCAGGATGAGGAACGCGTAGCCTTCAAAGATCCAACCTTCTGGCTTGCCAATAAATCGAAGTACGCTACCACTCCATCCTCCGAGCAGCAGCGTACCGACAATTATCTTCAAAATGCTATCCGCCAGCTAATGGACAACACCATGCAGTTGCAGCGAACGCCTTTAACACCACGTTCTTCTTAGCTCTTACGTCGCAAGCCTGTCATCCAGTAGCCCAACAAATATAAGACACCTACCGATACTACAGCAATAGCTCCTGCCTGACTGCCTACAGCATCGCTAGCTGCTCCCATGAGCATGGGGAATACGGCGCCTCCGCAGATTCCCATGATAAGGAGACCGCTGACTTCGTTCTTCTTGTCGGGCACTGCTGCCAATGCACGAGCAAAGACAATGCTGAAGGGATTACCGTTGCCAAAACCCATCAGGGCTACAGCTCCGTAAATTTCCCATTGGGTGCTGCCCACATAGAGGCCCACAAGGGCTATCAGCATCATGGCTACGCTAACAAAGAGGAAGCTCCAATCCTTCAGGAACTTCATGATGAAACTGCCGCTGAAGCTTCCTGCAGCCTTGGCTACAAAATATACAGTAGCAATATAGGCGGCATCGTTCAGATTCATTCCCAAACGCTCCATTAGAACTTTAGGAGCCGTTACACTTATGCCGACATCAATTCCCACATGGCAGACAATAGCCAGGAAGCAAAGCAGCACAAAGGGATTCTTGAGCAAGGCAAAGCAACCGGCAAACTGCTCTCCCACAGGTTTCTGTTCCTGCGTAGCGGGGGCTTCATTGATACGTGTGCCAAAGAGTAGCAAGGTTGCCAACACACCCACGCCCAAGTAGATGGGATAGAGTGCTCGCCAACCAAAGCCGAACGCATTGGTGGTAGCACCCCAAGAAGCGATGATGGGAGCCAAGAAAGAAGCGATACTCTTGATGAACTGCCCAAAAGTGAGGGTGCTGGCCGAGGCGCCGCCCTTCATCACACTATCCACCAGCGGGTTAAGCGAGGTCTGCATAATGGCGTTTCCTATTCCTAACAGGGAGAAGGAAAGCAGCAGCATGGTAAAGTCGAGGGTAAAGATAGGAACAAGCAGCGAGGCCAACGTCATTACAAGGCTGACCAACACGGTGTTCTTTCGGCCTATCTTGTTCATCAGCAGACTGGTAGGAATGCTGAAAATCAGGAACCAAAGAAATACAAGCGAAGGCAACGTATTAGCCATAGAATCAGACAGATTCAGGTCGGCCTTCACATAATTGCTGGCTATGCCCACGAGGTCCACAAACCCCATGGCGAAGAAGCACAGCATAACGGGGAAAAGTTTTTTATAATTCATAGGTCTTATAGGTCTTATGGGTCTTATGGGGCGTGGGTCTTATAAGACTTGTAATTCTTTCTTCATTTAATACTTATCTACTGGCTCAGCACCCATCTTTATCTCCAACTTGCCGCCCTTTACCACATCAGCGAAAGAGATGTGCGGGTCGGTCAACTTCTTGCCGTTCAGGCGATACTCCTGCACGTATATCTCACCGTCCTTGGGCATAGCCTTCAGGGATTCGTAGGTTTGGATTGCAAAATATTTGCCTGAATAGTATTTGGGGCTGAGATAGATGACGATTCTGTTGAAGAGCGGACTGCCCAGAGAGAAGGTAGGGTTGATGTTGTTCAAGCCCGTTACACTAAACAGACCCATGCTGGAGATAACGTACCAAGCACCCAACTGGCCCTGGTCTTCGTCCTGACCGTAGCCGTAGCCGTGGATACCGTCGGTGCCGTAAAACTCGTCAAGGATGGCACGTACCCACTTCTGTGTCTTGGACGGACGATTGGCCTCGTTGAAAAGCCAAGAGATATGCAGGCAAGGCTGATTGCCTTGGTTGTAGAGGGTACGGAGTCCGGCAAAGGCTCCCACCTCTGTTCCGCCGCTGAAAATCTTGGGCTGAGAGAGGGTGAAGATGCTGTCCAGACGGGCATTGAACTCCTCCTCGCCTACCTTAGCCACCAACGACTTGGCATCGTGGGGAACATAGAAGGTATATTGCCAGGCGTTGCCCTCCTGGAATCCGCGCCACACCTCCATGGGGTCGAAGTTGGGAATGAAGTTGCCCTCGGCATCCTTGGGGTGCATAAAGTTCTCCTTGTCGTCGTAGATGCGCTCCCATGCCTTAGAGAGGTTCATCAGCTGGTCGTATTCGGGCTTGCCCAGCGCCTTAGCCAACTGAGCGGTTGCCCAAGAGGTAAAGGCGTACTCCAGCGTATGTGAGGCTGAGAAACGGAACTTCTCGGCTGGCCCCTCAGCATTCTCTACGTGGGGCACATAGCCGTACTGCACAAACTCCTTGGTATCTGACTTGCCGGCTCCGAAGGGTCGGTTGTCGCCGTCCAGTTCGTTCTTGCGGCAAGCCTCGTAAGCCAGTTCCACATCGAAGTCGCGAATGCCGCATTGGTAAGCAGCATTGATGATGAGGGGCAACTGATTGGTTCCCACGCCCGAAACGTAACGACTGTTGGCCAGACCGTCGCCCATCCAACCGGCATCCTTGAACACCTGCAGGTGGCTGCTGATATAGTCGGATGTGTACTCGGGATAAGCTAAGATCCACAGCTGACCCAGGTTCCACTGGCCACCCCAAAAGGCATCCGTATTATACATATTATGTACGGGTTTGCCGTCCTTCAGCTCCAATTGGCCGATGCCGCCATCGTGACGGGGATAGGCTCCGTTCACGTCGCTACACAAGCCGCGGCCCAGGATGGCATGATAGAGGCCCGTATAGAACTTCTTCATATCATCGTCCTTGGCAAACCTGACGTCTATGCGCCCCAGCATCTCCTGCCAAGCCTCATCGCATTGTTTCCTTGCCTCATCAAAGGTCATATCCTTGGCTTCTGACTCGCGATTCAGACGGGCATTCTCAACCGATGTATAAGAGATTCCCACAGCTACAGTCACCCTCTCGCCCTCCTCGGTGGGGAAGGTTACATACACGCCGGCACCGGGGCCTGTAGCTTCCCGCTCACCCTCGCGGACATCGGCTCCGTTGAAAGCGCCCACAGAGGCAATCTCCTTATCCAAGACGGCAGAGAAGTAGATGGGCACCTGAGCACCGGGCTGGTACTTCTTGACGTACTCGGGCAGCGTGATAACATAGCCCTCAACGGTCTTGCCATCCTCGCAAACCACCACATGGGCATCCTTAACGGCTCCGCTCTCGCCCGAACGGTTTCCTATGTCAAAGAGGATGCGGCTCTCTTCGTTCTTGGGATAGGTATAACGCTGGAAGGCTACACGCGGGGTGGCGGTAACCTCGGCAGTGATGCCGTAGTCCTGCAGCTTAACAGAGTAATAGCCGGCAGTAGCTTCCTCCTGGTCGTGCGAGAACTTGGAGCGGTAGCCCTCGCCCTCGGAATCAACGGCTCCGGGAACAGTCTTCAACGCTCCACAGGTAGGCATCAGCACAATGCCGCCCACCTGAAACTCGTGGGTGCAGGGGAAGCCCTCGATGGAGCCGTCACGATAATCGTAACCCGTTGCTTCCCAACCGTCCTTGTTGCCCAAATGACCGTTGGTGCTGGGGCCGGGCTTGGCCATACCGAAGGGCATAGCGCCAGGGGCGAAATGGAAGTAACGACAATGAGCCGTACCGATACGCGGCTCTACATAACGGGGATACCAATGAGGGATGGTCTCAGGCGTATCACAACTCACCAAAGCACCAATAAGGAAGAGAAGAGCGGCCCCTCTCCCTAACCCTCCCCCAAACGGGAGGGAAAAATACTTAAAGATCTTTTTCATTGGGGACTGAATAATAGCATTATTTGGCTAAAGTATAAGGTCTAAAGCCTAACGTTTTTATTTCTTGATCTGATTAATGGCAAAGTTATAAGCACCTAAATTGATGGCTTTGCTGGCTCCTAACTCGGAGATGCAGACAGCCACTTTACGCTGAGCCTGGTAGAGCACCTTCTTGTCGGTGTGGGGCACATCCACATATACATCCTTGTCCACCAGGAAGGCGGCACGCTGATCGGGGTCCTCGAAGTTGTAGACCTCGCTCTGGAGCGTAGGGAGCAGATTGCCCGTGAAGGTTCCGGCGGGACGGGTGAACTCTTCCATCATGCCGGGCAGAATCCACTTGGAATTATGGGAAAGACCACCGCCGATAACAACAATTCCGTCCACAATGTTCAGCACATTCACCAGAGCGGCTGCCGTTACCTGACCCAACTGGCGGAAGCTCTCCTGAGCAGCCTTCATGTTACCGGGACGCGTTCCGTTGGCAATATCACCGATATCCTTGGGCGTGAGGTCGCCAATCGGCTCGTGCGACATCTCGGCATACACCCTGCGGACAGCACGGATGCTGACACTCTCCTCGGCAATCACAAAGGGATACATGCCGTTGCGCATACACCACACATCGCCGCCGCAACCGTTGTCGCCTGTCAGCAGAACCTTATCTATTACCACGCCGCAACCGAATCCGGTTCCCAGCGTAATGCCCACCATATTCTTATAACGGCGCTTGCAGCCAGCCTCCTCCAAAGCCTTGTTTACTCGCGGAAGGGCTCCTGCCAAGGCTTCGCCGTAAGCAAACAGGTTGCCGTCGTTGTTCACAAATACGGGAATGCCGAACACGCTCTCCAGATACGGCCCCAGCGCCACCCCACCGCGGAAGGAGGGGAAATTGGGCAGGTCGCCTATCACGCCTCTCTCATAGTCGGCAGGACCGGGGAAGGCAAAGCTGATGGCCACGGGCTCCACATCCAGTTTTTCCTTTACGGTAGTGAAACCCTGAACCAAAGTAGCCAGACAGCCCTCGGTATCGGTCGTTACGGCCTTCAGGCGAACGGGCTCTACAATCTCCTCATTGTCGCAAATAGCTGAGAACACGAAGTTCGTTCCACCGGCATCCAGCGTCAGCACAATTTTCTTGTCGTTAGTCATAATTTTAGGTTTTATTAGTTAATGTTTTCTGCTATTGTCTAAGGGTTCTTATTTTCCCGTCGACAAAATCGACGGGCACAGTAACTTTGACCTGCGGTCGAGCCTGCTCACGCTCGGCAATGCTTAAGCAAGCTTATCATTGCTCTCGCTCAATCGCAGCCTTCATTTTTATAATTTTTCAATTCTTCACTCTTCATTCTTCATTTTCTTATGTATGCCTTTATCGTCTTGCATTCCTCACCTCCCACGGGCGTGATGGTATAGCGTCCTACGCAGGCGGGGATGATGAAGGTCTCGGCATAATGAACCGTGAAGGGTTCGAACTTGTCCTCCGGACTCTCCACCACAGCCTCGTAACCGTCCACTAAGTTCAGCACATTCACGCCACCGTTGGTGTTGTGCTCCACAGTCTTGGTGAATGTATGCCGACGGGTCTCAATGAACTCGTTGGGATGCAGACCTGTGCGCTCCTCCATGACGCCGTCTTCCTGCGACAGCACCTCAAAGTGGTTGCGGATGTTCCGGTTTACCCATTCCGTTGTGCGGTTCCATTGGATAACGTACTTGCCGCGCTCCACATTGATAGGGCGAGGCTTACCGTCCAATCCCAAACGGTTCCAATCCCACAGCTTGAACGTGAAGATGCTGGGCGTGGAGCTAATCTCCAGCACCATGCTGTTGGCACCCGAACAATGGATGGTTCCTGCGGGAATGAGGTAATGGTCGTGCTTCTTAGCTGGAATCTTATTCACATACTTCTCGGCAGGGAAGGAGATCTCGCCTCGTTGCGCCGCACGCAGGTCTTCTATCATCTCATGTTTATCAATATCTTCTTTCAGACCCAGATACACCACAGCATCCTCGCCGGCATCCAGCAGATAATAGCTCTCGTCCTGCGTATAAGGCAGACCGAACTCACGCTGGGCAAACTCGTTGGTGGGATGCACCTGCAGGCTCAGGTTGCCACCGCCCATGGTATCCAGGAAATCGAAACGGATGGGGAAGCTCTTGCCGAAGCGGGCCCATACCTGCTCGCCCAGCAGCTCGCGGCTGTGCGTCAGCACCACATCCTGCGAGGGGAATTCCACCAGCACGCCATCCAGATTCAAATAGAGGCTGTTCTCTTCTGGCACGCAGTCGAAGCACCAACCGAAGTTGGCCTCCTCACGAGGCAGGTCGCAAACCTCCTTCATCCATTGGCCGCCCCAGGGAGCGGGATCAAAGAAGGGTACCACGCGGAAAGGCTTACGGGCTGTGCGCTCCATGCCCTGACGGAACTGCTGGTCAGAAATCATCTTAGGCTCCAGGCGATTATTGCTGTCAATCCAGTACTGGATGCAATGCGCTTGCATCAACTCATCCTTATATCGGTCCACGATGTTCCAGTCGTTGAAATACCCGCGCTTATACTGTCGCGAAGGCTCCTCTTGGCTGTTATCAATACCCAACGCCTTCACCTCGTGCCTACGGAACCGCTGCTGAATCTCCCAGCGGGCCATATCGGCGTAGACTATGGGGAACCCCCTCTCCGCTTCCCCTTTGGGGGAGTACTTTTCCGCAACAAATGCCGCTCCCGTGCCGATGATAATGACGCCTTTCTCCCCTCTCTCACGGGAGAGGGGTTGGGGGTGAGGCTGGAAATACTCCTCCAATCTCACGTTCGACATGTATCCGAACAGCACATCGTCTGTAATAAAACGTTCAGTAAGTTGGCGGATTTCCTCCTCGGGCCTCATCAGGGAGCGGGTATCTATAATCCTTCGACCCGTCTTGGCAAAGGCAGCAAGGAAATCCTCCTCGTAAGTGCCTGGGTAGAGGTCGATGGCCCAAACCGGCTCATCGGCCCATTGTTCATTCAATGTGGATACTATCTTCTCCCAGCCGACAATGGCCATACCGTCCGTACGCGTGCTGGGGAACTTATCGTAATTACTTTTTCTCATGAATTTGAATGTTGACTTCGCAAAAGTATAAAGAAAAAGAGAAAATAAAGAAAAGACCTAGCTCTTTTTTTCTTCTTTTGCTAAAAGAAGTCAAAACCTTTCATCTATTCTTCTTCCACAGTCTCCTAAATATTCTTAAATTTCCCCTTCTCCTGCAGCATTTAATGGGGAAAAAACGTAGCTTTGTACCGCAAACGTTTAACAAACACATAAAATCAAATGAAAAAAACTCAACTTCTCTTGTTTGCCGCAGCAATGATGCTGGCAGCATGTAAAAACAATGTTATTACCCTTTCCGGTACAGTAGAGCGCGATCTCGACAGCATCCGTATCACAGCAATGCTTAACGACAATGGCGACACACTCCTTGCTAATGTTCCCGTTACCGACGGCCGTTACACATGGCAGAGTACCGTGGATAGCATCTGCATCCTGCGTGTTTATTACGGAGAGGGCGACCGCGATTTCTATCGCGTTATCGGCGAGCCCGGCGACATAACCCTGAACATCCCCAAGGAAGGAGAAGACGAACCCTATCCCACCGGCACGCCGCTCAACGACAGCATCTTTGCCTATCATAATGCCGTTACAGTGTTTGAAGAAAAGATTGATTCGCTTTATGAAAAGGAAGATAATGCGCAAAGCGATGAAGAGCGTGAGTCGATTCGAGAAGAACTGTTTACTATATTGAGAGAGCAGGCGCAATGCCAGTCAGGTTTTCTGAGCCGCCACACGAACGACATGTTCGGCATCTATCTGCTGCGCGATTTCCAGCTCTACTGGTATCCCGAGTATATCGAGGAGACCACCAAGCAGATGAAGGAAAACTTCCCCGACAACTTCTGGGCAAAGTTTATTGCAGACCATGTTGAGGGACAGATGCGTGCCTTTCCGGGCCGTCAGTACACAGACCTGAAGATGCAGACTCCCGAAGGCGGCGAGCTCAGCCTCTCGGACATCGTGCCCAACAACCGCTACACCTTCGTGGATTTCTGGGCAAGCTGGTGCGGCCCCTGCTGTGCCGAGCTTCCCAACGTGAAAGCCGTTTGGGAGAAGTACCACGACAAAGGACTGGAGGTGGTTGGCGTGTCCTTCGATGGAGATGCAGAAGCATGGAAGGGTGCTATCGACAAATACGGCATCAAGTGGCTCAACATGTCTGACCTCAAGGGTTGGGATTGTGAGGCTTCAAAGGTCTATGGCATCAGGAGCATTCCCTTCACTCTGCTTATCGGTCAGGATGGCATCATCGTAGAACGCTGGCTCCATGGCGACGGTATCATGAAGAAATTGGACGAGCTGATGGGCGAGAATTAACTCTTGCCCCCGACCACAACAAACAAAATCCGGAAGCGCAAAAGTACTTCCGGATTTATTTTTGTTTCAGAACGACTAAAGCTACAGTTTGATAACCACTTCCCCAGCTTTCAGCATATCGTTGTGATTGATGAACCACCCTTTTAGAGGCTTGGTGCCGCAGAGGATTTGCTGGATTTTCTCGCCGCTGCCTTCTTTACGGATTACCACACTCCGGCCATCACCCATGCGGAAGGTTACCTTGTCAAATAAGGGAACCGTCACGATGTACTCGGGATCTGCAGGGGAATAAGTGTAGAGGCCTATGGCGTTCAGAACGTACCACGAGGAGGTCTCTCCGGCATCATCCATTCCGGCGTATGCAAGATGGTCGGCTCCCATATCGTAGTACTTGTCCATCAGTTCATTCAGAATACGCTGGGCTTTCTCTTGCTTTCCTATAAAATAATAAGTATAGGGAACGCTGTGGTCGGGCTGATTCCCGTGACAGTAATTACCCATGAATCCTGTCAAATTCCAGGCTTCATATCCGCGCCAAGGCTCGGTGAAGAGGCTGTCCAACTTCTGCTCTACCGCCTGATGGTTAGGATAGAGGGCTATCATACCTTCGGGGTCGTGTGGAGCAAAGAAGAGGCTCTGCCAGGCATTGGCCTCACGATACATATAGGCATAGTAGGGATAGTAGGGGTCGAAATCCCTGATCCACTCGCCGCTCTCGATCTTGCCTCGCCAGAAGCCCGTACTGGGGTCGAAGAGGTTCTTATAGTTGCCGCTGCGCTGCATAAGAAGCTTGTAGTTAGCCTTATCGCCTAAGATTTTTGCCACTTGGGCTACCACATAATCATCATAGGCATACTCCTGTGTCTTGGTAACAGCAGCCTTGTACTCGTCCTCGGTAGGCACATCGGTGGTGTCCTTCTCGGCTATCCACCCGCGCTGAATGTATTCGTCTAAATAAGGCCTGCCGCCACGACCGGGAACGGTGGCGTTCTTGAGGATGAGACGATAGGCACGCTCCAAGTCAAATCCCTGAATTCCGCGCTGCCACATACCTGCCACCATGGTGCAGGCGTGGTCACCATGAAAGAAGGTGGGCATATAGCCGCCACGTTTTTCACCGCGATCCATGCACGATTTGACAATATCGCATGCCACATCGGGCGTTATCATGGCCAGCAACTGCAACTTGTTCCGATAGGTATCCCAGAACGAGGGGTCGGTATAGTAGCGGAAGTCGCCTTTGACCACTTGGTTACGGTTGTCAAGATACTCTCCGTTGACATCGCTGCGGAGCACGGGCCACAGGAAGGCGCGATACAAGGTACTGTAGAGAAGGCCTTTCTGGCGCTCTGTACCACCCTCTACTTGAATGTGGGAGAATATCTTTTCCCAAGTCTCATCAGCCGCTTTATAGACATCGGCAAAACCCTTGGCAGCCATCTCTGCCTCGAGATTCTCCCTGGCATTCTCGATGCTGACGAAGCTGAAGCCAATCTTCAGTTCGAGGGGTGCTGCACCCTTGTTGTTCTCGAAATCCACTATGGCGATGGTCTGCTTCTTGGCGGTCTCTAATTGGACGCTCTTTACCGGCAAGTTAGCGGTGGCATAGAAGTACATACGGCCGTGACCGTCCTGATAGCCCTCGAAGGCATTGGCAGCGGTGGACTTGCGGATGTCCCATCGGCGCGGACGACCGTTGTTCTTGGTGATATCCACCAACAGGCGCTTCTCGTCCTCTGGTCGGAATGTGTACCTATGATAAGCACAACGGAGGGTAGTGGTCAGCTCGGCCTTTACATGATAGCGCTGTAAGAACACGCTATAGTAGCCAGGATGAGCCTCCTCCTCGGTATGACTGAACCACGAGCAGTAGTTGTAAGGATAGAACCGACCCGTTACGGGCAGCATGGGCAGATGAAGCTGATCCCAATGTCCCTTGGCGGAGTGGGCAAAACCATAAATCTGATGGTCCTCGTACTGGTAGCCGCTACCGCTGTGATACATGGTAACGGGTGTACATTGCACCATTGCGTTGGGCATCGCGGCACCGGGGAAGGTCTCGGCTCCCCAGGCACGTTTCACTTCGGTGCGGGTATATCCCAGCTCGTCGGGTGTCCACAAGGTGGCGGTTCCGAGGAAGGGGTTACAATATTTTGTGAGATCTTTAGCTGTTGCGCCTAATGTCGCAACAGCTAAAAGAGCAAGCAATGCAAATGTTTTAGTTTTCATATTTACTTACTATTAGCAGGTTTCTTTGAGAATATAGCTTTTATGCGGTTCATATCGAACTTGGAGGTGCGGTCGTAGAAATAGACGCCGTTCTGCTCCTGCTCTACATCGGTGAGCTGCGTGAAGCAGTAGCCCCAAACTTGGTCGGAGATATTCATGAGTGCATCCACCTGACCCTCCAGGCGAACATAAAACTCTTCCAAGGAGTGAGGCGGCTCGCCATAACCCCAGGAGGCGCCAGTGTTGCCGGTGGCCTTGTCTTGCCCCTTTACCCACTTGATGCCGCCAAACTCGTCCAGGATGTAAGGCATGGTGGGCTCGGTATAGAGCGGATAGTCGTAACGGTTGACATCGGTAGGACGGTTGAAACCGGTGTTGGTGCGATAGATATCTATGGGGTCGTGAGGTGCCTGGAACCACTTGCCGTTGCTGTAGATAATCTCCTGCAGGCGCTTGGGGTCTTGCTCGTAGTTGTGGGTTGACCAGATGTCGGTCTTGACATGCGCACCGCCGCTGACATCGTGGAAGGGACGGGTGGGGTCGAGCTGCTTGGTAAGGTCGTACAGGTCGGAAACGAAGCGGGGGAACTGTACGCGGTCGGGCCACCACTCTTCGTTCATAGGTGTCCAAGTAACAATGCTGGGATGATTGCGGTCGCGAACAATTTCCTCCGTCCACTCGGAGGTGAAGTTACGAGCCACTTCGGGGTCGTTAGCGTTCATACCCCAAGAGGGAGCCTCGCCCCATGTGATATAACCCAACTTATCTGCCCAATAGTGGAAACGTTCCTCGAAGACTTTTTGATGCAGACGGGCACCATTAAAGCCGGCAGCCATAGAAAGCTCGATGTCGCGCTTTAGAGCCTCATCAGAGGGAGCCGTCCAAATGCCATCGGGATAGAAGCCCTGGTCGAGCACTAGTCGCTGGTAGAAGGGCTCGTTGTTCAGGTAAGTCTTATTGCCGCTGCAATGGAATTTACGCATGCCGATGTAAGAAGCTACCTTATCCACGACGTTACCTTGAGCATCTTTTACTTCGTAGGTGAGGTCGTAAAGGAAGGGGCTCTCGGGACTCCATAACTTAGGCGCCTTAACGGGCAGAATGAGTGTAGAGGCATCGGTAGCAACGGCGGTCTTGGTAGCCACCACCTTAGCGCCATCCTTGAGGGTAACGGTTATGGTTCCACCATCCTGCGCATAGAAGTGAGGATGAACGATGACCTGCTTCTGGTCAATATCCGTAATGACCTGCGCATTCTTCAGGCCCTTAGCATCAACAGGCTCCATCCAAACGGTCTGCCAGATGCCGGTGGTACGGGTGTACATACACTCGAACTGACTTTGGCGAACATTCTGCTTGCCGGCGGGCTGCTTGGTGGTGCGGGTATCGGAGTAGGCATGAACCACCAGATCATGTGCCTTACCGTCCTTCAGGAAACGGGTAACATCGATGGCAAAGCCCGTGCTACCGCCAAAGTGACGACCGGCCAGACGACCATCCACATACACCTCGGAGTTATAATAAACAGCCTGAAAGTTGAGCATGATATTACGTCCTGCCCAGCCAGCAGGCATCTGAATCTGGCGATGATACCAGATGTTGTTGATGAAATCGGTATAGCCAACACCCGAAAGCTTGCTCTCTGGCGCAAAGGGAACGGTAATCTTACCGTCGAATCCCTTGCTTTCGTACATACGTCGCTCTACTCCGGAGCCCACGAAATCAAAGGCGTAGCTCCATTCACCGTTTAGGTTTACCCAATCCTGACGCTCGAACTGTGGACGTGGATACTCTGGGCGGGGTTGCGCCCATGAAACGCTTACTGCAGCAAAAAGCAGCAAGAAAACTGCTTTTGCAATTGAAAATTTAAAATTAAAAATTGAAAATCTCATTTTAGAACATTATTTAATTTGAATCTATTTTAAAGCTTTAACTTTTTAACCTTTTAACGGCTGACGGAGTAAGGCGAAGCTTTCTCCTCAGTATTCCGGGAAGTATTCGGCTCGGCTCCCATCTTGAAGGTGAGACGACCGCCCTTATTGATTTCATCATAGGTGATGTAGTTGCGGGTGAGAGACTGACCGTTGAGCTGCCCATCCTGAATGTAGTAGTTCTGCGGACTGTTGTCCTGCGCCTCGATGACGAACTGGTTGCCGTTCTCCATCGTGATGGTTGCCTTGCGGAAAATGGGCGAACCGATAACATACTGGTTGGTGCCGGGTGTAACGGCATAAAGGCCGAGAGCCGAAAGAACGTACCACGAGGACATTCCGCCTTGGTCCTCATCGCCCGGGAATCCATCGGGTGTGGAGTTGTAGAGCCGGTCCATAATCTGGCGTACCCAATACTGCGTCTTCCAAGGCTGACCGGCATAGGAATACAGGTAAGGCATGTGCTGAATGGGTTGGTTGCCGTGGGCATATTGGCCCATATTGGCCTGTTCCATCTCTACCATCTCGTGAATTTTGCCCCCGTACCAACCGGGATCTACCTCACCGGGAACGGAGAAAACGGAGTCTATCTTCTGACAGAAACGTTCCTTGCTGCCAAAGAGACCAATCAGTCCGTTCACATCGTGGAATACCGACCAGATGTAATGCCAGGCACAACCCTCGGTATAGGGGCCGCCCCACTTGACGGCCGAGAAAGGCTCCGTCCAAGAGCCGTCGGTATCGCGTCCGCGGAAGAAACAGATATCGGGGTCCCAAAGGTTGACGTAGTTGAACATTTGCTTTGCAAAGATTTGCTCGTAGAATTTATTGCCACACGAACGGGCTAATTGGTAAGCACACCAGTCGTCATAACAATACTCGAGGGTCTGCGTCACGCTTCCGTGCGACATAGGGAAAGGCACATAGCCCAACTGGAAATATTCCTTCCAACCGGCACGACCGTTGGCACCTCCGTATGGCCCTTTGTTCATCGCCTCGTGAGCGTATGCTACAAGGGCCGAATCGGGATTAAAGTCGTGAATACCCTTTGCCCAGGCATCGGCCAGAAGGGAGATGCTATGGTTGCCGCACATGCCGCCCGTCTCGCCGGGGAACGACCACGAAGGCAACCAGCCGCATTGCTTCTGAGCGGCCAGCAGCGCATTCATATAACGGCCCTGCTGCGTGGGATGAAGGATATTGGTGAGCGGAAACTGGCTGCGGAAGGTATCCCAGAAACCGTTATCGGTAAACATGTAGCCGTCGTATATCTTCCCGTCGTAGGGACTATAATAATAAGGCGTGCCGTCCTCCCTGATTTCGTAGAACTTGCGTGAGAACAGGTTGGCGCGGAACAGGCAGGAATAGAACGTGCGCAACTGTTCTTCGGTACCGCCTTCCACTTTTATGCGGCTCAGCAGCTTCTGCCAGACATCATGTCCGCGTTTCCTGGTCTGTTCCAAAGTCTTATCAGCACCTAATTCGCGGTTCAACGTTATTTCTGCCTGCTCGGGAGAGATATAAGACGATGCAGCCTTGGCCTGAACCTTTGAGCCAGCCTTGAACTTCAGGAAAGCACCTTTATCCCACAAGCCATAATCCAGGAAAGGTTTATCGAACTGAATGATAAAATAGTTGCGGAAGTTCTCGGCATGATTTACAAATCGCTGGTTATTCACCCAACCGCGAATCTGGCGCTTTTCGGCATCTATCTCCATTTGGCTCTGAGCCGTATAGCCGTCGATAACCAACCACGCATCGCCCTTTTTGGGGTAAGAGAAGCGGAAATGAACGCATCGGTCCGTAGGCGCAAACTCGGTACGGATGCCGTTATCGAACTGTACGCTATAGTAATGTGGCTGGGCACTCTCGTTATTGTGCGAGAACTTTGCCCCACGTTTCTCGGGATCAACTTCCAGCGTTCCTACTTCGGGAAAGAAGGTATAAACTGCATAATCGCTTACCCAAGGGGAGCATTGGTGCGACTGGCCGAAGCCCCGAATCTCGTTGGACATATAAAGATACTTGAACCCATCGCCGTTCTTTCCCGTCTGCGGCGTCCACATATGCTGCGCAAACGGCATGGCAGTAGCTGGGAATGTGTTTCCGTGCGAGAGGCCAAAGTGCGAATTGGTTCCTTGCAAGGTGTTCACGTAAGCTACGGGGTCAAAATCGGCTGCTTTCTTCTCGGCAAAAACAGGAAGAGAAGCGCAGGCGATTGTTAATAATAATAGTCGTTTAAGCATGAGGCCAAAGATGATAAATGTGGATTATGGCTACAAAAGTAGTGATTTATACGATGGTTTACAAGGTTTCGGCGTTCATTTTTTAAGTTTCGTGTGCAAATTATGAATTATGAATTGTGAATTATGAATTATCTTTAGTATTTTTGCACCAAGAACAAATACAATTAATACATTATGAAAATAAAAAGAACGTTTATTTGGGGAATATTGGCGTGCCTTTGCCTTAGCAATTGGGCGCAGGCAAATATCAAGGGCAAGTACTACCTGTTTACCTATTTCACGGGCAACGCTCCCGAGCAGGAACAGATATGCTATGCGGTAAGTACCGACGGATTTAACTATACGCCGCTGAATGGCGGAAAACCCATTGTGGCAAGCGATACCATAGCTTTGGCCAAGGGTGTTCGCGACCCGCATATCCTGCGTTGTAAGGACGGCTGGTTCCGCTTGGTGGTAACGGATATGCGCTCGTCGTTAGGCTGGGCCAGCAACAGGGGTATGGTGCTCCTTCGCTCTCGCGACTTGATTCATTGGGAGCATCATACGGTTCATTTCCCCGAGCGATTCAGCGGAACCAACTTTGCCCACGTAACCCGCGTATGGGCGCCACAGACCATCTACGATAAGTCGGCAGGCAAATATATGGTTTACTTCTCGTTGCTGACCGATGATGGTTCTATCCCTTACGACCGCGTGTACTGGTGCTATGCCAACGATGATTTCAGCGGGCTGGAAACCGAACCCCAGGTTCTGTTCGACTTCCATTCTCCCTCTATCGATACGGACATCGTGCAGGATAAAGACGGACTGTACCACCTCTTCTTTAAGACCGAGGCGGACGGTCGACACAAGGGCATCAAGCAATATACTTTCACGGATTTGCACAGCCCCGAAACTTGGACTTTGCACTATGGCTTCTGCGAGACCACCAATCACGATGTGGAAGGCTCCGGAGTGTTCCCCCTCATTGGTGGCGGTTGGTGTCTGATGTACGACTGCTACCGCGACGGCTACTATCAGTTCACCAAGAGCGATGACCTGAAGCACTTCACCTTCGTACAGAACACCGAGACCAAGGGCCTCTTTACCCCTCGTCACGGCACCGTAATCCAAATCACAAAGAAGGAATACAAAAGGCTTCAGAAAGCATTCGGTAATTAGGCCATCGGGTCAGACAAACGCTGTCATGACCCCGCTGGCGGGGCGACCGGCTAAGAGCTCGTTGCGCATGAAATCCATGTAGGGCGCAACGTGCTGGAAGAAAATCTTGTAGCCGGCACAGAGGTAGTTGAGACCCGGCTCGCCATCAGCCGTATGCAGAAAACGGAGGCGGGGACATTCGCCATGACAGGCTTTCAGCCATTCGCACTCGCGGCATTGGCGGGGAAGGGAATCTTTCTTGAGGCGGCTGAAAGCGGTCTGTTTCTCGCCATATACCATTTGCGGCAGTCCGTCGGTAAGGATATTACCCAACCGATATTGCGGAAAGACAAAATGGTCGCAACTGTACACATCGCCGTTATGCTCCATGACAACAGCATGACCGCATTCCTCGGCATAGACACAGATACCTGGTGCCACACCCATCCAACCGGCAAGAGTGGCATCAAAGACATTCACGAACATTTCGCCCACATCGTGCCGAACCCATTCATCGAAGATATCGCAGAGGAACTTTCCCCATTCGGCAGGCTTAACGCTATAGGGAGCAATGGCGCAGTTCTCATCGAAAAGCTGAGCCAGATGACGACCGTCGGAATGGTGGCGGATTCTCTCCACCACAGGACTCAGTTGCAGGAACTGGCAATGCAACTCGTCGCGGAAGAATGTATAAAATGCTAAAGGCTGAGAGACATTGGCGTGGTTGACCGTTGCCATAGCGTTCCATTCCACCCCATAGTCCTGCAACATGTGGATAGCATCAACGACCCTTTGCCAGGTTCCTTCCCCCTTGGCATCCACGCGATAGGCATCGTGCATCTCTTTTGTTCCGTCGATACTGAGTCCGACGAGCCAGCCTTCATCGTGCAGGAACTGGCACCATTCGGGCGTAAGGAGCGTTCCATTGGTCTGAATGCTGTTGCTTATCTGCCTGCCGCGTCCGTAATATTGCTGATAGCGAACTGCCTGCTTGTAGAAAGTCAGCGGACGCAACATGGGCTCTCCTCCGTGCCAGGTAAAGAGCACTTCAGGTGTCTGCTGTAGTTGTATGTAGTCGCGAACGTAGGTTTCCAATAACCCCCTCTCCATACCTCCCCCCGAGGAGGGAGGCTTTTTTGAATTTTGAATTTTGAATTAACTAAATGTTGCTTCTCAAGGTAATAGCAATACTGGCACCTAAGATTACACAAGGGGCCTGCAGCCTTAGCCATTACGTAGAGGGGACGAGCAAAAGGGTAAGCGGTGCTCATAGTAAGTTCTTGGAAAGATATCTTACCGGATACCAGACGGCGGCCCAGCCAACCAACAGGACAGTTACGAAGATGAGGACCAAATCCCACGGATGAACGCTTACGGGATAGGCTTCTACGATGAAGCTACCCTCGCTCTCGCCCATGGTGATGAAACCGTATTCCTGTTGTAACCAGCAGAGCAGAAGACCCAACAGAAGGCCGATAACAGCTCCGGCCAGGCTAATCATTCGGCCCTCGAACATAAAGATACGAGAGATTTGTCGGTCGGTTGCACCCATGCTGCGGAGCGTCTGCACGTCTTGCTTCTTCTCAATCATCAGCATGGAAAGGGAGCCTATGATATTAAAACAGGCCACTAATAATATAAAGGTAAGGAAAAGGTACGAGATGAGTTTCTCGATGCGCATGATGCGGAAAACATCGTCCTGTTGCTCGTAGCGGTCCTGAAGCGTGAATTTCTCGCCCAGTAGCGTGCTGATTTCCTTCTTGGCTTGCGAGAGGGATGTGCCCTTCTTCAGCTTAATTTCAGCCGACGAGATACGCCCCTGTTGGTCGAACAACCTTTGGGAAAACCCCAGGCTGGTGATGATGTAGTTGGCGTCGTATTTCCCCTGTTGCACCATAAAGACAACACCCGGACTTTGCAACTCCTGATGGTTGAAAGAGCTCAAGGGATTGGCCATATTCACGCGCTCACCCCGCTTGGGAGCATAAACCTGCAAGGGTTCCGAGAAGTCGGCACTCAGCCCCATCCTGGCGGCCAACTGAATGCCCAGCACGCCATATTCCAGAACATCGGCATGAAGGACAAAAGAGCCGTCGCCGTAGAGAATCTTCTGGATATGCGTTTGCTTGCTGAAGTTATCCGCCACACCCATAATGGTCACCACATGCTGTTTTCCACCGGTCACCACCATAGCCTGACCCTCCATTACGGGCGTATAGACAGCCACGCAAGGAAGTTTCTGCAGTTGTTGCAAGCGTCCATCGTTCGCCGGTATGGTATTCCCTTCGGCAAGGGTGATGCGCAACTGAGGGTCGAAGGCCGTAAAGAGGCTGGCCACAAGGTCGTGAAAGCCGTTAAAGACGCTCAGCGTGCAAACGAGTGCCATAGTGGCAACGGCCACACCTACCACAGAGATGCCGCTGATGATGTTAATGGCATTGTGGCTCTTCTTACTGAAGATATACCTCCTTGCTATGAAGAATGGGAAATTCACTTTTTCAGCAATTCGTCGATATGATCAACGTAATCCAGCGAGTCGTCGATGAAGAACTTCAACTCCGGAATGATACGCAGTTGCTTTCCCACACGAGTACCCAGTTCGTACCGAACCTGCTTCTGGTTATTGTTGATGTTCTGCACAATCTCCTCGGCGCGTTCGCTGGGGAACACGCTCAGGTAAGCACGACAGATACTTAGGTCGGGGCTGATGCGACAAGCGCTCACACTTACCAGCACACCTCGCATGGCGCTGGTCTGCTTCTGAAAGATATCGCTCAACTCCTTCTGAATGAGTCGGGCAATTTTATTTTGTCTTGTAGTTTCCATATCTGGCCCCTCTCCCTAACCCTCCCCCAAATGGGAGGGAACTGCTAGCAGGGGCTTGGGCAGTTTAGTTATAATTCCCCACTTCCCATTTGGGGGAAGAGGGGTTAGGGGTTGAAGAGGGGCCTTATTCTTCTGGCATAAACATCGGATCCCAGGCGGGAAGTTTGGTAGGCTTCTGCTTCAGGAGTTCCAGAACGGAGGCGGGGCAATATTTGCGGTTCACTACTACGCGGAACATATATTCGCGGAACCATTCGTCGGTCATGACGATGTAACCTTTCATGCCGCTATCTACACCCCAGCTGTTCTCCACCTTCCACTTCTTGGCTTTGCCTTCGCCATCCAAATCCACAGCCATCAGGGTCATAGCGTGCGTGCTGCCGCTATCGAAAGTCTCGATGCGCTGCTTCTTGTTCATGCCGAAGGTAGTGCCCAGGAGGCTTCCGTAGTCGAAGTTATTGATATCAGCAAATCCCACGTTGCGGTCCAGGAACTTACCTACGTCGCAACTGAAATACATTTGGCAGCCGTCCTTCAGGGAAGCGATGGCCATGCTCTCCAGTTCCTCGATGGGCAGATTCACATAAAGCCAGTTGTGCCCGTCGTAGACATGGCGGTCATAGTCGATTTCATAAACCTTGTTGTAGGGACGGCTGGGGTCGTTCATCAGCATCACATAATCCTTGTTAAGGTCCTCGCCCTCGCTGATACAATAGGTCTTGAAGAACTCCTGGGGCGTGTAGGTTTTCTCCTTCCAAGTAAACTGTGTAGGAGGCACGCCGTAAGCCAATACCAACATCCGATAAACCGTACCCAACTGCTCCACCTTCAGAGCCTGCAGTTGCTTCTCGCTCATACCTGCCTCGCTCTTCTCACGCAGTGTGATACCAAACTCGCGGAGTTTACGCTTCAGATGACCGCAGAACTCGCTGGTGCTATTGCTGACGTAAGTTTCGGGCATTACGTCGGCAGGAATAACGCCGTATTTTGTAGCAAGGTCGGCAACGCCCGTGTAGGTTCCGCCGTCCGAGAGTGGATGCTGGAAGAGCCAGCGTACCATCTCGCTATCGATGGGCTGCTTGCGGGTATCTATGATGCCTTGCAGGAACAGGTTGCTCTTCTCCAACTGATCGTAGAAGAAAAGGTAGCATTGGCTCAGGACGAAGTCCTTTGTGTCCAATTTCTTCATGGCACGACCACGCAGCACGTTCAGTCCTGTAAAGAGCCAACAACGGCCGCTTCCCTTTTGGTCAGTAATACCAGTATTCTTCACTTCGATGCTGAAGTTCGTATCTTTGGTTCCAACATTCTCCTGATTGATAGCCATCTTGGCAATGCCAACGTTGCTGATGGCATTACGCATCGCTTTTTCGGCAGGCGTTCCGGTATAGCTTCCCTGCAGGGTCTTCAGAACCTCGGGCGTGATGCTGGTCTGGGCGTAAGCCATTGAACATTGAACGCCGAAGGGGTCGCGAGCGGAACGCGAGAACGAAGTGGCAACATTGAACAATGAACATTGAACTCCTAAGAGTAGGGTGCATAAAATTGTCCTTTTCATATCCTTTTATTGTTTGTTTGGGGGCAAAAATACGATTAAGTGAGCGGAATACAAAATAAAACAATATTTTTATTCCCGAACAAGAGTATTTTCGAGACGTAGGTCTCAAAGGTACAATTAAGCGAGCGAATAAACAAATTTATTTTTCTTTTCCCTCATTTACTCGTAACTTTGCAAGCAGATGTTCAAGAAAAAGCAATAAAAACCCTGAAACCTGAAAAAATATTTCTGACTCGTTGTAATGTCATTTGAAAAACTTGCGTCTAACAGATAGAGACGAAAAAAAAACAAAATTCAAAATTCAACAAGAAAGATTCAAAATAAATAAATCGAAAGTAATAACTCTAAATTCAAAAAGACTATGGATTGGATTATGATTCCCCTGAACTGCGCCATCGTATTTGGCTGCATCTACAAAGTGGTTGAATTGTTCGTACACAAGCGTGAACGGCTGATGCTTATCAGCAAAATCACCGAATTGTCTAACGTCGATTTCAAAGGTATCAGACTCTACAGCAGCGGCAATAAGTTTACTGCCTTGCGCGTTGGATGGCTCCTGATGGGTGTGGGCTTAGGTTTCTTTGTCGGCTTCTTCCTCAACCTTATGACAGCCAGTGGAAGTCTCGATACCCTTTCTAGTTGGGATTTCCTCCATCATATAGGCGGTATCATCTATGTTTCTTGCGTCAGCTTCTTTGGCGGAATAGGTCTGCTGATATCCTACTATACAGAACGCAGGGCTGAAGAGTCAGAGGATAAGAAGAAAGACGAATCCCAATTCTGATGCAGCAAACGGACGAGCAACATCTGATAGCCCGAATCCTCGACGGACACGCCGAGGAGTTCGGCTATTTCCTGGAGCGGTACGGCCCGGAGGCTTTCGCGCTGGTGTCACGACTGGTGCCACAGCAGCAGGATGCCGAGGAACTGACGCAGGATGCCTTCGTCCGTGCATTCAACCGTCTGGAAACCTTTGGCGGCCGTTCCTCGTTCGGCACGTGGATTTGCCGAATCGCCTATACCACCACCATCTCGTGGCTGCGCAAGCAACACATGCGGTACATCAGCATCGATGACCAGCCGCAAATCTCTGATACTGAGGTCGATAACGCCCTCGAGGATGAGGGGCGCATCGGCGACCTCCGCCAAGCCATCACCCGACTGAAGCCCGACGAGCAGACGCTCATAGACCTCTTTTATTACGATGAGCGGTCGCTGGCCGACATCGCTTACATTCTCGACCTGGAGGCCGGCACCATTGCCACACGCCTCCATCGCATCCGTCGCAAACTTTACTTACTGATGAAACATGAAACCGGAAGATAAAAAACTGTCAACTGTCAACTGTCAACTGTCAACTAGCCCAAGCGCCCTCCGTCAGGCCCTCACTCCCATCGAGCCGAAACGCCTGCCCACCAACTTCGCCTACAGCACCATGCAGCGCATCCATCGCGAGCAGGTAGAGGCCGAACGTCGCGAGCGAATCATTGCACTTGTTACCATCGTCGTCGTATCCGTGCTGGGCATCGCCGTGTTTGTCTATTTCTTCGGTCTGAAGATATGGCAATCATTCCGTACAACAATCATTCAGTCCGACGCCATTGTCCTCATCCTCTCCACCCTCTTCTGCCTTACCTTCTTTGCCCTGCTCAACCATTGGCAGGCAAAAAGGCAAACCAGAACCTACTGCAAATAATAGATGCCACATACAAAGGAACAACAGACACAACCCTGCTGGGTATCTCAGAGTTGTGTAATGGAGAATAAACAGTACGTTTTCCTTGCGTCATCGCATCGAAGTGGAAGGAAAAGCGGGTAAAATGAAAGGCACAATTCGTTTTGTTACTTTTTGTAAAAATTACAAAATTTCTCAGAAAACTTTGTACTTTTGTGCATTAATGAAAAATAATTGCCCACAATTAAATCTTTTTATAGGCTTTCTGGGTCTTAATGGTAGATGCATCTATAAAGAAGCGGAAAAATGAATAAAAATAAGGATGTAACTCAAGAAGAACTCGCTGAGGTGTTCAAGGCCGAACGACCGCGATTGCTCAGGTACGCCTGTTATAGGCTCAGCAATGAAGTCGATGCCGAGGACGTACTACAGGAGACGTTCCTGAAGCTGCATTCACGACTACAGGATCATGAAGGACAAGAAATTCATAACTTGCAGAGTTACCTCTTCCGTACGTTGACAAACATCTGCACCAAATGGCAAACAAACAACAGCCGAATCAAAACTGTTCCATTGGATATAAAAGCAGATATGGCTGACTCGCCAACTGAAACCAGAAACGACGATGACTACAGACGCATAGCCAGATTGCTGAAAGTGATTCCCGAAGAGCAGGCCGAAGTCATCCGCCTTCGTATTTACGGTGACAATAGTTTTATGCAGATAGCAGAAATCCTCTCACTACCGCTCCCTACGGTAAAATCCCGCTTTCTTTATGGGCTGGAGAAAATCCGCAGGGGAATGAAACAATAAAAGGAAAAGATAAAGGGTTAAAACATATACTATTATGAATTGCAAGGAGTTCAGGGAAAAGGTTGCTGACCTTTTCGATAAGACCATAGATATGCAGACTGAGCGCGAGTGTAACGAGCACATGGCTCATTGCTCAGAATGTAAAGATTATTACAACGAGTTGCGTGAAACTTTCAGCATGCTGCAGCCCAAATTAAGTGGAAATAACGGAATTAAAGCGGCAGCAAATTCTTCACCCTTCATTCTTCATTCTTCATTCTTTAAGGTTGCCGCCATCTTCCTCGGAGCTATTTTCCTCACTGGACTGTCCTTTGCCGCAGGCCTTTCCTATGCTAACCTCCGTTCTCAGGCACCTAAGCAAGAGACAAATAATCAAGAATTTGCTAACGAGAAAATGCTTGAACTTACCGATAACGGAGAGCGAATTATCATAACCTGGCTCAAGGGAACATGGGTCGAGGGTGACTTCGGCAGCTACATCGAGGCGGATCCCATTGAACACTCTCCAGCCTTACCGCTCTATGGTGAATACAAAGCTACCATCAAACTGAACGGCGAGAAAATTGATATTAACAACCTTCCGAACCTCCCTGCATCGGCAGTAAATAAAATGGAGATTCGCTTTACAGCCGGACGAATCGTCAATCTCATCACCACGCCGGTGGAGATTCCCTATGCTGATGATTCCTACGGAGAAAAAGAAAAACACAGGTATTTACCTTTATTAATTAACACCAAAAATTATGAAACATCTCATCTTTCCGATGAGGGCCGCAACCCTCATTCTGCTACTGTTATGCCCATTCTTTTGCAAAGCGCAGTCTACAAATAACTGGCTCTGGCCCGTCAAGGGACAGAAGGCGGGGCAAGGTGTCATCTATCGCCCGCAGGACATGATTGGGGAGGAACTGAACTTTGGAAACCTCTTTATTACCGCTCCCGAGGGGACGGAGATTATCTGCCCCGATGATGCTGTGGTGGAAGACTATGATTATGATTACAGTTTTTCACTATATACATCATCATCTTTTGGTTCACACGACAATCCCTACGATAAAGTGATTGCAGAGCACCAGGAAGAGTTCCGTAAGAAAGGATGGGACATTCGCTGTCTTTCCTTCTTGACTGGGCTTAAGATAGGAAACAAAAAACTCTGGATTGGAGGTTTGCGGCGCAATAGTGCTATCCCAACAGGTACCCGCCTGAAACGTGGCGATGTGCTTGGCACCATGGGCTATAGCTACCATGTTATTAATGAGCCTTGTATCTCTGTAGCCGTCTCGTACGAAGGAAAAAACGACGACCCCATGACACCCTTTGGCTTGCGCTCTACCTTCCGGAAGCCAGAGCCACAACCCACAAAATTCCATCTGACACATGAAGAGGCAGTAGGCGATTACCGACAACTTACCAGTAGCATAAAGGAGATTTTCCCTTCACTAGAAGATCTGATGACTGAGCAGGAGTACGATAGTTTTGTCAGCAAGCAACTGAAACGCATCCCTGCAGAAGGCATTGCGCTTAAGGATTTTGCCAACATCATATGTGATTACAACCAAGTCATCCACGATTCGCACCTCGACATCCGTTGCCCCGTGCCCGATAACCCAGAGGACAAGAAGCAAGGACTGGAGTATTATTACTCGCCCCTCATGGTTGGGCATGTTGCTGAGGGTGACTCGTCTGATTATGCCTGCGTGGTATTGCTTGCTGCAGATGGAATTCATTCCAATTATGTGGGCAGACGCATTGCCCGCATCGATGGAAAACCAGTCAGCGAACTACGGAATAACGCACGACGTAACTTAACGCTCTACGATGCCGGCGTTACTTCTGTGGTAGACGAAGCTCTCTTTTACGAGGGAAAAATCGTCTATCCATTCAAGAAGGAAGACCAGAATGCGAAAAAGGCCACAGTTTACGAATTCGAGGACGGCGAACGGGTAGAACTCCCCCTGACAGATTGTTTTCAGGGCAGCGACGCCGATAGGAAGAAGTGGTTTCGTCGCAACAATATCAACCGCCACAAGGATAGTCCCATTGGCGTTCGCCAGTTGAACGATAGCGTTTTATATATCGGGCTCAGCACCTTCGAACTCAGCCAGGTGGATTGCGATAGCATTGTAGAAGCCATTCATACTGCAGAACGCAATAAGGTGCCCAACCTTATCTTCGACGTACGCAACAATTACGGCGGGCATGGTGATGTAATGGCACGTATCACTCGCGCCCTGATGGGAAGAACGCCAGACCGTCCACACAGAGGTTATCAGAAAGTTAATGCCGCCGCTTTCTACAGTCCCACCCTAAATTGGGTTGCCGGTGACACCATCTTTGGCAATTTCAAACCCGTTGAAGGGCGGAAGGGACTTTACCAGATGCCTGGCGAAGAAGAAAACGAGACTCCATCCGTTGACTCTCTGGGCTATAATGGTCGCCTATATGTACTCATCGACAGCCATTCTGCCTCTGCATCAGCCTTCCTGGCAGGAACAATAAAACGTAGCTACCGAGGCTATATTGTAGGCAGAGAAACTATGAGCGCTTACCATTGCGAGACCTGTGTAAAGTTTGCAAACATTCAACTCGCTAACAGTCAGTTCACAGCCAAAATCCCCATGGTGCGCATCGTCTTCGACGAAACCATTAACGACCGCCTGCCCGCTCTTCGAGGTGTGATGCCCGACTGCAACATTCCACTCAGCGAGGAAGAGTTTCACTACGATGGCGACTACATTCTGGACCGCACCCTTCAGCTCATCTCCGACGGCACCTACATACAGGCTCCCGCCCCAGACTCCACCACAGGCAGGAAGTCTCTCCCCATCGTCCTTATTGTCATTGCTGCTATCATTCTCGCGGTTGTTATCCTGTTTCTCCATCTGCGAAAGAAACCAAGAATAATCACCATCTTGTTCACTCTTGTCGCAATGACGGTGAATGCACAGGAAGTAAAGAGAGTAGAAGCTAGTCCAGAGGATTTTATGGAACACATGAAGTTGTGTGGATACGAGGTCTTCACATACGACATTGCATCTTTACGGGACTCCGTTTCGAGTTTTGACTTTGTTATTCGCGAGTATAACCAACAGGGAATGATTGGCGAAGAAACTCTGCCCAACTTTAGTACAAAGACGATGATTTCGGATTTCAACGAAGAAGATCAGCGGGAAATATATGCCGAGAACGATGCCGACGACATAAAGCGTGGCATCTATCGTCTCTCCAAAACTATCGCCATAGGCTTTACACCGGTCAAATCAGACTCTATAGAAAACATCACGCTTCAGGCAATACACATGGAATCCTCCCACTGGTCATTGACGTTGAAGCCGATTCCCGGAGCCCCCAGAACGTATTACCGCTACAGAGCGGCTCCCTTTCAACCAGATAGCTTCCGCCTCAACACATTCATCCCGCTTGTCCTATATAGCTCATTCTGGTGGGATGCAACTTCTGGAGCTATGCGTTCCTGCGGCGAAAAAGAACTAACCGAGAAGTCTGTCAAAACCAGCAACTTCTTTAAGTACTCTCCGCATTATTACATCATCGGTGCCATATTTCATAAATAGAGACATAAGAAGCCCAGACGCAAAATAGGGTTTATTCAGGAGGAGGAATAATCAACTTGGAAAAAACCACATATTTTTCCTCCATTTGCTGTAGAATATCTTTGCTTGGCTTCACTCCTGTTCCACGAATGCTTATATCTCCAAACTATTCTTATTCAGCAAGAAGTCCATCAATCCCATCATCAGAATGCCCTTTTCATTGCGCCAGGGTTTGATGTTGTCTTTTACAATGACAATCTTCTTGAAAGAGTCATCAATATTAACCAGTGATTGGGTTTCCTGATCCTCTTTCTCCTTATCTGGGATAGCCAAAGCTGATTGTATGTAGTAGCGCTGAATTGCCTGATTGACCACGAAGTCCACTTCAAGACGCACTCTCTCCTGCTTCCCGTCTTCGGTTCTCTTCCGGATTTCTACCTGACCGACATCCACCTGATAGCCACGCATACGGAGTTCGTTATAGATGACGTTCTCCATAATGTGGTTCTCTTCCTGCTGACGGAAGTTTATCAGCGCATTGCGGATGCCCAAGTCCTCAAAGTAGTATTTCGACAATGTACCGATGTATTTCCTTCCCTTCACATCAAAACGCTCCGCTTTATTGATGACAAAGGCCTCTTTAAGATAAAGGAGATATTTGTCGATAGTCTGGCTTGTGATATTTGAGTTCTCAACACTCTTGAATGTATTTGCAATCTTCGTAGGATTGTTGGGAGAGCCGATAGAGGAAGCCAAGATGCTGACCAGTTCACGCAGTTCCTTGTCATTCTTGATCTTATATCTTTCCAATATGTCTGCCATGTATACGGTCTGGAACAGCTTTCGCAGATAGTCTGCCTTCTCTTGGTCAGTGGTGAAGGACAATATTAAGGGAAGACCGCCAAAAGTGTAGTAGTCTTTCCAAGCATCGCTCTTGTCTCCACCTACAGCAGAATAGTACTCTGAGAAACTCAATGGATAAACCCTTATCTGATGGTCACGACCCCTAAACTCTGTTGCAATATCAGTAGAAAGAAAATGCGAGTTACTACCTGTCACGTAGACATCTGCGTTCTTTATATGTAGCAGGCTGTTGAGCACATCAACAAACTCATCAACCTTCTGCACCTCATCCAGAATAATGAAATGTAACTGTTGGCTAGTTATCCTGGACTTGACGTATGCCAGCAATGCATCAGGATCTCTCAACTCCTTATTGGCCCTATCCTCCAGATCCACTTCAATGATACGGCTCTCATTCACCCCTTCTGAAAGCAAGTGGTTGTGGAACAAGGTTTTCAACAAGTATGACTTCCCGCACCTGCGCGGTCCTGTAACTACTTTAATGAATCCATTCTGTCGGGCATTGACCAGTTGATTCAAATAGCTGTCTCTTTTTATCTCCATTGTACAATGAATTTATGGCACATGTGCCAACTTTTCAGCGCAAAGATACGAATAAGTGAGTGATTTTCCAAATATATTTGAGAAAATCCGAGCGAGAGTATTTTCGAGACGAGAGTCTCAAAGATACGAATAAGTGAGTGATTTTCCAAATATATTTGAGAAAATCCGAGCGAGAGTATTTTCGAGACGAGAGTCTCAAAGATAGTAATATATACTGAATCACAATACTTTTAGGCTAAAAAAGTGGCACATGTGTCAACTTTTCAGTGCAACAGTTGTTTTATGATTGTTGATTTCTTCTTCTGTCAGGCCGTGATGCATGGCCAGAACTTGTTCATTTAAGAAAGTATTTAAAACAACTGGAGATTTTGCATTTTCTTTGCCGTAAAGGTTCAATAATCCCTTCAGTTTATCCTTGTCAAAATCCATCGTGGCAAAATCACCTTCCGTCAGCCTTTCATCAATAAAAAATAAACAATCTTTTTACTTTAAGGCTAATACCGAGAATGGCGGCTTGTCGTGAGACAGACCGCCATTCTTCATTTGCTTTACCATATAGGCACAATTGTGGTAGTATCTAAACTTCTTCTGCCATGCTCTTTATTTCATTTGCTGAAGCAGTCTTGCCAAATCTTCCAAGTTGTAAGGGTCGGCATTTACGTCAAGGACGTTGCCTTCGCGGTCAATAAGCTTGTATGTGGGGAAAGCATGAACATTCAGGAATTTTTCGATAGCACTCTGCTGATCGGCAGGCAAATTATAGTGAACCACATTATCACCTACTACGTTGTACTGCTTAATGACGTTCTCCCATGAATTCTGTGGGCTATTGTTAGCCAAATAAAGGAATATCATATCAAAATCCTTCAGCCGTGCATATTCTTCGGTGGAGTGAGAAAGCATTTCCTTACAGGGGCTACACCATGTGCCCCAGACGTCCAAAAGAATTATCTTTCCTTTGTATGGCTCAATAATTTTCTTCAGCAATGCCTCACCCTCTGTGATATTTTCAAGATTGTCGTTTGATTTGAGGACCTTCCTATCAAAATCACGGTTCTCGATGGCGAGGTAGGTTGCGCTTTTCTTTTCCACTAATTCTAAGCCTATAGGATTGGTGGTCAAAGCCCTTAATGTGTCTAATGCTTCAGGGAGCAACGAGCAACGCCCCCAGTCAATCTGCTTATAAGCCAGACGAAATAGATACATATCCTTGATGAACGAATCTGCGCCCAACGAATCGAGGGGTTGAATGCTACCCGTCATCTCTGATATAAACAGATTCCCACGAATAACTCTGGCAGCTTTTGGACCATTCAATATTTTGCTCACCGACTTGAAAGACTCAGCATTCTTGGTATTAAACTCTTGGGCAATACGTGTTTTCTCTTCTGTTGTCGTAGCTTTATCAACAGCCTCTTTTAACTCTGTGATTCGAGACTTCCATTGGTTAACAACTGCTAACTCTTTATCGTCCAAACCTAAACTTTCAAGGTGGTCAAAATAATTCCATGAGCTTGCTTTTATTCGAATAGAATCATAAAGGTAATCTCGCAGGAAAAAAATGAGGTCACGGTATAGCGTGTATGGTTTATCCATCTTGGTCCAGAAAGTATCGTATGCATATTTGCTGGCATTTTCTGGGAACCGGTTTTCTGATGTTCTGAAACGAGCCTGGCCGAAATCTTCTGCCTGCTGGCTTAGGATGTTATTTTTCTTGTATTGCAGGAAACGTGCCGAGAGTGTGGGATGCGCTTTGCATAACTCGTCAATGGCTGCATACTGTGTTTTCAGAAGGCTATCTACCGATGTTATGTATCGGTCAAAATTACCTCCTTCCTCCATACGGTTTGAAATCCATTCAACAGGATATGTAAGGATTTCATTCTGTAAGCGGCAGTCATCTCCCATAAAGTATTGGCTGCCAGACTTGAAATCGTAATACAAGAAGTAGGTCTTACCTGCCTCAAATGGCATACGGATGGCGTTTGACAGCCCATAGCAAAAGAACTCTGAACTGTTCAATACAGGAATCTTAATGGAGAAGCATCCCTTCTCGTCATACTCCGCAGAGAAATCTTGTTCCTCTTCTGTAAAAAAGTTCCCGTAATTGAATTTGAAGGGCATGCTTTGTCTGTAAGATTCCGGCATATCCTTAAACCAACCAACAAGGGTTACGGTATCCATCTTGTAACCATTATCCACAAAGCCTGTACGTGTGTCCTTAGTGGGATAGTCGGGCAAGGTCTTGGTATTGACAACATCATAGTTGGCTTTCTTGCCGGCAATCTCTATTGTACGAATGTCCTTCTTCAGATTCCCTATGTTAACCGTAACTTCCTTGCTGTTGTTTTCCAAGACAAAGGAATATTTGTCGCCTTTCTGCTGTTTCTGTTTGTAGTTCCAGAACTGACAATCATAGATGGCAAAGTCATCGAAGAAGCCGATTTCCCAGTCACCCGTCTGTGTGTTGCGCCAGTTGGAAGGGAACAATCCTGCTGCCTTAGCAATTTTTGCAACAGATATATTCTTAACCGCATTCTTGTCAAAGTATTTGGCGGCGGCTCCTGGGCTGATGATACGGATACCCATGAGTGGATGAATAATCGCTTCGTCACTCAAAAGACTCAAAAAATATGAATCTGTCACGGCATTTACCATCATACCGTTCTCCAGGCAAGTGTTTATTATGCGGCTCAGATTCTTTTCCCCAAGACGGTCGGGCTGAATGCAGAAACTTCTGCCATCGCCTGTAAACATAGGGGTAATCATCTCGGAACAGTAATTGGCCATTATTTCAACCCGCCCACCGTAAACTTGAATCCATTTAAAAATCGCCTTTTCCAAGATGGAAATCCAGTTGTAGCATCCATCTTCTCCAATGCTGAAAATCTGAGTGGTATTCCCTTCCTGCACAAAACGGTTGCTGACGCACACGGTAATGGGCTTACCATCGGGGGCGAACATATCCACACGGAAAGAGTCTGCTGCCTCTTGGTGAATGATGGATTTAATGAATTCAGGGTATAGAATAGCCATATCCTTTAGCACCAAACCTGCGTTGGTTAAGACAACACCATTCTTGTGAACGTCAGCCTGTACAGGTATTTCATGAGGGTAGAGGTTGACATTATACGCCCCAATTTGCACATTAGAATTATCAAACACCTCTTTCGTGCTCTCCAGCCAAGCCTTTTCTTCCTGAGAAACTTGTTTGTGGTACAGGAAATGCCTTCCCATAGGTGTACGGCTGCTATAGGTCAGGTCTGTAAAGTAGGGTTGGAGTTTATCTAACTTGCCGTTGCAAAACCCTTTCGCACTGTTAACTGAAGCGGGCAATTGAGAAGGTGCTGGATTGGGATTCATAATAAAGAAGGCACGCGTCAGACTATCCTCCCCCAAAGTAAGTACAACCTCCCCATTGACTTCCAATATTCTCAGGTGCTTATTGCCAAAAATAGATTCTTTGAAAGTAAGAACAGAGCCCTCGATGGAACATTCGCGTGCAAAGCTTCCCTGTTGGGAATAGTTCCATTCAACATGTGTGGCATCCGATAGTATTATTCTTTCTATAGGCTCTTTACCCATAGTATTCGTGGGATAATAGTCCGAAAAACAACGGTCCTGCATTTTTCCCCACCGATACAAAACCAGCTGCTTGCCAATTAATTCACTCCAATCCGTTGCGCTGGCAGTCAGAGAGAACGAAAGGGCCAGCAGCAGACAAATTAAAATCTTCCTGTACATATTTTCTTACCTATATATGTGTGTATAACGTTTGAACTGGGAAAAGTTATATGCAAGGGACGTTAAAAAGTTTTAAATCGAACACAATAAGTTGTTTGTTCAACCGTATAATTGCCCCTTCCATTTATTGAATTTTCAGTTTGGTATATATGATATCCCATTATGTCCGTGGGTGTATAATCGATGGCATTGCCATTTGCGTCAACAAGTGATTCAATATGGTATGTATTTGGCATTACAAAATATACATGTTGTCCTGCTGCTGAGACAGAACCTGTTTCGGGGATTTCGCTTTCGGGTATGCGGGAAGCAACGTCCGTGAAATTGTCGGCTCCTACCTTTTCTGTGCCAGCATACCAATAGTACATCTTTTCACCTACCGCACCGCCTGCTTCCTTTAGTTTCTTTATGACACCAACGATGTCTGCTACATCCACCGTACCATCTGTGTTTACGTCTCCTTGCATAGGTTCATTGTTCCCATTCTGTGCAAATGCACTTGCGCTACCCAGTAGCACCGCTGCCAATAGCATGAAAAATTTCTTTGTGTTCATTGTCGTATTGTTTGTTTGGTTAAATTGTTTGTCATTCGGTATTCCTTTGAAATATGCACAAAAAAACGTGGACTACTTACTTCGTCTACGTCTTCTGAGGTATCGCCAAACACCTGACTATCATATCCGAGTAAAAGCCCACGCCGAGACGTGAGCATCCTTGCTTTCACTCTTGATAGTCTCTTTAATTTGGCGAATTTCAGAAGACAAGAATCTAAGCGGACGCTATTTGTCTTTATGTCTTAACCTTATTTATTTAGCTCATAGGCAATCACATTTTAATGAATAACTCGTGGCATTTCTACTCAACCACTTTGCAAAAATACGATTAAGTGAGAGAAGAACAAAATAATTCGATTATTTTTTCTTCAGAGCGTGAGTATTTTAGAGACGCAGGTCTCAAAAATAACGATTATTCCAATACGCACAAAGAAAACAGGTGTTTTTCTTGCGAAAAACGGAACCACGGAACAGATATGGTTCAAGGTTAAGGGTTCAGGGTTAAGGGTTGATATCATACATAAAAAGCCTTTCAACGTGGAGGCTGAAAGGCTGAGGGCAGATATGTTTTTACGAACGTTTCTATTAGTTCTCCTTCTTACTACTCTCCTCAAACACTCTTTGCAATTCCTCCTTTGGAGGAAGAGCTTTCAGAAGTTCTGGGTCTATTTCGTCGGCAATCTTATAGGTGGCTACACCCATAGGTTGCTTGAAGTCCTGCATGATATAGCCGGCATAGTCCTTGTCGGCATGCTTGCAGAGGATGATGCCTATGGGTGCCTCTTCGTGATTGCGACGGTCATCGTCGTTTAGGATGCGCAAATAGGCACTCAACTGACCGAGGTAGCCCACCCTGAAATTGCCGTTCTTCAGTTCGAAGACGACGGTTCGGTTCAAGTCGCGATTGAAGAAAAGGAGGTCTATCCAATGGTCGTGGCCCAGTTTGTCGTAGTGTACCTGGCTGCCGCAGAAGGCAAAGCCGCGCCCGAAAGTCATGATGAAGTTCTTCACATTATGAACGATATTACTCTCAATGACGCTCTCGTCCACATCCTCGTCGTGCATGCCCAGTTCCTCTACATTAATGAAATTGAGCAGATACTCGTCCTTGAACATGCGGATGGCGCGATAGGCTTGCTTATAGTCGGGGATGGTAGACAAGAAGTTGTTTGGGATTTTATCCTGATGGTGGTAAAGGTCTTGCGTGATGGCTTTTTCCAAATCCTCTACGGTAGGCTTGTAAGTATCGGCATACTTCATGTAGAAGACGCGCTCGTCGTAGCCTTTCGCCTTTGCAAGAATGGCAATATGATGTGTGAAGCTGATGCTTAGGAACTCGCGCAAAGGGAAATCGGGCAAGTTTGCCAATTGCAATTGGCGAATTTCGCGGTCTTCGGCAAATTCGGCAGTTGCGACTGCCGAATTAACAATTGCCTTCTCCATTTCATCAGTTGCAACTGACGATTTTGTGTTAATTTCTGTAAATTTGGCAGTCGTGACTGCCGAATTAGGCCGTTCGAGCATACACCAACCTTCATAGAATATGCGCATATTCTTGATATTCCTTGCTGAGAATCCGCGTAGTCCAGGCAATTCTGCTCGCAACTGACTGCTAATAGCCTCGATGGCACCTTTACCCCAATTCTTCTTTCGAGTGTTAGCCGATACGTATCTTCCGATGCCAAAGTATAGGGCCAACTGTTCTTGGTTGACAGCCTTTGCCGCTCGCGCCTGACTCTGCAGAATTGCGGTTTTTATTACATCTACCGCATTTTGATATTGCTTTATATCGCTCATTCTTTATTTTCTATTTATGCGCTACAAAATTACACTTTTTTCTTCAATGCTTAGACGTTTCTTCCATATTTTACAAACAATATAAGAATAACAAGCGAGGAAACGTCCCAACGGGACGCGGTACGAATGAAAGACACTGATTTTTCTTTCCTAAGGTGTAACATTTCCGTTTTTTGCGTACCTTATATATAGAAAATGTTGTAAATTCGCAGAAGAATTGGAATGTTATGATAACAACGTGCATTGTTTACACGTAAAAGGAGAGCTTATGCAACAGAAACGTACAACACCGGAGTTTATTTCGGAACTGCAGCCAGGTGAGATATTCGTCTTTGGCAGCAACCTGAGAGGTATGCATGGCGGTGGAGCGGCTTATGCTGCTTACCGCAAGTTTGGGGCCATTATGGGGCAAGGAGTTGGCTTACAGGGCCAAAGTTATGCCATTCCCACCATGCAGGGCGGTGTGGAGACCATTCGCCCGTATGTGGATGAATTCATAGAGTTTGCTAAGAGTCATCCGGAACTGACATTCCTTGTTACCCGCATTGGATGTGGTATAGCAGGCTTCACGGATGAAGAAATCTCACCCTTGTTTGAGAAAGCACATGATGTGGAAAACATCGTGCTACCTGAAGGGTGGTGAAAGACACATTACAGTTATTACAGATTACAGTTTCAGTTTCAGTATTTCAGATTTCAGTTTCAGTATTTCAGATTTCAGATTTCAGTTTGCTTTTTGGAAAATTTGCGGATACAGATACAGAATACAGTTTTTGCTAAACGATGGCAGATGGCAGATGGCAGTTTTGTTTTTCAACTTTTTGACTGACTGTACCTTGACTCCAACATGCTACTATCTATCTAATATATACTATTATATATATAATATAGTATATAATTAATAATAATTATAATAATAAGATCATGTATAATAACATTAACCAAGACACAGCAAAGACCCATCTAGTTCATTTTCATTTTTGGAAACTGTCAACTGTCAACTGAAGAAACTGAAGAAACTGAAGAAAAAAAAGTGATTCCGAGAAACTGAATAAGTGAATACTGAATTTCTGAACACGCTAAAGAGAAACTGCCATCTGCCATCTGTACCATCTGCCTTTAATGAAAAAAACTGTATTTCTGTATCTGTATCCATAAAAAAACAGCAAAACCTTACTGAAATCTGAAATTGAAATAACTGAAACTGAAACTGTAATCTGTAATAACTGTAATGCGCTTTGGGAAATATTTTGACAATATTCGAGCCTGCCAAAAGAAGCAAACATGCTCTTTAACACAAGAATTTTTACTGCCACACTAGGCGGCAAAAATTTCCTAACTAGGCAGCAAGTTTTTTCTAACTGGGCCACAAATGATGGATGCGCAGCATATTTGGAAAATATTTTACAATCATAATGCCGGGAAACTTTAACACAGAGGAAATTCCCATTAAGGTTTAGGAATTTTTGCCTATGATTGTAGGACATTTCGTTTCCGGAGCATACAGAAAGGCCTTACCTTTGCAGTGTGATTCAGAACAAAATGTCAAACAATTAAATGCAGAAAGTTATGAAGAACATGATGAACAAAGTGATAGCTGCCATGATAATGATGGCCATCGCATACGCAATGCCGGCAATGGCTGATAACGGGAAGTACGTAAACAGCGGCAGAAGAGATCATGCCGTTGTAGTAAATAACCACAAGAAGGATGTTCACCCGGGTAAGATGGACAAGAAACCGGCTTACTACGGAGCTCACGACAAGCATGCCTACAGGCCCGATGTTAAGAGCTGCACCGTTAAGGTTAGCCGCCATACACCTCACAACCGCGTTGTTGCAAGGGCAGAGCGCGTAAGGGGCGTTATGGACACCAGATGGAATCCGCGCACTCGCGAGCTGATTATCCGCTACGATGCTCACATGACATCTTCAGGACATATCAAGCACGCTGTTGCATAAAGTTAGTGTTGTTTAGTATGATTAGTGTTACATGCCGCTCAGAATTTGGGCGGCATGTTTTTTTATTCTTTCAGCACTTTGTCTACGCTACCGGATTCTAGCAGACGCTCCTTGGCCTCTTCGTAACTGAGGCCCAGGGATTCCTGAATCATACGGGTGCCGCGATCTACGAGCTTGGCGTTGGTGAGTTGCATCTTGACCATTCGGTTACCCTTAACACGCCCCATACGAATCATCAGCGCAGATGAAATCATATTCAGCACCATCTTTTGGGCTGTACCGCTCTTCATACGACTGCTGCCTGTAACAAATTCGGGACCTACGATGGTCTCTATGGGATGCTCTGCGGCTGCAGCCAAGGGCGTATCAGGATTGCTGGTGATGCAGCCCGTAAGAAGGCCGTTCTTACGAGCCTCTGAGACGGCTCCGATGACGTAAGGAGTAGTGCCAGAGGCAGCAATACCAAGGACGGTATCATCAGGCGTAGGATGGAAAGTCTGCAAGTCTTGCCAACCTTTCTCTGGGAAATCCTCAGCCTTCTCTACTGCATGACGCAAAGCTCTGTCGCCTCCGGCTATAAGGCCTATCACAAGGTCTTCCGTTACGCCAAAAGTGGGCGGAAGCTCGCTGGCATCCAGAACGCCCAGACGTCCGCTGGTTCCGGCTCCGACATAAAAGAGACGGCCTCCGCGCTTCATACGCGGTTCTATGGCCTCCACAAGGGCCTGTATCTGCGGAATAGCCTTATGCACAGCCTCTGCCACCAGCATATCCTCCTGATTGATGTGCTGCAACAATTCGCCCACCGACATCTGCTCCAGGTGGTCGAAGTGCGATGGCTGCTCTGTGATTAGCTTCTTACGGTCAAAATCCATAATTCAAGAATTTATCCAGTGCAAAATTACAATTATTTGCGGAACTGACAAAATAAAACAGCTTAGATTTCATTCGATGAAACGGCATAAACGCCTGACCCTTGCAAACATTTGCAAACTGCCGGGCTAACTGCAAATTATTGCAAACAAAAAAGTTTGGGGCATTCAGCATTTTATCCTAACTTTGCACTTGAAAGATTCACAAACATGAACGAAATAATGACCATAATGACCCAACGGGAACTGTTCCTGCTTATCTTCGGAATAGTAATCTACATTGTCCTCTTCTATGTGACGGTGCAGAACAGCAGACGTAAGATCCTGGCTTTGCAAACCCGATTAGATAAGGTACGCGCGATGCAGGAGCAATACGACATAGAGGCTAACGAGAAGAAAATATCGGAGTTGGAGAACCTTATAAAGAAGTTGGGCGACGAGAACTCTATGCTACGACTGGAACTGGAAGAAAAGAAGGCTACGCTGGATTATAATAATAAGGTAGCCATCATCGAGAATGCCAGGCGACAGCAGGCCGAGACGGTCATTTTCGCCTCTCCTGTATATCATCGCCTGCAGGAATGCCTGAACACAGGGAAAAGCCTAAGCTATCAGGACTGGGGCGAACTGACACAACTGATAAACAGCATTTACACGAACTTTACGGAAAAGCTATATAGCCTTTACCACATGAGCGAGCACGAGTGCCACGTAAGTCTGCTTACCAAGATACACTTGCAGCCAAAAGACATTGCGTTGCTGACGGCACACTCGAAGGAGAGTATCGCAACGACACGCAGCAGGCTCTACTCGAAGGTGTTCGGACGTAAAGGTTCTTCGAAAGACTGGGACGATTTTATATTAACACTATAACCCCATAGGGGGGGGAGGAGTTTAGAGTGTAGAGTTTAGAGTTTATAGTTTAGAGCTGACAACGATAACGAAAACGATAACACTTTAAAGGAAAGAATAAAAGTAACAGGTAAATAACTAAATAGTATATTATCATGATTGAGTTTATTGCATTACACTTATGGCAGATGTGGGCCATTCTGGCTGTTCTCTGCCTGATTCTGGAGCTGACGGCTGGTGATTTCTTCATCATCTGCTTCTCCATCGGGGCTGTCTTTGCCTGCATCACGGATGCCTTGGGCGGCGGTATCATCCTACAGTTGGTGGTCTTTGCCGTCTTCACGCTTGCCAGCCTGTTCTTTGTGCGGCCTTTTGCTGTCCGCTTCCTGCACAAAGGGGAAAGCAATCGCGTAAGCAATGCCGATGCGCTGCTGGGACGCAAAGGACGCGTGGTGGAAACTATCAAGGCCGACAGCTTCGGCCGAGTACAAATCGACGGTGATGTATGGAAGGCTGTTACAAACGAGCCTCAAGACATACCCGAAGGCACAAACGTTCGTGTTGTCTCGCGCGAAAGCACCATCATTACGGTAGTAAGAGACAACAGTCAACGGACAACCGACAACGGTCTGTCTGAAAAATAGTCTGTTTACAAAAAAAAATAACTCACAAACCTATTAAATCATAAAATCATGGACATTATGACTTACATTTTCATTGCCATCGTTGTTCTGGTGGTAATCTTTGCCAAGATGGCACTGGTGATTATTCCTCAGTCTGAAACCAAGATTGTGGAGCGCCTGGGACGCTACTACGCTACGCTGCAACCTGGTATCAACATCATTATCCCGTTCATAGACCGGGCAAAGTCTATCGTGGTGCTTAATCACGGCCGTTACCAGTACTCTACTACCATCGACCTGCGTGAACAGGTATATGACTTCCCCAAGCAGAATGTTATCACGAAGGATAACGTGCAGACGGAAATCAATGCCCTGCTATACTTCCAGATTGTAGATCCTTTTAAGGCAACATACGAGATCAACAACCTGCCCAACGCTATTGAGAAGCTGACACAGACCACGCTGCGTAACATTATCGGCGAACTGGAGCTGGACGAGACGCTGACCAGCCGCGACACCATCAACAAGAAACTCTCTGCCGTTCTGGACGATGCTACAGACAAGTGGGGCGTTAAGGTGAACCGCGTGGAGCTGCAGGACATCACGCCTCCAGACAGCGTATTGACCGCCATGGAGAAGCAGATGCAGGCAGAGCGTAACAAGCGTGCTCAGATTCTGACTTCCGAGGGTCAGAAGGCTGCAGAGATTCTGGCTTCTGAGGGTGAGAAGACCGCCATCGTGAACAAGGCCGAGGCTGCCAAGCAGGAGGCTATTCTGCAGGCAGAGGGTGAGGCTCAGGCTCGCATCCGAGTAGCAGAAGCTGAAGCAAAGGCCATTGAACTGATTACCGAGGCTGTAGGTAAATCGACCAATCCCGCCAACTACCTGCTGGCTCAGAAGTACATTCAAATGATGCAGGAACTGGCCGAGGGCGACAAGACAAAGACCGTATATCTGCCTTACGAAGCAACGAACCTGCTGGGTTCTATTGGTGGCATTAAGGATCTGTTCAAGACTGCCGAGTAAAACTTGTGAAGAATATAAAAGAAACAGAGGCCGCAGGGAAACCTACGACCTCTGATTCTTTTAAGAATGTATGTATTTCTTTTATCAAAAGGGACAGGATGTATACTTTTTCTGTTTGTATTCTTGAATGATTAGAGAGCCATTCCCAGAAAACACCTGATTGTAGCAGGTTCCGTCGGCTGTCATGAAAGAGACATTATCAAAGTCTTTATCGGTGGCAGGAACGAAGAACATAAGCTGTTGACCGGCAAAGGGTTCCCATGCGCCTTTGGCTTGGGAAGAGACTTTAAACCAACCTGTTACATCTTCATTATGACGTTTGTTTTTATCTGAATAAGTCAGATAGTTAACCCAAAAACAGAACAGATCGTAGCCAAGTCCCTCCTTGAAAGTCAAATAATAACAAACGTCAACTTTTTCGATAGTGGGTCGTTCTATGACGTCACCACCTTGTGAATAGGTGGTAATAAAACCATCTACAGCTTGTTTTACTTCCTCTTCACTCATTTGGGTAAGTCTTATAATACGCTTTCCCGTAGGAACGGCATCCGTAAGAAGCTGGTTCATAGTGGAAACTTGACTCCTTTTCTTACCTTTTACATATCCGTATCCTGCAAATATGAGAAGAAGCACTACAACTGGAATAATAATTTTCATCATTGGGAATTAATGCTTAATTTAATGTCCAACTTTTCGGGGTCATATCAATTTTGACACACCCTCTACAGCGGGTTGAGCTTTATGATGAGCGGATAGCGTTCTGGATGTTAGAGACTTTCGATTTCAAGATCTACATCAAGGTCAGGCCACTCAATAGCCCATGTGCCCGACATCTGGACATTAAGGTTGTAAATCCGATGAAATGGAGACTTAGTACCAATTTCTAGAATTTAAAGCGCCATATTTGTCTGTTACCAGCAACATCTCCTCTGTCTGACTCAAAATAGATATATCCGTCTTCTGTCCAATATGGACGACCATCATATGATTCGTTTGAAGTTATTTGGTGTAATGTATTTCCTTCAACATCTATAATATATATGTCAGTATTCTTTGTTTCTTTTCTCCATGAATCAAAAACAATTTGTTTTCCGTCAGGGCTGAAACGAGGATGTAGAGCATAACCTTTTTTTGCATCTGTTACTTGTATTTGATTACTCCCATCTGTATTCATCATCCAAATAGTACAACTTTTTGCATCAGGGGAATACCTTACAAATGCAATCTTTGTCCCATCTGGTGAAAAAGTAGGCTGGTATCCATTGCCTAATAAGACACTCTCACCTGTTTGTAAATTTTTCATCCAAACATCACTATTTGCTACATATTTAGGATGCTTAGATGGTATCTTGTCTGCGTTATCTCGTCTAATCTCAGATGTTGACACCTTATCATAAACAATAAATATTCCATCTTTACTAAAACATGGATGATTTTCATTTGCATTTGCAGACTCTGTTACCTGTGAAAGTGCTTTTCCCTGAGTTCCATTTGTCATATAAATATCAGATGTATTAGCACCTTCTATAGCACAGTGGAATGCTATTTTGTCTATTGTTGCATTGTAGGCAGGATAAAAATTGTAATTTTTACCAACTGTTTTTTGAACAACTGCGCCAGAAAAGGGGTTATCCTTTTTATAAATATTAAAGAACTTCTTGTTTTCACGAATGGCGAAAAAAAGATCTTTTCCATTATCTCCACCAAATGGAGTAATACATGGTTCACTACTATCCGTTACTTTCGTAAGAGCAGAGAGGTTTTCTCCGTTTGTTGTAACTGGATGTCTTTTGCGTGCGTCACATATTGAATACGCAAAAACTACAAGAATCAAAAAGAAAAATCTATGTTTCATAACTCAAAAAATTGTTCTTTCTTAATTTAACAAATAAAACCAGAAGTGTGTTAATGATAGGAACTTAATCTGCTAACTTAGCCTTGATGAACTCGCGGTTCAGGCGGGCGATGTTGCTGATGGTCTCGCACTTAGGACAAACGGCCTCGCAAGCACGGGTGTTGGTACAGTTACCAAAGCCCAGTTCATCCATCTTGGCAACCATTGCCTTAGCACGCTTAGCAGCCTCTACCCTACCCTGTGGCAAGAGAGCCAGCTGGCTAACCTTACTGCTGACGAAGAGCATAGCAGAGCCGTTCTTACAAGCAGCTACGCAAGCGCCGCAACCGATGCAGCTGGCGCAATCCATAGCCTCGTCGGCATCTTCCTTGGGAATAAGGATAGCGTTGGCATCCTGAGCCTGACCTGTACGAATGGTGGTATAACCGCCTGCCTGCATAATCTTATCGAAGGCGTTACGGTCAACCATACAGTCCTTGATAACGGGGAAACCTGCTGAGCGCCAAGGCTCAACGGTGATGGTCTCGCCGTCCTTGAACTTACGCATGTAGAGCTGACAGGTGGTAGCTCCGCGCTCTGTCTTACCATGAGGAGTACCGTTGATGTACAGAGAGCACATACCGCAGATACCCTCGCGGCAGTCGTGGTCGAACACGAAGGGTTCCTTGCCCTCGTTGATAAGCTCCTCGTTCATGATGTCGAGTGCCTCCAGGAATGAAGTATCATCGGGGATGTTCTTCAACTGGTGGGTATCGAAATGACCCTTCTCCTTGGGTCCGTTCTGCTTCCAGAACTTTATTGTAACAGAAATATTCTTAGCCATAATTTCTTTAGTTGACAAGTAAACGAGTTGACAAGTTGACGAGTTGTTAGCTTGCTGACTTGATAAGTGCTGACAACATTCTTATAATCTCTTCTATCTGGGTTATCAGTTTCTGATAAATATCTATAGAGATGTAGCCAAGATCTTTTGAGATTAAGAGCTGAGTCTCCAGTTCGGATGCAGAGCCAAGCGCATTACTGAGGAATTTGACAGTCTCCTTATCATATACTCGCCCATAGCCTTCGGCGATATTTGATGGGATTGACACAGCAGCACGTCTCATTTGTGAAACAATTCCAAAGAGCTCGTCTTGAGGAAAAGATCTTGTTGCAACATATATTGCAGCAACATGCTCCATGCTTTTCTGCCATACTATCAAATCCTTGTGACTCTTCACTTGATTATTCTCGTTTACCTAAATTATTAATTCTATTTATTTTCTTAACTCGTCAACTCGTTAACTTGTCAACTTGTCAACACCTATTAAAGGAAACAACTTGTCAACTCGTTAACTCGTCAACTCGTCAACTAATTTTTATAATTACGTGTCTGTACCTTAATTGCCTCATACTCCAAGGGCTCCTTAACGAGTTCGGGAGTCTTGTCGTCGCTGCCTTGATAATCCCAGCAACCAACGTAGAAGAAGTGCTTGTCGTCACGCTTAGCCTCACCTTCCTCGGTCTGGTGCTCCTCGCGGAAGTGACCACCGCAAGACTCCTCACGATGGAGGGCATCGTAAGCAACAAGCTCTCCCATGAGGATGAAGTCGCGCAGATGAATAGCCTTGTCGAGCTCTACATTCAAGCCTTCCTTAGAGCCAGGAATGAAGAGGTTGGTATCGAACTCCTTGCGGAGCTCCTTCAACAGCTTCAAGCCTTCCTCCAAGCCTTCCTTGGTACGACCCATACCTACATGCTCCCACATGATGTGGCCAAGCTCCTTGTGGATAGAGTCAACAGAACGCTTACCCTTGATGTTCATCAGACGGTCAATCTCGGCATTAACAGCCTTCTCAGCCGATTCAAACTCAGGCATATCGGTGCTCAAGCGAGGCCAGATAGCCTGATCGGCCAGATAGTTCTGGATGGTATAAGGCAGTACGAAATATCCGTCGGCCAAACCCTGCATAAGAGCAGAAGCACCCAGACGGTTTGCTCCGTGATCTGAGAAGTTACACTCACCAATAGCGAAGAGGCCAGGAATGGTGGTCTGCAGCTCGTAGTCAACCCAAACACCACCCATAGTATAATGGATAGCGGGGAAGATCATCATGGGCTTGTAGTAATCTACGCCATTAACGGTCTTTGCCTTCTCGCCAGGATTAACATCGGTAATCTCCTCGTACATATCAAAGAGGTTGCCGTAACGCTGACGGATCTCGTCGATACCCAGACGCTGGATACTCTCTGAGAAGTCCAGGAATACAGCCAAACCTGTATTGTTAACACCGAAGCCCTTATCGCAACGCTCCTTAGCAGCACGTGAAGCTACGTCACGGGGAACCAAGTTACCGAATGCAGGATAACGACGCTCCAGATAGTAGTCGCGATCTTCCTCGGGAATCTCCCATCCCTGAAGCGTTCCAGCCTGAAGCTTCTTGGCATCCTCCAACTTCTTGGGAACCCAGATACGACCATCGTTACGCAGAGATTCCGACATAAGGGTCAGCTTAGACTGCTTGTCGCCATGAACGGGAATACAAGTGGGGTGAATCTGTACGTATGAGGGGTTAGCCATCATAGCGCCCTTGCGGTAGCACTGGATAGCAGCTGTACAGTTACAACCCATAGCGTTGGTGCTGAGGAAGTAAGCGTTTCCGTAACCACCGGTTGCGATAACAACGGCATTGGCGCTGAAGCGCTCTAACTTACCTGTTACCAGGTTCTTGGCAATAATACCACGAGCACGACCGTCGATAACAACAACATCTTCCATCTCGTAACGAGTGAAGAGCTTTACCTTACCTCTCTGTACTTCCTTAGAAAGACTGGAGTAAGCTCCCAGCAAAAGCTGCTGACCGGTCTGACCCTTAGCATAGAAAGTACGGCTTACCTGTGCACCACCGAATGAACGGTTGGCCAGCATACCACCATATTCGCGAGCGAAGGGAACACCCTGAGCCACACACTGGTCAATAATGTTGTTACTTACCTCGGCCAGACGATATACATTAGCCTCACGGGCACGATAGTCGCCACCCTTTACTGTATCGTAGAACAGACGGTAAACAGAGTCGCCGTCGTTCTGATAGTTCTTAGCAGCATTGATACCTCCCTGTGCAGCAATAGAGTGAGCACGACGGGGAGAGTCCTGAATACAGAAGTTATATACGTTGAAGCCCATCTCGGCAAGAGAAGCTGCTGCGCTGGCACCAGCCAGACCGGTACCTACGACGATAACATCGAGCTTCAGCTTGTTCTTGGGGTTAACGAGACGCTGGTGAGCCTTATAGTTGGTCCACTTTTCTGCTATTGGGCCTTCAGGAATTCTTGAATCTATTTTCTTTGCCATAATCTTAAATGCTTAATTCGTTATTCATAATTAGCAAGCACCACAACTGGGCGCAACACCATTGTAGTCGCAGGGCACATAACCACAGGCAAAGGCAACCACCACAGCAACAAACATAAGAACAACTATGGTCGTGTAGATGCAGCTGATAACACGCCAACGATTGAACCAAATCTTACCGCTCCAGCCCAATGTCTGAAGAGCACTCCAGAAACCATGAGTCAGATGGAACCACAAAGCTACCAGCCAAACCAGATAAGTAACAGCATAGCAGGGACAAGAGAATGTCTGGATGATGTAACCAACGCCGTCTGTAGCAGCAATTGGGTTTTCAACACCAGCCAACTCGGCATACATCATGTTGTACCAGAAATTGTACAGGTGAAGACCCATACCCAGAACAACGATGATACCAAGAACCAACATGTTCTGGCTTGCCCACTCTACCTTCTCGGGCTTGTTGGTGATAGCATACTTGCTGTTACCGCGAGCCTTGTTGTTCTGCAGTGTCAGCCAAATAGCATAAATGAAATGAAGAGCTACCAAGCCAGCCAAACCGATAGTTGCAACAACAGCATACCAGTTGGCACCCAGGAACTCACAAATCATATTGTAACCCTTAGCACTAATGAGGGCTACTACGTTCATTGACGCATGAAAGGTCAAGAACAGGATAAGCGCAATGCCTGTTACTGACATCACCACTTTCCTACCGATTGATGAATTGATTAACCACATAAATGATTGAATTAAATTATTGAATGTTTTGTTAATTTTTCTGTCGTATACCTTATTTTAAGTACATTATTCCGCGCAAAAATACATTAAAAAAGTGATTTGAACAAGATTTTGGCGCAAATGTTAACAGAAAACATTAATTTTGCAGCTAAATTGAGTGTCGAAGATATATGGAAATGAATTTTGATGTGGTGGTGGTTGGTGCCGGACATGCTGGTTGTGAAGCAGCAGCTGCCAGCGCAAAACTAGGTGCGAAGACCTGTCTTATAACAATGGATATGAACAAGATTGCACAAATGAGTTGCAATCCTGCTGTTGGTGGCATTGCTAAGGGACAGATTGTCAGGGAGATAGATGCGCTGGGTGGACACATGGGAGAAGTTACTGACCGTACAGCTATTCAGTTCCGTATGCTGAACAGAAGCAAAGGACCAGCTATGTGGAGCCCTCGTGCCCAATGCGACAGAGGAAAATTCATCTGGGCTTGGCGTGAGATTCTTGAGAACACTCCCAACCTAAGCATTTGGCAAGACCAAGTGAAAGAGATTCTGGTAGAGAACAAGAAGGTAACAGGTGTAATTACTTATTTGGATGTTACCTTCAAAGCAAGATGCGTGGTGATAACAACCGGAACATTTCTGGATGGCCTGATGCATATAGGCAGAACCAAACTGCCTGGAGGAAGATGTGCAGAGCCCCCCAGCCTTCATCTTACAGAAAGTATCACCAGGCATGGTATAACGGCAGGAAGAATGAAAACAGGAACCCCGGTGCGAATAAACGGAACATCTGTTCACTTTGATGAAATGACGGAACAGCCTGGTGAATCGGACTTTCACAAGTTCTCCTTTATGGGCGAGCCAAGAAACCTTCCCCAACTGCCTTGCTGGATTACTTATACAAATAAACAAGTCCACGACAGGCTGAAAGCATCTTTGGCAGATTCCCCTCTTTATAACGGTCAGATTCAGAGTATTGGACCACGTTATTGTCCAAGCATCGAAACAAAATTGGTAACATTTGCGGATAAAGAAGAACATCTGCTATTCTTGGAACCAGAAGGAACCAATACAAACGAGTATTATCTGAACGGTTTCAGCAGCAGCCTACCTATAGAAGCGCAGTTAGAAGCGCTAAAGATGATTCCAGCATTCAGAGACTTGGAAGTATACCGACCAGGCTATGCTATCGAATACAATTACTTTGATCCGACACAGTTGAAGCACTCTTTGGAGAGTAAAGTCATAGACGGATTATTTATGGCGGGACAGGTCAACGGAACCACCGGATATGAAGAGGCTGCAGGACAAGGTCTTGTTGCTGGCATAAATGCTGCAAGAAAATGCGGTGAATCTGAACCTTTTACCATGAAAAGGGATGAATCTTATATAGGTGTTCTGATAGACGATTTGGTAACAAAAGGCGTAGATGAACCTTATCGCATGTTCACCAGTAGAGCGGAATATAGAATCTTACTCAGACAAGATGATGCTGATGCCAGACTAACAGAAAAGAGTTATAACATGGGATTGGCAACTTCTGAGCAATATAATCATTGGCTAAAGAAAAAGAATGCAATAGAAGAAATTGAAAACTTCTGTAAATCTTTTAGCGTAAAAGCTGCACTTATAAACGAGGGACTAAAAACCTTAGGAAGTGCGGAACTACAGCGCGGATGCAAACTGGTAGATTTAATATCACGACCGGGACTTACGTTGGAAAACTTATCTGATTTCATTCCTGCTTTAAGAACAAAGTTGGAAGCTATTCCCGAAAGAAAAGAAGAAATAACAGAAGCTGCAGAAATCAGAATGAAATACAGTGGCTACATAGAAAGGGAAAGGGAGTTGGCCGATAAGATGATACGCCTTGAGAACATAAAAATAAAAGGTAAATTTGACTACAATTCGCTACAATCCCTTTCAACAGAAGCCAGGCAAAAGCTAACGCGTATAGATCCAGAAACTATGGCTCAAGCAAGTCGCATTCCAGGAGTCAGCCCAAGCGACATAAACGTGCTGCTGGTACTCATGAAAAGGTAAACAAACACTTTAACATGAATGCAAGTTTCACGTGAAACAGACTAATGCCAACTTACTGAAAATCAGAAGAAAACAAAAATAAAACAAAGACATGAATAACCCAATTTTATTAGAGAATTTAAGATCAATTCCTGATTTTCCTAAGAAAGGAATTAATTTCAGAGACGTAACAACGCTGTTTAAAAATGCAGAATGTATGCAGATTATGCTCAACGAGATGTACGAGCTTTACAAAGACAAGGGAATCACCAAAATTGTTGGAGTTGAAAGTCGAGGTTTTGTAATGGCGGGTGCATTAGCGGGCAAATTGGGCTGTGGCGTTGTATTGGCAAGAAAGCCAGGCAAGCTACCTGCAACTGTTATCAAAGAGACATTCAGTAAAGAATATGGCATTGATGTCGTAGAAATGCATATAGACGCAATTGAGCCTGATGACGTGGTATTGATACATGATGACTTGCTAGCAACCGGTGGAACGGCAAAGGCTGTATGTAACTTAGTGAATCAATTCCACCCCAAGAAGGTTTACATCAATTTCATCATAGAAATTACCGATGAGGGATTACATGGCAGAGATTTATTTAAGGATATGGATCTTACAACACTGATGGTCGTATAATGCTTCATTATAAAAGGCAATATGACAAGGGAAGAAAATGAGGCTCGATTAAATAAGCTAAAGGTCATTGTAAGCAGTTTACCTGAAAAGCCTGGTTGTTATCAGTATTTTGATGACAAAGGAACAATTATATACGTTGGAAAAGCTAAAAATCTGAAACGAAGAGTCTATTCTTATTTTAGCAAAGAACACGAAAACAGGAAAACGGCTATCCTTGTCAGTAAGATAAGAGACATCAAATATACGGTTGTCAACACAGAGGAAGACGCTCTTTTACTGGAAAACAACCTAATAAAAGAGTGGAATCCAAGGTACAACATACTACTGAAAGACGGGAAAACCTATCCCAGCATCGTTGTAACGAATGAATTTCTGCCTCGTATCTTCCAAACCAGAAAGATTAACAAGAAGTTTGGCACATATTTTGGCCCATACAGTCATGTACCTACGATGTATGCTCTTTTAGAATTGATTAAGAACTTATATCCATTAAGAAGATGCCATGAAATCATTACACCAGAAAGCATCGAAAAAGGGAAACATAAAGAATGCCTGGAATACCATATAAAGAATTGCAAGGCTCCCTGTACAGGAAAACAAAGTGTAGAAGAATACCTACAACATATAGCAGAAGCTAAGGAAATTCTGAAAGGAAATACAGCCGATTTACAGCGCAAAATGATGGCACAAATGAAACAATTAGCCAGCGAATTGCGATTTGAGGAGGCTGAGGTTATCAAGAAAAAATATCTGCTTCTGGAGAACTACAGGAGCAGAAGTGAGGTAGTTAGCAACACACTCCACAACATAGATGTCTTCAATATAGAAAGCGACCAGAAAGTTGCTTACATCAACTTCCTGCATGTAACAAATGGCAGCATCAACAAAGCCTTTACCTTTGAATATGAGAAACGAATGCAAGAGAGTGATGAGGATTTGTTGGTTATGGGAATAATTGAAATGAGGCAACGATATGGTAGTGAAAGTAAGGAAGTTATAGTACCGTTCCCCGTGGAACAATTCACGCAAAACTTTAAGTTAACTGTTCCACAGAAGGGCGATAAAAAGGTGCTATTAGAACTGAGCAGGCAGAATGTGCTACAGTACAAAAAGGATAGAATAAGTCAGTCAGATAAGCTGAATCCTGAGCAAAAATCAACCAGGCTGATGAAGGAATTGCAGGATGCGCTTCGTCTCCCTACTCTACCCATGCAGATAGAATGTTTTGACAACTCAAACATAAGTGGTACAGATGCAGTAGCCGGTTGTGTTGTATTCAAGAAATGTAAGCCAAGCAAACAGGATTATCGCAAATACATTATTAAAGAAGTACAAGGGCCTGACGACTATGGTAGCATGCAAGAGGTGGTAAGGCGTCGTTACAAAAGGGCAATAGAAGAAGGTTCTACCCTACCCGACCTCATCATTACTGACGGAGGAAAAGGACAAATGGAAGTAGTAAGAAAGGTCGTGGAGGATGAACTGGGACTGCAAATACCAATTGCAGGATTGGCCAAGGACGACAAGCACAGAACCAATGAACTGCTCTACGGATTCCCCCAACAAGTGATAGGATTAAAGACAGACAGCACCCTATTCCACCTGTTAACCCAGTTACAAGAAGAAGTTCACCGATATGCAATAACTTTCCATCGAGACAAACGTAGTAAACATCAGATTTCCAGCGAGTTAGACGAGATTAAAGGCATTGGTCCCAAGACAAAGGAGACACTACTTAAGAAGCTACATAGCGTGAAACGAATAAAGGAAACAGAAGAAGAAAAACTGAGCGAGTTGATTGGAAAAGCAAAAGCTGAAATCGTATACAGCCATTTTCATAACAATTAAAGAACGTTGAAAACAATTAAAATATTTCAAAACCTGATAGGTATTGGATAATATATAGTAAATTTGCAATCAGAAGACCATAGAAATGAGAGCAGTCATACAAAGAGTAACACATGCCAGCGTAACAATTGAAGGCAACAAGAGGTCTGAAATTGGAGATGGATTCTTAATCCTTTTAGGAATAGAAAGTGCTGATAATCAGGAAGATATAGAGTGGTTGACACACAAAATCATAGGCTTGCGCATCTTTGATGACGAAGCAGGCGTTATGAACAAGAGCATTACGGATATTGGGGGCGATATTATTGTTGTTAGTCAGTTCACCCTGATGGCAAGTTACAAAAAAGGTAATCGTCCCAGTTGGATTAAAGCTGCTGGACACGAAGTTGCTATACCTTTATATAATACCTTTGTGGAAGAGCTATCTAAGGCGCTTGGCAAACCGATTGGAACTGGTGAATTCGGAGCAGAAATGCAAGTAGAGTTAATTAATGATGGGCCTGTAACCATCTGCATGGATACTAAAAATAAGGAATAGGAATTAGAGAATAGAGAAATATGACAATACGTGAAGCGCAAGATAAAGTAGATCTGTGGATTAAGACCTATGGCGTTCGTTACTTTAACGAACTGACCAACATGGCTGTTCTAACCGAAGAAGTTGGTGAATTGGCCAGAATCATGGCCAGAAAATATGGAGAACAGTCCTTTAAAGAAGGAGAAAAACAAGACCCAAGCGAGGAAATGGCCGATATCCTATGGGTACTGATCTGCCTGGCCAATCAGACAGGAGTAGATCTGACAGACGCGCTTCAGAAAAGCTTTGAAAAGAAAACCCTGCGCGACAAGGAAAGGCATATTAATAACCCAAAGTTGAATCAGTAAACGAAATTAAAATATGGAACAGAACAAGTACGAAGAAACTCTTGCCAAATATAATACGGCATTAAAAGATGAGGAGATAGCAAAGAAAGTTGCCCAAATCATCGAAGAAAAGGTACCTGAAAATGACACCTTGGAAGTAAAGAAATTCTTGATGGGAAGTGTTGAGCTAACCACTCTAAAGACGACTGATAGCGAAGAAAGCGTACTTAAGTTTACAGAACGTGTGAACGACTTTGATAATGCCTATCCCGACCTACCTCACGTGGCAACCATCTGTGTATATCCCTGTTTTGCAAATATTGTAAGCCAGAGCCTAGAAGTGGAAGGTGTAGAAGTGGCCTGCGTAAGCGGCTCGTTCCCCTCTTCTCAGGCTTGCATCGAGGTTAAGACGATTGAGACAGCATTAGCCGTTAAAGATGGTGCCACAGAGATTGATATCGTGATGAGTGTAGGTAAGTTCTTGAGCGGAGATTACGAAACTGTCTGCGATGAAATCGGCGAACTAAAAGCGGTTTGTGGCGAAAAGAAGATGAAGGTGATTCTGGAAACTGGCTTGCTGGGAAGCGCGGAAAACATCAAAAAAGCAAGTATTCTGGCTATGTATGCAGGAGCCGATTACATAAAGACAAGCACAGGAAAAGAGAAACCTGCAGCAACACCTGAAGCTGCTTACGTTATGTGCCAAGCCATCAAAGAATATTATGATAAGACCGGAATCCAGATTGGCTTCAAACCTGCCGGAGGTCTGAACACCGTTCATGATGCCCTTGTTTATTACACAATAGTAAAAGAGGTACTGGGAGAAAAATGGCTCACCAACCAATACTTCCGTTTGGGAACCAGCAGACTGGCAAACCTACTCTTAAGCGAAGTTGTTGGCGAAGAAGTAAAATTCTTCTGATTTTAACCTGTTGACAATGTAAAATTCATGTACCGATGTCGGCAAGTCAAGCAATAAAGGATTCTCAGAACGCCAAAAACCGGTCTATTTCATTGTTATTCAAAAAGTTAAACATAATAATTCTTGTATAAGAAACTATTCAATCTAGAAAGAAATGAGAAAAAAAGTTATTTTACCCCTCGTTTTAGGGTGTATTCTCTTATCATCATGTGTGGTAAGCAAGAAGAAGTACGAAATTGCCGAAGCCGGAAGGTGGGCTGCCCTCTATAGCAGAGACAGTCTGGCAGATTTGCTCGGACAAAGCAGAGACAGTTATGCTGCACTCGACAAAAGATGCAACAATCTGCTAAAGGACACTACCCTACTTAAAGGAAGCATCAGAAACTACCAATCTCTGCTGGCAAGTAACCAGAACGAAAATAAGAAGCTGAGCGCTTCACTCTCCGACCGCGAAAAAACAATTGTGGAACTTCAGAATATCATTAACGAACAGAACCAGAAAGTTAAGAATCTGCTGAATAGCGTTAAAGATGCTCTGAAAGGTTTTAGTAGTGACGAACTGACAGTAAGAGAAGAAGGCGGAAAGGTATATGTTGCCATGAGTGACAAGTTGCTCTTTGAATCAGGAAAGGCTGTTGTTAACAAACAAGGGCAGGAGGCTTTAGGTAAACTGGCCGAAGTACTGAATAAGCAGACAGAGATAGAAGTAATGATTGAAGGACATACCGACAATGTGCCCATCAAAACTGCGGTTTACCAAGACAACTGGGATTTAAGTGTGATACGCGCTACTAGTGTTGTAAGAATTCTTACAGAAACCTATGGCGTAAATCCTTTGCAGATTCAGCCATGCGGAAGAGGCGAATACAAGCCGGTTGCAGATAACGAAAGTGCAGAAGGAAAGTCAAAAAACCGTCGTACGGAGATTATTATGGCTCCGAAGTTGGATAAACTATTCAAGATGTTGGAAAGCAACTAAAAATCTCGGTTAGCAACAAAGCTAACAAGCGAATGCAGGGATTCTACGATAGCAGGATCCCTGCTTTCGTCTATTAACCCATCTGCCATCATGCGAAACTCGTTCATAGCCCAATAGGCATATTCTATTCCACCATTTTCTATAGTAAAGCTAACCAGTTCGTCAATCTCCAGCTGGGTAGCTTCTCCGCGTCTAACTTTTAGCGCTTTAGAAAGCATCTCTTCACTCTTTGTCTTGTTAACAACATGTATGACGGGGAGGGTTAGTTTGCCCTCTTTCATGTCGTTACCTGCAGGCTTTCCCACATCTGTATTCGTGTCGTAATCAAAGATATCGTCCTTCAGCTGGAAACAAGTTCCCACCAGATGACCGAACCTTCTCATGCGTTCTGCCTCTTCTTCCGAACCACCCGAAACCAGCACACCTAACTGAGCTGCAACAGCAAAAAGGCTGGACGTTTTCTTACGGACAACCATATAGTAAGAAGCCTCGTCTAACTTCTCTTCATCAAGATTCGCAAGTTGCAGGAGTTCACCGTCGGCCAATGTCTGACCAAGATTGGCAATTACATCAACCACCTTGGTATCACCGGTAAGAGCTGCATGATGAAGGGCCCTGCTGAGAAGGAAATCACCAACGAGAACAGCTATCTGATTTGTCATCAAGGCATTCACAGAAGCCTGTCCCCTACGCCTTTCGCTCTCGTCCACAACATCGTCGTGTACCAAGCTTGCCGTATGCAACAACTCTAAAGCCAAAGCAACATCATAAACACGTTGGTTTACTGTTCCGGAAAGTTTCGCAGAAAGGAAAACCAAAGTCGGTCTGACCAACTTACCCTTCTTCTGCAACAGGTGATTTACAGCCTGCTGAAGCAACGGGTTGTCAGAACGAAGCGTTTCTTCGAATTGCTGTTTGTATTCCTCTAAAACGTCAGCAATAGGTTTTTGTAATTCCTCCAATGGATTCATTTAATACACTTTTGAAATGCAAAAATACATAAAAATGATGACCATTTCACTTTTTTTGCATAATTTTACCCAATAAAATTCAATAATGTATGCCTAAACTCTATCTTTTAGACGCTTATGCCCTCATCTATAGGGCTTATTATGCCTTTTTAAAGAACCCAAGAATTAACTCCAAGGGAGAAAACACATCGGCCATCCTGGGCTTTGTAAATACCTTGGAGGAAGTTATTCAGAAGGAACAACCCACCCATCTTGGTGTGGCTTTTGATCCTTCAGGAGGAACATTCCGACATGAAGCCTACCCTGAATATAAAGCACAACGAGAGGAGACCCCAGAGGCCATTCGTTTTGCAGTACCTATTATAAAAAGGTTGCTTCAGGCTTATAATATACCCATTCTGGAAGAGCCTGGATTTGAGGCCGATGATGTAATCGGAACGTTGGCTCATCAGGCCGATAAGCAGGGAATAGAAACCTTTATGATGACGCCCGATAAGGACTACGGACAACTGGTAACCGACAACGTTAAGATGTATCGTCCTGCCGTCGGTAAGAACGCAGAAGAGATTCTCGGTCCTGCTGAAGTGAACCAGAAATGGGGTCTCTCCCACCCTACCCAAGTAATTGATATACTGGGACTTATGGGAGATGCTGTCGATAATATTCCCGGTTGTCCAGGCGTGGGCGAAAAGACAGCAGTTAAGTTGATACAGGAGTTTGGCAGTATTGAATCCCTCTTGCAGAATACCGACAAGTTGAAGGGTGCCCTAAAGGAAAAGGTAGAGAATAATGTGGAGCAGATAAAGACCAGCAAATGGCTGGCCACCATTAAGACAGATGTTCCCATTCAGTTAGATATGGAGATGCTTAAGATGGAGGAACCCAACCAGGAAGCCTTGCAGAAGATTTTCGAGGAACTGGAGTTCCGTACCCTCATGCGCAAGAAGATAACATCCCCTACTCCAACGCCCGTTTCAAAGCCAGAGAAGAAGGGAAATGCCATTCAGGGTGACCTCTTCAGCGGATTCGGAGATAGCAATGAAGAAGAAGCAACGCTGTTTTCCGACAATAACACAATCGGCAACAGTATGCTCCGTTACAATCAGGAAACAGCTGATTATCAACTTGTTGACACGCCAGAGAAGATAAAGAATCTGATAGCCGTCTTGCAAGGAGAAAGGGAAATCTGCCTTGATACAGAAACCACAGGAACAGATCCTATCAAGGCACGCTTGGTGGGCGTTAGTTTCAGTATTAAAGAAGGTCAAGGCTGGTATGTTCCCGTGTATCAGAATCCAGAAGCAATAGAAGCCCTCAGGCCTATTTACGAGAATCCCGATACACTAAAGGTTGGCCAGAATCTGAAATACGACCTGCAGGTTCTCCAGAATCACGGCATAGAGCTTTGTGGCCTGATGTTCGACACCATGATTGCACACTACCTGCTCCACCCTGAAATGCGTCATGGGATGGACTATCTGGCAGAAGCCTATCTGCATTATCAGACCATCCATATCGATGAACTTATAGGAACAGGTAAAAACCAGAAATCTATGGCCGAACTAAAGCCGGAGGAGGTTTTCGTTTATGCCTGCGAGGATACCGATATCACGTTAAGGCTGAAGAACTTATTCGCTCCACAGTTGGAGAAAGAAGGGCTGATGGAACTCTTCCAACAGATAGAAATGCCCCTGATGCCCGTACTTGCCTATATGGAAAGGAACGGCGTATGCATAGATACCGAAGGGCTACGCGAGACTTCCATCCTGTATTCTCAAGAGATGCAACGCATCGAGGAAGAAATCTACCAGTTGGCTGGCGTACATTTTAATATTGCAAGTCCCAAACAAGTGGGCGAGGTGCTCTTCGACCAAATGAAGATTACCAACAAACCCAAGAAGACCAAGACTGGCCAATATGCGACTACCGAGGAGATTCTGGTAAGTCTGAAGAGCAAGAGTCCTATTGTCGGCAAGATTCTGGAATACAGAGGGTTAAAGAAACTCCTCAGTACTTACATCGATGCGCTTCCCCAACTTATCAATCCTGAAACGGGGCACATTCACACATCGTTCAACCAGACTGTTACCACAACGGGCCGACTCTCCTCTTCGAACCCCAACCTGCAGAATATTCCTGTGAGGGACGAGCAAGGGAAGGAAGTCCGCAAGGCCTTTATCCCTGAGGCAGGGCAGGAGTTCTTCTGTGCCGACTATAGCCAGATAGAATTGCGTATTATGGCGCATCTGAGCGGAGACGAGAATCTGATTGAAGCCTTTAATGCCGGTCAGGATATTCATGCGGCTACGGCTGCCAAGATTTTCCACAAAAATCTTGAAGAAGTTAGCTCCGATGAGCGCCGGAAGGCCAAGACTGCCAACTTCGGCATTATCTACGGCATCTCTGCCTTCGGTCTGGCAGAGCGTTTGGATGTTTCCAGAACAGAAGCCAAGGAATTGATTGACGGTTATTTCGTGACTTATCCGGGCGTAAAAAACTACATGGAGAAGAGCATCGAGATGGCTCGCGAGAAAGGTTATACCGAAACCATCTTTAAGAGACGCTGCTATCTGCCCGATATTAATTCCAATAATGCTAATGTACGAGGGAATGCTGAGCGTAACGCTATCAACTCACCCATTCAGGGAAGCGCAGCAGACATCATCAAGATAGCCATGATTCGTGTGTACCAACGCATGAAAGCTGAAGGCATCCGCTCCAAGATGATTCTGCAGGTTCACGACGAACTCTGCTTTACCGTCCTGCCCGAAGAGAAAGATCGCCTGCAGAAGATTGTGGTAGAAGAAATGCAGAATGCTGTGCAGATGCGCATTCCCCTCATAGCCGATACAGGGTGGGGGAGTAACTGGCTGGAGGCTCACTAAGCCCCTCGCATAAGTTAAGATAACTTACAAAATTTGGTATTGTAAAATTAAAGCGGTAATTTTGCACCCAATTTAAGATTCAGAATAAAATGAAAGCAGGTATAGTAGGTCTGCCCAACGTGGGCAAGTCAACACTTTTCAATTGCCTGAGTAGTGCTAAGGCTCAGGCTGCTAATTTCCCTTTTTGTACCATCGACGCTCAGATGGGGCAGGTAAGTGTGCCGGATGAGAGACTCACCAAACTGGCCGAGTTGGTTCATCCAGGCCGTATCGTCCCCGCTGTTTGCGATATAGTAGATATTGCAGGACTTGTAAAGGGTGCCAGCAAGGGCGAAGGCTTGGGCAATCAGTTCCTTGCCAATATTCGCGAGTGCGATGCTATCATTCACGTGCTGCGTTGCTTCGATAACGGCAACATCGTACATGTTGACGGCTCCGTTAATCCCGTTCGCGACAAGGAGATTATCGATACCGAGTTGCAGTTGAAGGATTTGGAGACCGTTGAGTCCCGCATCAAGAAAGTCGAGAAAGCCGCTAGGGTAGGGGGCGACAAGCAGGCAAAGATAGAATTGCAAGTATTGGAAGCCTACCGCGATGCTTTGGAGCAAGGCAAGAGTGCGCGTACCGTTTCCTTCGAGACGGAAGATGAGAATGCTGCTGCCAAGAGTCTGTTCCTGCTGACCACCAAACCCGTTCTGTACGTTTGTAACGTAGATGACGCCAGCGCATCCACAGGAAACGCTTATACAGAAGCCGTGAAGAAAGCCATCGAGGGCGAGGATGCCGAGATGCTGATTATCAGCGCCCAGACAGAAGCCGACATTGCAGAACTGGAATCCTACGAGGAGAAGCAGATGTTCCTCGAGGACATGGGACTCTCTGAGAGCGGCTGTAATCGTCTTATAAAGGCTATCTACCACCTGCTCACCCTGCAGACATTCATCACAGCCGGAGAGATGGAGGTGAAAGCCTGGACTTTCCGCAAGGGTTGGAAGGCTCCCCAATGTGCCGGCGTTATCCATACCGACTTCGAGAAAGGCTTCATCCGCGCCGAGGTTATCAAGTACGAGGACTACATCAAGTACGGTTCCGAGGCTGCTGTCCGCGAAGCAGGCAAGATGGGTGTAGAAGGCAAGGAATACGTCGTTCAGGACGGCGACATCATGCACTTCAGATTTAATGTGTAAGCGGATTAGAGATTAGGGATTAGAGATTAGAGATGGAGGAGTTTTATTATAGAAAACTTGAGGTTTATAAAAACGCGAAATCGTTATCTCATCAGGTTTGTCAACTTATAAAGAGATTTCCTGTTGAAGAACGATTTGCTCTATGCGATCAGTTACGTAGATCTGTAATGTCTGTCCCTATTAACATAGCAGAAGGCTTCGGAAGATTTTCGTCTAAAGAAAAAGCCCATTTTATACAAATAGCTTTTGGATCACTCAATGAAGTAATGTGTGAATTAGAATTGGCTTGTGATGAAACATACATAACCCACGAACAGTTAAATATTATGGAGGAACAAATTATATCCGTGAAAAAACAACTATCTGTCCTACATCGCTCCATTCTATCCAATGGCGATTACAACACTAATCCCCTAATCCCTAATCCCTAATCCTATGATATTATTCATAAACTGGAACCCTGATGTAGTAGCCTTGGATTTAGGCTTCTTCGCTATCCGCTGGTACTCGCTCTGCTGGTGTGTTGGTCTGTTGGGCGTTTATTTGCTCATGCATCACCTGTACAGGCAGCAGAAGATTTCCGAAAGGCAGTTCGAGCCTATGTTCATGTATTGCTTCCTGGGTATTCTGGTAGGAGCCCGACTGGGGCATTGTCTCTTCTACGAGCCCGGGTATTTCCTTTCTCATCCCATAGAAATGGTGCTGCCCATCCGTCATCTTCCTGATGGCAGTTGGAAGTTTACCGGCTACGAGGGATTAGCCAGTCACGGAGGCACATTAGGTCTGATGCTGGCCCTTTGGCTCTATGCCCGTAATATGAAGCTCAACATCATGCGCGTCCTGGATAATGTAGCCATCGTAACGCCCATCTGTGCTTGTGCTATTCGTATGGGTAACTTGATGAATTCCGAGATTATCGGTCGTCCTACAGATGTACCCTGGGCCTTCATCTTCGAGCGCGTGGATATGGTTCCCCGTCATCCGGGACAGCTGTACGAGGCAATCTGTTACGCCTGTTTCTTCTTCATTGGCTGGTGGATTTACAGAAAATCCATGCAGCCCTCAGCAGACAACCGTTTCCCTCAGGTAGGTTCAGGCTTCTATTTCGGTCTGTGCCTCTTCCTTATCTTCACCAGCCGCATCTTCATTGAATATACCAAGGAAAATCAGGAAGCTTTCGAGGACGGCATGCTCTTCAATATGGGCCAGTTGCTCAGCGTTCCCTTCGTCCTTCTTGGCCTCTACTGCATGATGGGAGGTAAGTGGTGCAAGAAACTGGCAGAGAAATAACTTCAACAAATAAAAAAGATAAAAGATATTAGCGGGTAGTGTTGAAAATTCAGCATTATCCGCTTTTCTTTTAAATCTTTCCGTAAAAAGGAAAGGGTGGTAAAAAAAATATTTATAACTTTGTTGGCCGAAAACGCATAAAAGAGAATTCTTATGAAGAAAAAACTTGTTAATTGTATATTACTTCTTTTTGTAGCTTACAACGCCAGTGCTCAATGTCGTTACTGTAGAACCTATGAGGATTTCAAGGAAGATAAATGGGAGATGCTGGATACCGTATATTGCAAAACGCACACAAAAGGTCACAAGTTCCTATGGGGAGGCAGCGATTTTTCAATTACAACAGGTGACAAAGCTACCGACAAGATGCTCAAAAAAGATGCCTTTGCCGTGAAACAGGGAAAAAAGTTGTTTGTTAATTGCCGAAACTTGGCATACCAAAAGGGCCTCTTTGGAATGGGCTATGCTCAAGCTATGACGATGGGAAAGGATACCTTGTTTTTTATCTCTACAAAAGTAGGTAAAAACATACAAGAACAGCAAATAATGGCCGGTGTTGCTTTTGGCGCCATTGGGGGTGGTATTGCTGGCGGCACACAAGCGATGAATCAAGCATGCTATCTCATCAACACCGAAACATACAATCGTGGCCCCAAGAACAACGTAACAATGATTAACGATGATGAAATGAAAAAACTTCTTGGTGTAACTTCCGATTTATACGGCGAATATATTTCAGAACACGACCCCGCAAAGCGTCTGAAACCCGAGCACATCTATCCCATCCTTAAAAAAGCAGGCCTCTTCAAGAAGATTAAGCAGAGTAAGAACACCCCAGAAGAACAAGAATAAAAATCTGACAATATCACAGCCCCTCAGGACTCCTCCCGCGGGGCTTTTTATTTGACATCCTTAGAATAAAACGGTTTAGCCTTGGAACTCTCGGAGCCAGTCTGTGAAGTCCGAAACGCTTTCGCAGGGCTGGCCCTTGATGCGGCAAAGGAGGCGGAGGCGCTGGTTGCGGAGGTTCTGGGGACTGATGTTCAGCAACGTTGCTACTTGCTTCTGCCGCATATCTACGGCAGAGAGAAGGCACATCTGCATTTCGCTGCGCGAGAGGTTCTGCTTCTCCAACTTGCGGAGTAGGAGAGGGTAGCGGTCGCGCACAAAGGCGTGAAGCTGTTCCCATTCCTCGGCCGAGGGTTGCTGTCCGCCATCGGCCAGTTGTTCCATGCGGCTGATAATCTCATTGAAGATGGGTTGCGGCTCAGCCATTGGCTTATTGCGGCGGCGGAAGATTACCACGAGGGCAGCAATCAACATCATCACCAACACCCCCAATATAAAATAAGGTATAGGGGAGGAATGCTCTTCCTTGGCATCATTGTTTACGATGGCGGGCTCAGAAAGATTATCCTGCGAATGATACCGCAAACGCAGCAGAGAGTCGCGGGCTGCGGCACAGCGATGGATGATATCGGATTGGTCTGCGTCGGGATGCTCCTGGAAATAGCGTAGGCAGAAGTCCATATCGGTAAGCATCTGGCGGACATTCTCCAGTTCTTCGCCCTTCAGAGCTTGGGCAAAATCGCTGCTATTGGCATTCAAGCTTCTGCGCAAGGCATAGGCTCCCTGCAGGACGAAATAAGAGGACTGATCGTCCTTTTCTATGCGCATGAAATATTCCAGCGCCTCGGCATACGCTCCGCTATAAAGGCAGAGATAGGCGGTCAGGAACAGGCTGGGCTTATAGGAAGGGTCGGCTTTCAGGGCTTGGGAAAGTTCCTTGCGAGCCTCTTCCATGCGGCTTTCCTGCAATAGCGAAAGAGCCGACAGGTGATGCACACGGGCGGCTTCCTTGGCTGGGCCCTTAGCATCGAACCATTTGGTGAGCGGAGGCAGCAATGAATCCACAGCTTCTCCCTTGGCGTTCTGAGCCATTGCCTGCGCTAGTCGGTATTGCATCTGAACGGATTGGGGGTAATGGCGGATGGTATCCTCCACCTCGCTGAGCAGATAAAGGGCAAACTGGGCGTCGGAACTGCTCTCTACGGCGTTCTCTGCGTACAGAATCTGCAGCGGCGTCTCTACCTGTTTGCGGCAGGAGGTTAGCAGCAAACCCGAAAGGAATAATATGATGAATGTCTGTTTCACGACACAAAGATAAGGCTTTTTCCTGAGATTTCAGCCCTTTTGGGAGTAAACACCAGTAAAAATGCGGTTTGTTTACTTTTGTTTACTGCCTTTTTTTGCAGGAATTGGCGTTTCAGCGTTACTTTGCAGCAGAAAAAACGTTGCAGCGAATAAAATTCAAAAAATGTAAAACAAACAAAAAACGAAATGCAAATGAAACGAATCTTTCCCTTGTTGGTCATCGTGCTGCTTCTTGCCAGCTGCCAAACAACATCTACAAACAATGTAGCCATTACGGAGTATGACGATATGGCCTGGTTGCCTGTGGAAAACCTGGAAAAAATCCCCATGCTTCCTGCGCGTGTCGACAGTACTCTCCGTAATATCTGTCCAGATCACATTATTTCCCAAGGAGAGACTATTCCGTCAGTAGTTGGCGAAGTAACCCTGCTGCCCTTAGCTCCTACACCCGGCTTCCACATCGGCTGGATACAAAAAATAGACACCGACGGCGACCTGTTTTTCATCCTTGGTGCCGAAACGAAGAGTGAGGAAGCCTTCAGCGCTGAAATCAAGGAGAGGGCAGGCTTTATCTTCCGTAAGGACGGCAGTCTGGTGGCTCAGCTGAAACCATCTGAAGTGGACAAGGATAAAATCATTATAACTATGGCTGTGAACAGGCAGGCCAAGGAGGTTTGCCTGATGTATAGGGGAGAACACGAAAGCGATGGCGACCTTCTGTCCTATGACTACGAGGGGAACTTGCTACGCCACGAAATTGTCTTCTTTGGTTATGGAAATACGATGGGCTTTACGCAGAACCATCTGATAAGCAACCTAAGACCGGCATTTGACTTTGCACCGCAACTCACGGTGCGTGACCCTGAAGGTATGCCACATGGTTTTATCCTTACCCGCCCCAACAAGGTTTACACCAACGATTATGAAGCCTGCCTGGCTAACTCCGGCGACGAGCTCTTCTATGCCAAAGCATATTCCGATACCATCTGGCAAGTAAACCCCGAGGGAGTCATCGCCCGCTATCTAGTAAGCAGTGACAGCGTAGGCATAGGTTCGCTGCCTTTCAATAACGACTCTACCATCACAAAATCCCAGCGTGTGCTGGCCACCGAGAACCGCTTTATTCCCAATATCGATTACAACCTCCCGCTACTCGTCTCGCCCGACTTCCTACTATGCCGCTACGTAAAGAACTACAATATCAAGATTCAGGAAGAAACAGAGGGGAAATTCGCATGGGAGTGCGAAACGCTGCATTCAATTCTCGTCTATGACCGCAAAACGGGTAACAGTCGCTGGGTTTGCGTTCCAAAAGTCTGGACGCTGCAAGGTCTTTGCTTAAGCGGAGCACAGACCCTGACAACGGATGGCACACTCATCTCCATCGAAAGACCGGCAGAGCTGAAGTACTATCTCGCCCATCCCGAGGGTGCCGAATTCGACAGCAAGACGCAAACGTTCGTGAAAAAGCTGGATATCAAGGCGAACCCCGTTCTACTGCTTATGCCGCTGAAACACTTTTAAGACGGCACATTCACATCATACAAACGAAGCTGTGTCAGAATAAAGAGATTACACGGAAAGATTTTGTCCGACACGTGCGGACTTTTTGTCCGTCCCGTACGGACTCGGCGTCCGTCCCTTACGGACTATATTTTCCCAAGGTATATCTTTATTCTGACACAGCCTCGTTTTCTTCGGCATTCTCCAGAGCCTGTTCTTGCTGTAATTGCTTTTTGCGTTTGGGATTTTGACTGGCTCCCATCTTCAACAATCGGGAAGCGGGAGTGAGGATGCTCTGACCCGTTTCTGCCGTTATGGATTCCAATTTATCAAAGCTGTCCTGCGTCTTCTGCAACTGCTGCTTGACGCTTTCGAATCGTTCGGCAAACAACTGCACACGATCCACAATCATATTGGCACACTCCATAATCTTCTGCTGGTTCTCCACCTGACGGACTTGCTTCCAAGTCATCTCCAAGACACGCAACATGGTGTAAAGGTTCTGACTGCCTGTGATGATAACACCCCGGTCATAGGCATCTTTCCAAAGGGTAGCATCGTTCGTGAGTGCCAGCTGAAGGGCCGACTCCGAGAAGACGTACATCAAGACGAAATCCAACTTGGCGTGCCCCTCGGCAATATACTTCGAGTAATTCTTCCTGGACAACTCGTTTACGTGATTGCGCATACTGGTAAGGTGGCGCTTGAGGGCATCCTGACGCTGTGCCTCGGTCTCAGCATTATGGTAATCCTCGAAGGCGGTAAAGGACATCTTGGAGTCGATTATCACATCGCGCTTGTCAGGGAAGTGCAGAATGGCATCGGGGATAAGGCGATGTCCCTCCTCCTCGTAAACCACATAGCCGTCTTTGTCACGAATAGTCTCCTGAAGAGTAAACTGTTCGCCCTCCTGAAGGCCCATGCCTTCCAGGAGTTGCTTTAGGCGCAGCTCGCCAAAGTTGCCCTGAGTCTTGTTCTCTCCTGTAAGGGCCTGTGCCAACTTATCGGCACGTTCGCCTACCTGACGGCTTTGCTCAATGCTGGTCTTTATGGTGGCATCCAGGCGTTGCATGGTGGAATTGTGCTCGCGGTCGGAGCGCTCCACAGCCTCACGCATCTGCTGAATGTGCGTCTGAAGGGGCGTAAGGATGCCTGAGAGCTGTTCCTTGTTGACAGCCGACAGTTGTTCGGCTCTCTCCTTTAGAATCTTCTCTGAGGCCGAATTCATCTGCTCGCGGATAAGGGTCAATTGCTGACGCATCTGCTCGTCCTGCTGCTGACGTTCCTCCAGACGAGCTTTCTTCTGTTCCTCCTGTAACGCCTCGTGCTGTTGCTTTTGCTCTTGCTGCTGCTGCTTCGTGATGTCCAGCAACTGCTGCACAGCGCCCATCTTAGAGCGCATCACCATCCAAACGGCAACGCCTCCCAACACAAGTCCGATAAATAGATATAGAAGTTCCATTCCTTAAGTTGAAAATTGAGAATTGAAAGTTGAAAATTTTCTTCGATATTTCGGAATTTCGTCATTTCGATATCTCGATAATTAACTTTTCTCCCCCAGGTCCTTATCTATAAATGCTATGAGGCGCTCTACAGCTTCGGCTTCTGGCACGTTCTTCTCTACGCATTCCTTATTCTTGTAGAGCGATACTTTGCCTCTGGCGGCACCTACATAGCCGTAATCGGCATCGGCCATCTCGCCTGGGCCATTTACAATGCAGCCCATGATACCAATCTTCAGCGTCTTATATCGAGCATCCACCTTAGCTTTCTCTCCTACGGCAGCCTTGATGCGGCGAATGGTGTCCTGAAGGTCGTAGAGCGTGCGGCCACAACCAGGACAGCTGATGAACTCCGTCTTGCACATCTGCACACGAGCCGCTTGCAGGATGCTCTGAGCTACAGGAATCTCATATTCGGGCTCCTCGCTGAGGCTTACGCGGATGGTGTCACCAATGCCGTCAATCAGCAACGAGCCTATGCCCACAGCACTCTTCAGACGACCGTCCTCACCTTCTCCAGCCTCCGTTACGCCCAGGTGGAGAGGATAATCCATTCCTTCCTTCTCCATCTGCTTACAGAGCAGACGGACACTCTGCACCATGATGACCGTATTGCTGGCCTTGATGCTTACCACCACGTTGGGGAAATGTTCGCGCTCACAGATGCGAAGAAATTCCATACAACTTTCCACAATGCCGGCTGGGGTATCGCCGTAACGACTCATAATTCGGTCGGACAACGAGCCGTGATTCACGCCTATGCGGATGGCTGTGCCGTGTTCCTTGCAGATACTGAGGAAGCCGCAGAAACGGTCGTCCAAGCGCTTCAACTCCTGCTGGTACTCCTCATCGGTATATTCCAGATGCTTGAACTGACGGGCTGGATCTACGTAGTTGCCTGGGTTGATACGCACCTTCTCCACTATGGTCGCAGCCACATCAGCCACATTGGGATTAAAGTGAACATCGGCACAGAGGGGCGTATCGCCATAGCCGCGAGCTATAAGGCCCGCCTTTATGTTGCGCAGGTTCTCAGCCTCGCGAGTACCTTGCGTAGTGAGCCTGACCAAGTCGGCTCCAGCATCTATGATACGGATGCATTGTTCCACACAACCTTCTGTATCCATTGTGCTGCAGGTAGTCATACTCTGCACAGCCACCTTATTCTGGCCGCCTATACGGAGTTTACCTATCTTTACTTCGTGTGTGGGACGTCTCATCTTAGTTTACCTTGAAATTATATTTCACCATAGCCAGATCCTGATTGGCCTTTACTATCTTCTGCTTCAGGTCTTCCTTGTAAGCCTTCATCTTGATGGACAACACCTCGTCGCTCAAGGCCAACATCTCAGCAGCCAGGATACCCGCATTCTGAGCGCCGTTTACGCCTACAGTAGCTACGGGAATGCCAGGAGGCATCTGAATGATGCTCAGCATGGCGTCCAGTCCGTCCAACATTCCTTTGATGGGAACACCGATAACGGGTAGGGTAGTGCTGGCAGCAATCACACCAGGCAGAGCGGCAGCCATTCCGGCACCTGCAATAATCACCTTTATGCCACGCTCTTCGGCATTCTTGGCAAACTCTTCCACCTCTTGGGGAGTACGATGGGCAGAGAGGGCATTCATCTCGAAGGGAATCTCCATCTCGTCCAGAAACTTAGCGGCTTTCTCCATAACGGGCAGATCGCTTGTACTGCCCATAATAATACTTACAACTGCTTTCATCTTATATCATTGAACATTGAACATTGAACATTGAGCATTGAACATTATTTTATTCTTCACTCTTCATTCTTCACTCTTCACTTATAAAAATATTATACCGAAAAATCCACATACTACACCTATCAATGTGCCCACCAACACTTGTGCGAGGCTGTGCTGAAGCAGCACCATACGACTGGTCATTACGCAGCCCGATAGCAGAATGGCTCCGCAAAGCCACCAGATGGGGTTAAACCCGAAGAGGGCCGAGTAAGCCACCAGACCGCCTATAACGGCACCTGAGCCTGCTGCGTGCATACTCACCTTCCAGAACATATTCACTATGATGCAACACGTCTGAACCATCAGCGAAACAATCAATATGGCCATCAGGAAATGGGGCAGATGCAATCCGTTCAGCACATACATACAGCACACGTAGCACACAAAGTGTATGGTGTAGGGTACAATACGCTTGTGTCTCTCGCGCAACTCATGCAGTCGCCAGCCCAACATCTTTCTGTAAACAAAGGTAATACCTACGGGCAGAAAGACGGTAAAGAAGTACACAATGCCCAGCACCAGCAAACGGTAGGGCCAAGGAAACAGGCTCATGTACGTAAAGGTGAGCAGTATGATGGTTCCGACGGTAGGGTAGTACATGGGTCGGAACAGACTACTGAATATGCTGGCTAAAACAATATGTTTTCTCATTGAACATTGAACATTGAGCATTGAACATTATTTCCTCATTCTTGCAATGGGAATCTTCATTGCCTCGCGATATTTGGCTATTGTGCGGCGAGCTACATCATATCCCTTCTGTTTCAGCAGAACGGCCAACTTCTCGTCGCTTAGCGGATGCTGCTTGTCTTCTGCATCTATCAGGTCTTGGATGGCTGCCATCACTTGTTTCGAGGTTGCTGCATCAGCATCATCCTTCTGCGCTGCCTTATGGGTAAAGAAGTGCTTCAGGGAGTAAATGCCGAAAGGCGTCTGCACGTATTTGCTGTTGCACACACGACTTACCGTACTGATGTCGTAGCCGGCCAGAGGAGCCACATCCTCCAGCTTCATGGGCTTGAGCAATGTATCGTCGCCTTCCAGAAAGAAGGGGCGCTGCAACTTTATGATAGCGTTCATGGTGCGTATCATGCTTTCCCTTCGTTGCGCCAACGCTTCTATAAAGAGCTGTCCGCGCTCTACGTACTCGCGAGTAAAACGGATGTCCTCTTGCATAGCCTTACTCAACTGCTGGTCTTTCTGCTTCTCGTACGCCTCCAGCTTCTCTGTGGCATCAGGGCTTATTATCAAGGCAGGAGTATTGCCCACGTTCAGTTGCATACTGATGTGTCCGTCCTCGTCGGTATCAACGATAAAGTCGGGCGTTATCTGGTGGCCTATCACCACACTTCTTTCGCCCATCGAGGAGCCGGGCCTTGGGTTCAGTCGTTTTATCTCGCGCTTCAACTCCTCCACCTGAATATTCGAGAGTTTCAGTTTCTGCTGAATGCGTTCCCAACGTTTGTGCAGGAAGTCGTCGTAATACTTCTCCATCACTTGCAACATCAGGCGTTGCGCAGGATTATTCTCGTCGCGCTTTATCTGTAGGATAAGACATTCCTGCAACGAGCGGGCTCCGATGCCTGCTGGTTCAAACTGCTGCAGAATGGCCAGCACGCCCAGCATTTCCTTTTCCGAAGTCTCTATGCCTTGATAAATTTCTGCTTCATCTACTATCTGAATCAGAGGCTTTCCCAACAGGCCGTTGCCGTCCAATTCGCCTATCATGTATTCCAGCAACATCTGCTGGCGCTCCGTCAGGTCGAAGTCCGACATCTGCGCCTTCAATTGGTCGTAGAACGATAGCGTATCGCCGTACTCCACATTCTCAGGCGTATTCTTGGTGTATGAGGGACGCAGCATATAATCAGGAATATCATCTTCCGAGCGATAGTCGTAAGTATCTGCCAGCCTCTCCCCATCCCTCTCCAAAGGAGAGGGGGCATCATCTGCGTACTCCCCTCCTTGGGAGGGGTCGGAGGGGGCTTTCTCCAGCCAAGGGTTCTCCAGGCACTCATTCTCAATGCGTTGCTGAAGGGCTTCAAGGGGCATTTCGGTCAGTCGCACCAACATTACTTGCTGGGGCGAAAGCGTCTGTACCTGTACCTGTTGCTCGGTCTGTACCTGTACCTGATTCTGCGTCTGTTTGTTGTCTTTTGTCATATCTAATGCAAAAGTACAAAGAAAAAGTGAGCCAACAACTTTGTATGGGTACTTTTTTTGAAAGAAGTTAAAGAAGTTAAGGAAGTTAAAGAAGTTAAGGACGATGCCACCCGCGCTATTTCTATTAATAAAGGTTAAAATCTGGGAGGTTCCTGCATTTTTTGGAGATTATTTTGCTATTTGCTTCCCATTCCCCTCTACTTTTGCAGCAGAAACAAACGAAATGCAAATGAAAACAACGAACAGAAGAGAGGCGATTCTCAGCAAAACCGAGTACGATATTATGTCCATCATCTGGGACATCAACCACTCCGTCTCAGCACGTGAGATATACGACCACCTGCCTGAGCCTCAACCAGCCTACACTACATTGGCCAATGAGATGCGAATGCTTTACGAGAAAGGCTTTGTGGACCACTTCAAGAAGGATGGGGAAGGGAAGACCCACCATTTCGTTGCCAAGATTGGTCGCGCCGAATATGTCCGCAAGGCTATGCACGATGTCAAGAAAACCTTCTTTGGAGGCAGCCTCCGCTCTATGCTCAGCTACTTCATCCGTGAAGAAGAAATATCGGAGGAGGAACTTGTTGCCTTCTTGCACGAAATGGAAGCCCCCTCCTGCTCCCCCTTTGGGGGAGTGAACGAACACTTAACTCTAAACTCAGATACTGACTCTAAACTCTAAACTCAATAATCACTCCCCCAAGGGGGAGCAGGAGGGGGCTTTTATGTCTGCTATATTAATCTACGCTATAAAGTCGGCCATACTGCTAACATTGCTGTTTGTGCCTGGTATATTCCTGATTTTCAGGGAAAAGATGTTCCGTTTCAATCGGTTAACCCTGTTGGCCATTCTTGTGTTGAGCCTTGTGTTGCCGTTGTGTAATTTCTCTTACATCTCTATGGACAATGTGCCAGCCGTACAGACTTTAGAGAAAGGGCTCTTGGAACTGGGCGTTCCTGTTGAGGGACAGAACCTCGCCCCTTATCCCGCTCTCGATGGCGAGGGGAACTTAAAGAAACCTTTTCCTTGGTTCTATCTGGTAAGTATTCTGTATGCTATTGGGGCATTAACTGTATTGGGCATTCGTCTGCGCGAAGTGCTTTCTATGGGGCGTATCATACGCAGGGGCAGCATCTGGACGAAGGACGACACAGACGGCATACGCATCTATTGTCACGCCGAGAATGTGGCTCCGTTCTGTTGGCTGCGTAGTATAGTAATCAGCGAAAAAGATTTTACAGAAAGTGGTCGTGAGATTATCCTGCACGAGAAGGCTCACATCCTCTACCGTCACTCCTCGGATATTATCCTGCTTACCCTTGTAGAGGCCATCCAATGGTGGAATCCCTTCGCCTACCTGCTGGGCATCTATCTGCGCGATGTGCACGAGTACGAGGCCGACGACTATGTCCTGCGCGAGGGCATCTCCGCCCATTCCTATTCCGAATTGATAATAAAGAAGGCTGTTGGCGCCAGCACCTATACTTTTGCAAACAATTTTAATCACAGTCTAACCAAAAAAAGAATCAGTATGATGCTTAAGACAAATCCCCATCGGAGCAGACGCAGCCGAGTGCTGTACCTTCTGCCCATGATTGCACTGGCCCTCAGCGCCTTTGCCACCTCAGAGTTCCAGACAGCCAGCGAGTTCATCGAGCAGACCGTCAAATCTACCCCAACCACCTTCACGCTGAAGGGAACGGTGTCAGAAAATCTGAATGTTGACCACTATCTTGTCTATATATGGGATTATAGCGACAACGTTCATCCCGACCCAATAGATACTATATATGTAAAGGACGGAAAGTTCGAGTTTAGCAGAGAGTTAGATCAAGCCTATTCCGGAATGCTGAAAGCTGTCCTTAAAGACGGCACATTAGGAGACCAGTTTCAGGAAATATTCTTCGTGCCTGGCGAGACCTGCAATATGAATCTCTATGGTACAAGATTCGACGATTTCGACGTCAGCGGCAGTAAATTCTATCGCGACTGGGCAGCATTCAAGGAGTTCTATTTGAAGGAAAGGCAGAAAGCGATAGACCTGCAAGGCGCAGGCGATAAGGCTTATTATGCTGCAATAGCCGACTATAACCGCAAGCATAAGAACGAGGAAGGCTGCATCATGTACCAGTATATGTGGCTGGTGGCAGGAATTGCAGATGGGAAAGCCGCATGGGATTTATCCATTGCCGATGGCATTCAGGAAGGTCGCTTCAAAAACTACATCAATTATAGGCGATCACAAGTTAGAGATATGGAAGAAGAATGGAAAAACGAGGTTCACATTCATATTACTGACGATGAAAAACTATTTATTCGCAATAAAGGCGAGCATGGGTATAAACTCGTTAATCCTAAAGAACTGATGCAGATGCTCAGCAAATATAAATACGAGCCGACAATCATCAACATCCACTCCGAAAAGGAATTACCCAACATGGAACATGTGGTCAAGGAAGCTTGCCGTAAGAACAACCTGCTGAAAATCAACTACTCGGTTATACACAAGGAGTAAGCCCAATACGTAAACAAACAGCCCAAAGGAAATCTCCCTGGGCTGTTTTTTTTGTTTTTGTTTTTAGTTCAATTATTCTCCGAAGATTTCTGCTAACTTAGCTTTGATAGCATCACCTCGGAGCTCGCAGGAAAGGATGGTACCATCGGGACCAAAGAGTACGATGTAGGGAATAGCGTTGAATCCGTAAGTTGACGCAGCGATGCCTTCCGAATTGAGAATCTGCGGATAAGTAATCCCATCTTTCTCGATGGCCCTCAGCGTATCTTCGGGTTTATCGTTTACAGCTACACCCAGAACCATAAAGCCCTTGTCCTTGTACTGTTCATAGGCCTTGATAAGGTTGGGAATCTCTGCTCGGCAGGGGCCGCACCACGAAGCCCAGAAGTCAACCAGCACATACTTTCCCTTGCCTACATAGTCACTCAGGCGAGTGGTCTTGCCATCGTACTCTACAGAAAAGTCCTTGAACATATCACCCTCTTTAGGACGATTAAGCAGAGTGTTAATTCTTTCAGCAAGCTGAACGATGATTGGGTGCTGCTGAACGGCCTCGTCGCATTGTCCAATAATCCCAAGCACTTCCTTAGCGTCTTTCTCCGATTGATGCCTCATCGCCGTCAGCATCAGTACGGCAGTCAGGTCGCTTCGGTGTCGTAAGATGTAGTTCTTGATGAATGTACCAGCCTTGTCTATATCACCTTCCTGCATGGCTTTTCTATACTCTCGGGTAGCACTAAACAGAGAATCGTTCAGGGCAGTACCTTCAACTTCAATTGATTCGTCTTCCATCTTAATCGTGATATTGCCACTTTCCAGAATAAAAGGAATGTGATTGGTGCGAACCCCACCAGTAATCCTCATCTCCAACATCAGCGCAGCCAGCTGGGGCTTTTCCACCTTTCCGCTAAGTTCAATTTTATTATCTTTCAGGGCAAACCTCTCCGTAATCGGCTTTTTAGTGGCGTATTCGGCCAGATAGAAGGTGTCGATGACGACGTTATGCTTTGCCATCTGTTCAACCATACCCGTAATGTCAGCCTTAATGGTGTAGTTGTTCTCTTGTGCCCATCCTGCTATAGCGCAGCAAGCAAGCATCGCAAAAATAAATACTCTTTTCATTTCTATTTCAGTTTTTGTTATTGTTATTGTTTAAGTTCCCCTCGCCCACGGGAGAGGGGTTTGGGGAGAGGCCGGTTACTCCTCCCTGTACTCCAATATATCACCGGGTTGACAATCTAAGGCTTGGCAGATAGCCTCCAGTGTGGAGAAGCGGATTGCCTTGGCCTTTCCCGTTTTCAGTATGGAGAGATTAGCGGCCGTAATGCCAATCTTCTCCGCCAGTTCCTGTGACGACATTTTCCTTTTGGCCATCATCACATCTACATTAACTACTATACTCATAACGTCATTCACCATTTAAAGATTTACCATTTACCATTTTATACACTCCCCCAAGGGGGAGCGGGGAGGGGGCCTAAATGGTCAGTTCCTGTTCCTCCTGCAACTCCTTGCCCCTTAGGATAATCTGAGAAAAAACCATTAGCGTAAGGCCGAGAATAAGATAAATACCATTATTGCCATAATCCCAACTGATATTAAGGTATGACAAATCTATCAGTTTTTTTAGTATAATTGATGATATATAGCCATATGTAATGTTTACCAAACTCATACCACAAATCAAACCGCCAACTAATTCCACCTGACGGGCGACATTGGCCACAAAGACTTCTCCTTTGTAAACAGAAACAATCAAATTCCAACCTATGACAATAATAAAGAGAGCAAATACCCCTAGTAATATAATATTAATTATTTGAATATAATAAAGGGTTGGCACATATTCACGCTCAGTAGGAATCATAACCTCTGCTTTTTTAATATGCATAACGCAAGATTTCTCGCCCGCATTATACCCCAAATACTTCTCCCGTCCAAAACGGCATGATTTTACATTAACTTCAAATGGGCGATATGGTTTCATCAAGGCCAACATGCCATCCACTGCTTTTATGGTTCTTGCTGTGCATTCCTTGGGTAAAGGCCCAATAGTCAGTGCTTTCTCTTCTTTTCCCGTATCTTCGTAAATAACAGTCTTATGTTCCAACAAGGAATTTATATCAAGTAATTCTGCCAGAAAAGCAACAGCTAACAAAATGCTGTAAATCTTCAATTTATTTTTCATAACGCGATAATTATTATTGTTTATATATTAAGTTCCCCTCGCCCACGGGAGAGGGGTTAGGGGTGAGGCTTTTTTTCAGATGGTCAAATCCTGTTCCTCCTTCAAATCCTTACCCATCAGTATGATTTGCGAGATAATCATCAGGGCCAGACCTGTAATGAGGTACATAACGTTGCACTCGTTTCTGTATATGATATAATAGTCACCCAGTTCTATGGTATTGATGTAATACTGCGTGATGGCGTATGATGTTATCCAATTGTACAGATAAAGGCTAGTAAGCAGAAAACCAGTTATCTCCAGATAACGCGAGACTTGTGTTACAAAGACTTCACCCTTGCGGATTTTAATGATAAGTTTAAAAGCCAGGATAAATACCCATATCCATACGATAAATGCTGCAACAGCCAATGAGGCACCTAAGATTCCTGCGTATTTGCCTAATGGCGACTTGGAAATGGGGGCCACCAGTCGAACTTTTTGCATTTCTATCTTATAGGTCTGGTTTTCGGAGGTAGAGAGTAGTGTCCTCTGTGCCGGACCTTTAGGCTTAACCAAAACGTCGATACCTACCATTTTCTCTTTGCCACCACCTTCTCCTTTCTTTAATTCAGCGCCGTATCCCATATTCTGCCAATACTCAGTTCTTACTCCTTTGCTCACCGTATCATTCTCATTTTCCACGAGTTCCAGTTTAGCATCGCTTATTATTGCCTCATCATAATGAACATAAAAAGGCACACCAAATACAATCAGTACTACAACCAGCAGAGCGGTGTAAATCTTTAATTTCTTTTTCATAACCTTTTCTCCTTTCTTTTAAACGGTTAAATCCTGTTCTTCCTTCAGCTTGATGCCGATTTCGAAGACCTCGGCTATAATCCAGCAGAAAATGCTTAGGATAATGGGATAAATTACACTACGGAATATACAGCCGGTATGATCAGTTGGGGGTAAATGCATTTGAACGCAAGTAATATAATTTATAAGAACTGCTGATAGCATAAACATATTATACCAGAAAATGCCATTGCCCGTTTTGCGGAGTAGCGGTATGTTCTCCTTTACAAAAATCTTATCCTTATTGACGTTCAACATAAATCTGACGAACGCCATTAATCCTTTGAATAACGTCAGATACCATATTAATATAACTAAGGCAAAAGCTATTACCATAAAGCAGAAGAGCACCCAATCAGTGGAACCACCGGAAAAACATGTTTCGATAGTAGCCCGGAAGTAACGAATAGCTCCCTTCATCTCCCAACTAAGCCTTACAAACTCTATCACTATCAGCACAAGCATCATGATAGACAAAAAATTCAGTCTCTTTTTCATACCTTTTATTGTTTTTGGTTAGTAATTTATCGTTTTTCGATATGCAAAAGTATGATGTTATTTTGAAACCACCAAGAAAAATCACAAAAAATTTATTGAAAAACGATAATTTCTTCTCATTATGCGAAAAAAGGCACAAAAAAACCGTCCCACGTCCCAGCGTCCCACGTCCCACGTCCCATTAAGGTGCTTCGGGGATGTAGAACACGGGATGAGGGAGGATTATGTTTAGTGTTATTAAATAATTATATTATATTTATACCCTCTTACCCTACCCTTGCACACTAAGAAGGTGCTTAATGGGACGTTGGGACGCGGGACGCTGGGACGTTCCCGTTTCCCAAGTTCTGCGTATTGTCAAATATTTTCCAAATGCAATGCGTCTCCGCAAAATAGCCTCTTTCGGCACTATTAATACTAACAATTGCTACTATTAAGGGGCGCAAAAATTTCCTCGTGTGGCAGTAAATTTTCTCTAACTAGGCAGTAAAAAATGGGTAGTTAAGGAATTTATCGATGTAATGATATTTCCTTTCACGGTTTTCTTGTATGGGTCGGGAATTAAGCGGGTAGGGGGGGCCGATGTGGCGTTCAGTAGAGGTGGAAGGAGGTTGTTTTTTGCAGGAAAATGCTTGTAATTGGGAATAAATACCTATATTTGTAGCCAAATAGTAACATATCCGATTACAAACGATTATAAAAACTATGCTTATGAAAAGAACTTTTACTTCTGTCCTGATTCTGTTAATAACGCTGATTTCTGCGCTGAGAGTGAGCGCTCAGGCTACACAAAGCCCCGATCGCGACAAGATTAGCGATGTTATGATGAACATGATTGGCGAATGGGACCACAATTGCTTCCTAAATGCCGCTGGGCTGGTAACTCAAATGACACAGTTTGATATGACCGAAATGACGGCTGAGATACTGGAACGCGTGCTGAAGACGCCCAAATACAATAACCGTCTGCTCATCACCACAAAGGCTCTTACCGGGCACTTCGTAGTAAATAATGGAAAGTGGGTGAAGGCTTCCGATGCTAACGACCTGCAACTTTCGTACACCTCACCAGAGGGCGTACCATGTGTGCTGAGGATGGTAATGAGCGGAGGGGTTAAGGTAACGAATATGCTCATAGAGGATGATGAATACTATGATGAAGATGATGATTGGGATGACTGGGGTGACTACGAAGAAGAGGAGGAGAACGAATTTTTTGCCAAGGTTAATAAAGGTATAGAGGAACTGAACTCGGCAATGAGCTTGATTGACCAGGTACTAATGCCCTATATCGATGAGACAAAGATGATAGGCGTAGAGGTGCCTGAAAAGAAAACTATCGAAGTTACCTTTGGCGGCAAACCGTTAATGACTATGGACGTAAAGGTGAACCTAAACTCGGTAGGAGAGACCTTGGACGATGGTTTGGTTACAAGCATCGACACGAAGTTCTACAAGGGTGGTCTTACGCGAGGCGACGAGGGTTACTACCAGGTTAGCACGAACAACACGGGCTACATGCCCGGTACGGGATTCAATATGGACATCTCCATCAAGAATAACAACCAGCAATTGCTTGGGTTCAAGTTGAACGCACCTGGCACTATGATGCCTATGGACCTGAGTGACCTGTTTGCAGGCCAACCCCTCGACCTTGGTTTCGAGTCGCTGTATATTGATATGGACTTCATGGGTCAGATTCAGGTGAAGGGCGGCATTGAGGACTTAGGGGCGCTCTTAGAAGCAATGTCGTATATAGAGGAAGCCGACGAGGAAACCCTGCAGCAAATTCTGGCGCAAGCCAACGAGATGATTAACATGTACGTTTATTACGACGGCAGTAACACCCCCGCTGCCAAGCTGCAGCTATTGCCCGAATTCAACGAATTTTATGAGGAGTGGGAACTGCAGCCAGCCATCGTGTTTGCCCGCGATAATAGTGCGTACACCCTTCAGGAGTTCCTTTCTGAAGAAAACTTCCCCGAGGTGGCAAGGGGTATGATGAACATCGTGAATGAAGTATTCGACGTGGTAGATGTGGTTTACAATAAGACGAACGATGAGGTTACCCGCCTCTTCGTGAAGACCAAGGATAATGCCAAACCTACGGCATACTACACGCTGGACGGTAGGCGCACAACGGCCACCGCACAAGGCATGAAGATAGTAACCATGAGTGACGGAACAATCAGAAAGGTGGTGAAATAACGAAGACAAAAACCGAAAACAAAAACAAAGAAAAAAACAGCAGCCCGGGGAGATTTCCATGGGCTGCTTGTTTAGGGGAGTATGGCTCTTTAACATTTTAACATTTCACCTTGACCGTTTCTCCTGGCTTAATGGTGTAGGTTTTGATGGTGCTGAGTTGCTTCTGTATCTTAACTGACAGCTTGCCGTTTGTGGTGCGCTCCACCAAAATATTGATGGGGGTATCGGTGCAGGCATAGATGTTGCAAAGGCTGTACTCGTTCCACTCTGAGGGCATCTGAGGGGTGAGCGTGAAGCTACGGAAACCTGTGGGTCGGAAACCAAGCAAGCCCTCAGTAATGATACGGCAATACAGGCCACTCTCGGCTGCAAGATGGCGCAGACCACCTTCGGGCCAAGCCTCCACCACGTAAGGAACGTGCTCGCCCAGCAGACGAATTGCAGAGAACTTCTTCAGGTATTCCAAAGCCTTATCGGCATAGCCTGCAGCAAAGGCACCACGGAAACCGTAAAGGGTAGAGCGGTCCCAGAAAATCTTGTCGCCACTCTGCGAGAGCATTCCGTTCTCGGTCCACAGCTGAGGCGAAAACATAGCCTGGAGGGTTCCTTCGGCACGGTCGTAAATACCCATCGTGAGGGGAATACAAATCCAAGAGCGCAGCACATCGTTGCCCTCGTAATAACGATAGGTATCGTAACCCTCCACCTTTGCATGGAAGAATTTATCGATGTTCTGGCGTAGGGTGACAGCCTGCTTACAGTAGGTAGCAGCATTAGCAGAACTCTTGAACCCTTGAACCTTTGAACCTATTAACTCCTCAAGGAGGTAAGCTCCGCTAATAAGGGCATCGTAGTATAGACTGCTGGTACAGAGGTTGGCATCACCTGCGGGCAGACGGCCCTCCAACTCGTCGGCATCGCTGGCAACTACGCCGTGCTGGTTGAGCTTACGATGGCAGTATTCCAGGCACCATTCTATCAAGGGCCAAACCTCCTGAGCAATCTCCTTATCGCCACGTTCCAGGCAATAACGGCTGGCACCATAAGCCAACATAGCAGCATCGCCTCGGTCGAAGGGACCAAACACATCATCGCCTCCACAGATAATGCTCCAAGGCACGAATTTGTATTCCGGATTAATGTGTTTCAGGTAGCAGCGCCAAGTGGTCATAGCACTCTCGTTACCCTTATCGTAACCAAGGAAGGGGAAGAAAGGATTCACGTATTCAGCCTGGTCGTTGCACCACATAGCCGCATAATAGCTTTCGCCTCCAGGAGCGTGCATCAGTCCGTTCTGAGTATAGAAAATACTTTCGCTGGCACGAATCTTACTCATCTGGAAGAGGGTTTGGATGGTCTCGTCAGGGCATTCAAATGATAAATTCCTATTGGCAACTCTATCCACAAATATCTGTCGCCATTCCAGTTCGGCTTGACCTTCCGTAATGGGGCGTTTCTCTTCATCCGACAAAGCAAAAGCCTCTATATAGCAATAGAAGGAAGTACTTTCGCCTGTTTCCAACGTTTTCTTATAATCTTCTACAAATTCTGTGTGGGCAACCAATGCGTATTTTCCCCGCGTACCATCCTCCTGATTGGTGGTACGTATAAAGTAAACAGAAGGCACACGAACTGTCTCCTTCTTCTTACCGACGTTCTTGATGGTATATTTCTCGCATACACCAGCTTTTTGGGTGCTGGGGAAATACTGGCGGGTAAGTTCAAATTCGTTTCCATCACCTTTTATAGTGCTGAAAACATTCAGAATACCATCTATGGTAACCGTCTTTACTTCCTCCTGAGACATATATCGGTTGTTAGCCGTTATTCCCTTCAGGAAATCCACATCGCAGCGAGGCATCCAACTGGCGTGCGTATTATTGGGAATGGTTCGGAGCATAGGGAACACCAAATGGCGGTCCATCTGGAACTGCTTCTGGGCTGTTACACCCCAATAATAGACCACCGAGGCGCGAAGGCCCGACATCTCTATGTGGTCGGTATAAGGCAATTCGCCCTTAGAGGTTTCCCACTGAACGGAATGTGGTCCTTTAACTGTCCACCTGTTTTCCTTAGCCTGCAAACTAAAAGCGGCCAAAATGCTTAGTAATAAAATAATGTGCTTCATAATCTTATATTTAATAGCTTACACTACACTCAAATCCTGCCTGTCTTATCTGCTCAGCAATAGCATCCAAAACCTCGGGCTTAGCTTTCAATAGGCCTTTGACAGGTGTCTCGCGATCTATGGTATATATCATCACCTTGCTGGGACAGATGCGCTTAAGCGCCTCAATATAAGGCTCCACGTAGGCTGGGGTAGTATTGCAGACACTCTCGCCATCCAACTCACCATCCATAAACATCGTCTGAATAATTACATGGCCGTTGAAACTGGCAAGATGCTGAATCTGCTCCTCCACATCGTAATGACCTTGTGGCTGATCTACCTTATTTATATATGCGCGTGAGACGGTATCCAACTTCTGAATGTTATTATCGAACTTCATCAACGCCTCCCTAATCTCAGGCCTATGAATCTGAGTAGCATTGCTGAGGATGCTTATCTTGGCATTAGGACAATACGCATCACGTATCTTAATAACCCTATCCACCACCTCTGGGAAATGAGGGTTTAACGTAGGCTCTCCATTGCCTGCAAAGGTGAAAACATCGGGAGTTATACCTTCCTGCTTTAGTTCCAGAAGTTTACGCTTCAGGCACTCTTCCACTTTATCGGCAGAGGGTAGGGGATTATGCGTACGATGGTCGCGGTTCAGCCCGCACTCGCAATACACACAATCAAAACTACATAGCTTTCCACCCTCAGGCAATAAGTTAATTCCCAAGGAAATACCTAATCTTCTGCTATGAACAGGCCCAAAAATGGGCGAAGGATATATAATTGTACTCATAACGAATACAAAGATACGTTATTTTATTTTAATTTCTGCAAGGGAATATTTTTTATTAGTAATTTTGCATCCGAAATGAGTAGGTTTTTTATCATAGTAAGCATTTGCCTCCTATTTTCTAACGCCGCACGAGCACAAGGAGAGGATTTTGGCGAACTCGAACTTCAGCAGGAAATTCGAGGCTATAAGCTAAAAATCCAACGTTACCGATATAAGAAACCTGAAATAGAAAACGGTGATACCATCTGGTGCTATACGTGGGATCCAGGACTATGGGTTTATGCTCCACTAAAGTTCAAAAACGAAAAGCAACGCCGTGAGTTCAATAAACTGGTATATAATGTAAAGAAAGTTTTGCCCATTGCCCAACGTGTAAACGGAATTATCAACGAAACTTACGAGGTGCTGGAAATGCTGCCCGACAAGAAGGCTAAACAAAAGCATCTTGCTAATATAGAGAAGGATATATGGCGCCAATATAAACCAGAAATGAAACGACTTACCTACAGCCAAGGAAAGTTATTAATAAAACTGGTGGATAGAGAATGTAATCAAAGTTCGTATGAGATAGTAAAAGCTTTCTTTGGACCTACTAAAGCCGCAGGAGCACAGATATTTGCTTCTCTATTCCGTGCTTCGCTTAAGAAAGAATATGAACCGGAAGCCGATGATAAACTTATTGAGCGTGTGGTTCTCTTAGTAGAAAATGGTCAGCTATAGACCATATAATTATTCCAGCCGTTACACTTACATTCATACTGTGCTTGGTTCCAAACTGAGGAATCTCAATACATCCGTCGCACATATCTACCACCTCCTGTTGTACACCTTTAACCTCGTTTCCTAACACCACAGCATATTTTTTTCCCTTATCGGGAACGAAGTTTTGTAGCATTGTACTTCCCTCGCATTGTTCTATAGCCAAAACTGTATAACCTTTCTCTTTTAACCAGAGAATGGCATCCTGTGTACGCTCAAAGTATTTCCATTCTACGCTATCTTCAGCTCCAAGAGCCGTCTTATGTATTTCAGGATGAGGAGGTTGGGCAGTAATTCCACACAAACAAATACCTTGTACCAAGAAAGCATCACTGGTACGGAACACACTTCCTACATTATATAAACTACGCACGTGGTCTAGTACAACCACCAAAGGCATCTTGTGTGAATCCTTAAATTCCTCAACACTCTTACGCCCCATTTCTGTAACCTTCAGTTTTCGCATCCCCAAAAAGTTTTCCACAAAATTACCAAAATATGTTGATAACTCTTATAATAACTATTGGAAATATCCACAATTATTAACAAAAATATATGTAAAACCCAACCTAAAATGGTTATTAACAAAAGGTATAGGAGATATTATAAGACTTTCAACACAATTTTATTGAGTTATTAAGCCTATATATGATATAAATTTTTTATATTTGCAATTTATAAACAACTGTTGAAAACTTTATATAAAAAAACTATACCAATATTTGTAAAAGTAAATATAATAGATAGTTAAATAGAATAGTAAAATAATGATAAGGTGTTGAAAACCCTGTTGATAAGTAGGTTAATAACTATAAATGTATAAATATGCATAAAGTTACCCTAAATTATCAACAAAATTAACAGCCCATCATCATCATTACTATTTATATTTAAAATAAAAAATATAAAATTATAAATAATGATTGTTGATAATAAATGGAAAGAGTTAGGCTACGTAGATGAACCAATTCCTGAAGGAATAGATATAAAGGCCGAAATACGACGTATGTGTAAAGAGAAGAATGCCGTTATAATGGCGCACTATTACACAGAAGGTGAAATACAGGATATAGCCGACTTTATAGGAGACAGTCTGGCTCTTGCTCAGAAGGCAGCTAAAACTGATGCAGATATTATAGTTATGTGTGGTGTTCATTTTATGGGAGAAACCAATAAGATACTTTGTCCTAACAAAGTGGTTTTGGTACCCGACTTGAATGCTACCTGCTCGTTGGCTGAAAGTTGTCCGGCTAAGGAATTTGAAGATTTTGTTAAGGCTCATCCAGATCATACGGTAGTAAGTTATGTTAATACAACAGCTGCTACAAAGGCTTTGACTGATGTGGTGGTTACCAGTAGTAATGCCAAGCAGATAGTGGAAAGTTTCCCTAAGGATGAGAAGATAATATTTGGTCCCGATCAGAACCTGGGTAATTACATCAATAGTATTACGGGTAGGGATATGTTGTTGTGGAATGGTGCCTGCCATGTTCACGAAAAATTCTCCTTGGAGAAAATCCTTGAGTTAAAGGCTGAGCATCCTAAAGCAAAGGTATTGGTTCATCCTGAATGTAAAGGTGCTGTAGTAAAGGTTGCAGATAAAGTAGGCAGTACAGCAGCATTATTGAAGTTTAGTATCAACGATGAAGCAACAGAATTTATTGTAGCTACAGAAAGTGGTATTTTGCACGAGATGCAGAAGGCTTGTCCTGAGAAAACCTTCATTCCCGCTCCTCCAGAAGATAGTACCTGTGCTTGTAACGAGTGTAACTTTATGAAACTCATTACAATGAAGAAGCTATATAACTGCTTGAAATATGAATGGCCTCAGGTAGAGGTTCCTTCAGATATAGCAGAGAAAGCGGTAAAGCCTATCAATAAAATGTTGGAGATTAGTGAAAAATTATCTCTTTAATTATGAATTATGAATTGATAATTATTAATTAATGGAAGAACTTCCTCACCTTATAATAGACCTTGCCTACATTCTGATAGTAGCTGGAGCCGTAACCATTATCTTCAAGAAATTAAGACAACCGCTGGTATTGGGTTATATTGTTGCAGGTTTTTTGGCTGGTCCAAATATGACTTATACTCCATCTATAATGGATAGTACAAGTATAAGTGATTGGAGCCAGATAGGTGTTATATTCCTAATGTTTACATTGGGTTTGGAGTTTTCTTTTAAGCGTATCATTAAAATGGGTGTACAGCCTATTATTGCTGCCTTGCTGGTTATGATCTGTATGATAAGCGTAGGTAGTGAAGTAGGTTGGTTGTTTGGTTGGAGCGATATGGACCGACTCTTCTTAGGAGGTATGTTGGCCATGAGTTCTACCACTATTATTTATAAGGCTTTTGATGATTTAGGCCTCAGGTTACAAAACTTTGCTTCCAAGGTACTATCTGTCCTGATATTGGAAGATATATTGGGTATTTTATTGATGGTAATACTGAGTGCTTTGGCAGTAAGTAGAAAGTTTGAGGGAGTAGAACTTCTGAATAGTTTATTGAAACTTGGGTTCTTCCTGTTGCTTTGGTTCTTGGTTGGTGTATTTATTATACCTCTTATTCTTCGCAGATACAAAAAGTACATCAATACAGAAACTTTACTTATTGTAAGTGTTGGACTTTGTTTCCTAATGGTAGTAATAGCAGCAAGCGTTGGATATAGTGCAGCTTTCGGAGCCTTTATGATGGGAAGTATAATGGCCGAAACTACCGATTCTGAACGTATATCCAAGTCTATCAGCTCACTAAAGGATTTCTTTGGAGCAATATTCTTTGTGAGTGTGGGTATGTTAGTAGATCCTAACATAATTATAGAATATTGGGTACCTATTGTAGCTATTACCTTTGCAGTTATATTGGGGCAGATGATATTAGGAAGTTTAAGTTTCCTTGTCTCTGGTAACGACCTGAAAGATTCCATAAAGTGCGGTTTTTCTTTGGTTCAGATAGGAGAATTTGCCTTCATTATTGCATCCCTTGGTGAATCATTAGGAGTAACTAGTAAATTCATTTATCCGGTAGTTGTAGCTGTAAGTATTATTACAACCTTCTTTACACCTTATATTATAAAGTTTTCAGATAAATTTTATAAATTTATAGAGAAGTATGTTCCCAAGAATATTTCGGATAAAAGGTTTGCAGCACTTAAGCATAGACGTTCACAAATTATAAAGAGGTATAATTTGGGTAATGCCTGGAAATCGTTTCTGCGTGCTGTACTTATTCAGACTATTGTTTATCTAACACTATGTACAGCAGTAATTGGAGCCAGTTTTGCAAGTATTCTTCCCTTGGCTCGTCAGATATGTGGTCATTGGTACGGAAACATAGTTTGTGGTATATTAACTTTGCTATTAGTTTCCCCCTTTGTACGACCCATCGTAATAAAGAAAAATCATTCAGAGGAGGCAAAGTATCTACATAAGTTTAATAAGTTCCATAGATTTATTTTAAGGATTATATTAGGCTTTAAGTTCTGCTTGGGTTGTGCGGTTGTTTATCATATCCTTAACTTTTTATCGCCGCTCTGGTGGTTATGGCATTTGATATTAAGCGTCTTACTTACGGTAGGTATTATTTATAGCCGTAGGGTAAAGTTGATAAGCATTCGTATAGAACGCACCTTCCGTAAAAATCTGCAAAGTAGGGAAGATAACTCAAAACTTCCTTCGTATGGTCGTAAACTGAAAGGTAAGGATTTACAGATTGCCAGCTTTACTGTTCCTGGAAATACCAAGTGGGGAGGAAAGACGCTCATGCAATTGAATTTTGGAAGAACGGAGCACATTCATATTGCAGCTATTACTCGAGGGTTACAACGTATAAACATTCCAGGTGGCAACAGTAAGATTTATCCAGGTGATATCATAGAGATTGTTTCCGACCCAGAAGGTTTGCGTGCTTTCCAAACAAAAATTATGCATGATGTTTACCTTACTGAAGAAAGTAATGCTTTACGCAACACACTTTCTATCATTCAGGTGGGCATTAGTAATATGAGTCCGCTTTGTGGAAAAACGCTGATGGATATAGACTTCCGCAGAAAATATAATTGTATGGTTGTGGGCATAGAGGATGATAAGGGTAATCTGCAAGTTACGCAAGCCCAACGTAAATTCCAAGCTGGCGAACGCATTTGGGTAGTAGGCGAGGAAGCCGACCTAACAATGCTTAAGATGGGAATCTGATTTAGTTTAGAGTGTAGTGTTTAGAGTTTAGAGAAATTATAATAAGTATAAGTATAAAGTTTCACCATGGTGGAATAACTTTAAAACTATAAACTTTACAACTGGCTCTAAACTCTAAACTATGAACTATAAAGTCTCTAAAGTTTATTCTGCTTTAGCTTTTCCACAAACTCATCAACTCTTGTTAATAGTCTGGGAATATCCAACTGTTGTGGACAATGCGGAATGCAAGCACGACATTGAATGCAATGATTAGCCTGACGAAGTTTAGGTACACTTCTGTCGTATCCTACAAGGAAAGCACGACGAGCCTTCTGATAGTTTTCGGCTTGCATACTCTCAGGCACATTACCCATGTTCACACATTTATTATAATGTACAAAAATGGCAGGAATATCCAATCCATAGGGGCAAGGCATACAGTACTTGCAATCGTTGCAATCAATGGTAGGATAGCTATTGATGAGCGTTGCTGTTTCACCTTCCAGCCATTGCTGCTCTTCTTCTGAGAGTGGCTTCAAAGGCGAATAAGTGCGAATGTTATCCTCCAAGTGCTCCATGTAAGTCATTCCACTTAGAACGGTCAGTACATTAGGCTTACTGCCTATGTAGCGGAAAGCCCAACTGGCTACGCTGCTCTTGGGATCGCGCTGCTTCAAGTGAGCTACCACATGATCAGGCACTTTGCTCAGACGACCACCCAACAGAGGCTCCATAATAACGGCAGGAATCTCCAGTTCGGCCAACCTATTATACAGGTATTCGCCAGAACGACCCTTATCCTTATCGTTGTGCCAATCGCAATAGTTGGCCTGAATCTGCACAAAGTCCCATTCGTATTCATCGTGATGGTCCAGCATCCAATCATATACTGCTACATCACCGTGGAACGAGAAGCCCAGGTTCTTGATTCTTCCTGCTTCGCGTTGTTCCATCAACCAATCCAGCAGACCGTTATCCAAGAAACGCTGGTGCAGATTCTGCATTCCTCCACCACCAATGGAGTGCAGCAAGAGATAGTCTATGTAATCAGTCTTCAAGTTTTTCAGGCTGTTCTCAAATATCTCCTTTCCGGACTCTAGGCTATATTGCTGCGGATTGAAATTAGAAAGTTTGGTAGCAATGAAATACTGGTCTCTGCGGTATCCGCTTTTCTCTAAGGCTATACCCAAAGATTCTTCACTTTTGCCTCTGCAATAGGCTGGCGAAGTATCAAAGTAGTTTACTCCATGATCCAGTGCATATTTACACAAGCGGTTTACCTGCTCCTGGTCTATTTCGTCGCCGTTAGCATTTTCTTGAGTACGTGCACTACCATTCTTTGTGGTCGGCAAACGCATCCATCCGTAACCCAAAATACTTACTTCCTCATTGGTTTTAGGATTAACCCTATAGGTCATTTTATCCTTGGGCACTTCACCTGTGTGATGACCCATATAATCAACCTTTCCATTGGTATTTGAGCCTCCAGTTCCACAACTTGCCAAAGCCGTAGTTGCTGCTACAGTACCCGTAACCTTCAGAAAGTCTCGTCTATTATATTGTTTCATAATTTTCAATTATAATTGAATCAAATTTCACGATGCACTTCATGTCCTTCTACGTATATAGCGCTGAAGGGACGTGATGGACAAAGGTTCTCACAGGCACCACAACCAATACACTTCTCCTCGTTCACCACAGGGATAAGCAGAACTCTCTCACGTGGAATCTCCTGATTGTCGGCATCTAACCAACGCCAACCATCCTGATGAACTCCAGCCTGCAAAGGAACCATCTGAATGGCCTGAGCAGGACAATGGCGGGCACAGTTGCCGCAAGGAATACCATCGGCAACAGGAACGCAATTCTCTTTCACCCAAACTGCATGACCTACTTGAGTGGCTGTACGCTGTTCTACGGTTATAGGCTTGATGGCGCCAGTAGGACAAACATCAGAACAACGGGTACATTCGGGTCGGCAGTAACCTCGCTCAAAGCTTACCTCGGGCTGCATAAAGCGGTCCAGACTGTTGCTGGGACGCAGCACATCGTTGGGGCAACTGTTGATACACAACTGGCAAGAGGTACAATGCTCCGATAGATTCCTGATAGATACAGACCCTGGAGGAGTAATCAACTTATCTCTGTTGGGCTTCTTCTTATCCTCAATCTCTTCTAATCCTCCATCCGTAGTCTTATCCTGTGCCTTCACCAAGGCTGTTCCAACCAACAAAGCCACACCTGTCAGAACGGCACGACGACCAGACCCCTTCCTATCCTCCCCCTCTATGGGGAGGGACTCTTTGTTATCGACCTTATAGGTCTCCCCTCCATAGAGGGAGGGGTTGGGGGAGGGTCTGAATTTTATAGCCTTCTGATTGCACATTTCTATGCAGTCACCACAGGTAACACAACGACTGTAATCCACCTTGTGCGTCTTGGCATTGATGCAAGCCGACTTGCAGTTACGTTCGCATTTACGACAACCGTTGCACACATTGGGGTCGATAACTATCTTCAGGCGTGAGTATTTTGCTATGATGCCCAAGAATGAACCCACAGGGCAGATGGTATTACACCACGTACGACCACCTCGCCAAGCCAGCACACCTATTATTATCCACGCAGCAACGGCAGCAATAAGGGCAGGAATGCTCTTTAGCCATACGTCCACCTCGTAGAAGGCATAGCTGTCATAATGTTCGGCTAAGGCAGCCAAAGCATTATTCGCCAGTTTATAAAGCGGCGAGAAAACAGTCCCCACAATCCTGCCATAAGTACTGTAGGGGGCAATCAGTCCTACCACCCAAGCAAGATTGGTTGTCAACAGAAAACCCGTAATGGCCAAGATGCTGTAGCGAAGAATGCCTTTCTCCTCACTGTAGCTGTACTTGTTTTTCTTCTTGCGAAACCAAGCGATAACATCCTGCATCACACCCAGCGGGCATATAATAGAGCAGTAGATACGGCCAAACAGGAGCGTCAGAGCAACAATAAACAGTAGCGCTCCAATGTTCATTGCCACCAAAGCGGGCAAGAACTGAACCTTAGCCATCCATCCCAGGTACACATGAGCCGTTCCGGTAAAGTCTACCAGCAGCCACGTTATCAGCACCCAGAAGATGAGGGCCAGCGTGATTCTAACTTTTCTAAGCATAACAGAAAGTTGTTAATTTGTTTATACAATGGTTAAAGTATCGCTGCAAAAATACGGATTTTTCTGATATATCCAACTTTTCTGTCCAATATTCTTGCTCAATTTTACAATCCTCATTATTTTTGATGTCGCAAATTAAAAGTTAAGGTATAAAGATAAATAAAAATGAAAAGAATCATCACCACAGGGTGCTCCTTATTACTCATCATATTCTTCTGCACCATTCCATTGGAAGCGCAGAATAAATTTGTTTGGGATGATTTTGTGGAGGAAATCACCTCCAGCCAGGAATCAGAAACCGAAGAGCATATCCTTTCCTATTTGGAGGAACTGAAGGATTTGCACGAACATCCCATTAATATAAACACTGCCACCATTCAGGAATTGCAGCAGCTTCCGTTCCTTAGCGAACAGCAGATAGAGTCCATTCACGCTTACATTTATCTTCATGGGCAGATGCAGACGTTGGGCGAACTGCGGATGCTGCCGCTCATCGATGAACAAACGTACCGATGGTTGCATCTGTTTGTGTATGCGGGGGAAGGGGAGAAGAAGAAAGACAATTTGTTCAGCCACCTCAAGAACGATTTCTCCACGCGAGTGGACATTCCCCTCTATCATAGAAAAGAGCATTGGGTGGAGAACGGCTATGCCGGCAACTCGCTTTACCATCGCATAAAGTATGAGTTGGGCAACAATAAGCACTTCCGAGCAGGTTTTCATGTGGAGAAGGATGCGGGCGAACGGTTCTATGATTCTTACAGCGGCTTTGCTCTGCTGAAAGAAGTGGGCATCATAAAGAACGCTATTATTGGAGACTACCGCATAGGATTGGGTGAAGGAGTGGCGTTAGGCGGCTCGTCGTGGTTCAGTAAATCGGCACCCGTGTCTAAAGTGCAGACGGGTATTAAGCCCCTTACCAGTACCGACGAGATAAACTTCCTTCGTGGTGCTGCTATCACACTAATCCCTTGGAAAGGGTGGGAGATGACAGCCTTTGGTTCGTTCCGACAGAAAGATGCCACGCTAAATGCTGCCGATGAGATCCAGACGCTCCAGACATCAGGTTACCATCGTACAGCATCAGAACTAAAGAACAAGAATAGCGCAATGGCAACTATGGTAGGAGGCGGTATTTCTTGGCAAAACAAGGGCTTCCACGTGGGTGCTACGGGCTACTTTATGCACTTCAATAAGGTAATGAACCCAGGCAATGCGTTGTATCGGCGCTACTATCCAGAGGGTCAGAACTTTGGAGCGACAAGCCTATACTACGGATACAGTCGTTACCGCTTTACCTTTGCTGGAGAGACGGCCTACAGCACGGAGAAAGGCGGCATTGGTACCCTGAATCGTGTGCAATGGATTCTGAGCAAACGCTATACTATTTCTGCCGTTCAACGTTTCTATGGCTATAAGTATTACTCTTTCCTGAGCGGAGCCTTTGCAGAGAATTCTACGGCACAGAACGAGAGCGGCGTGCTTCTGCATCTGAAAGCCCAGCCTTGGGACCGATGGCAGATTATCTGCTATGCCGACTTCTTTCACAACCCGTGGCCCCGTTACCGAATGACACGTGCCAGCACAGGACAGGAGATGATGGTGGAGGTGACGCATCAGTTGAACAAGACACATACCCTGCAGGTACGTTATCAGCTAAAGCGGAAAGAACAGGCTGATGTAATGGAACCTCATCATCGGACTAAACTACAATGGACTATTGCGCCATCCGAAAGGTGGAAACTCCAGACCACAGGTTGGTATCATTCCGTGCTGGGTAACAACGGATGGAGCATTCTGGAGACAGCCTACTGTACCCTACAGAAACCCATGCTCCGTTTTGCGGTAATGGCAGGATATTTCTGTACCGACGATTACAATAGTCGCATCTATCTGTACGAGCCTGCTTTGTACAGCAGCATTTCATCAGGCTCATACTTTGGCAAAGGTATTCATGGTGTCTGTACCGCCAGATGGACCAGCCGTAACAAGCATTGGATGCTGGAAGGTAAATATGCCCTCTGCAAGTATTTCGACCGCTCAGAGATAGGCTCTGCCCTCCAAACCATCTTCAGCTCCTGGAAGAATGACATTTCCCTCCAGCTAAGGGTGTTGATTTAATTTTTATCGTTATTTCACAATGATATGTTTCTTTTTTTGTATCTTTGCAGATGAAAGCGGTTATATCGGCTTATGAGAAATATGAGTAGTCAACAACTGGATTTATTCAACGATTATGCCTTGGACGTGCAGAATCAGCAGGCTGCGGACAGCTTGGCAGGGTTCTTTGAGGCAACGGGCATTCGCATTTCGGCTCCTGTGGTTTATGGCGAGGAAAATCCCATCTGCCAAAAGGAGATGTATGTGCCCACCATCCCAGGGAAGAACATGGGTGTCTTTTATCAGATAATAGGAAATCTGGGCGGATATGCCAACAAGGAGTACCTGGATAATACCAATATCATTCTGCTCCCTGATGATACACTAAGGAAGTTGGAGCAGGGCGTGAAGGATGATAATGTACTGGACATAGAGAAACGTTACAACAAAAGTAGCGCACGTTTCCAGAATATCCAGTTTACCTGCGAGAGGGATTTTATCTCGTGGGTAAAGAAGAGGCTTGAAACGGCTCCTGATGAAAGCATCAAGAGCTTGCTGGAGATATACGAGAAGGTGTAAGCTATTTCACCATCCACACGTTTAGGATGATGCCCTTGAAGTCCTGCCTCCACTCTGGCGTGCAGACAAACAAGGCATTGTTGAGCCATGCATACTTGCTGTCTGCTGGTGCCTCAAAGGTTGGTGCTGCTCGGAAATAGAAGGTGGGATTGCCTTCTTCGTCTTTACCATTATTAATTATACCCTTGTTGCGGACATGAATATTGATGCCATCATCGGTACGGATGCAGTAGATGGCCTCCAGTTCCGTGCGGGTTTCTGTGTTCAGTTGGTAATCGGCTCCTCCGTTCAGGATGGTTCCTTTCAGTCCGGGACCCTCGAAGGTTCCGCCTGTGATAGGAATGATGGTGCGTCGGCCGTGTTGGGTATTATCTATGCCGTATGCTTCGCCAATGGTGACCTTCAGCTGTAGGGCAAACTCAAGTTCAGGAGCCTTGCTTTGTGCGTTACTGCTGAGGGCACAAAGCGCAAGAAGGAGGGTGATAAAGAGCGTTCTCATGGGTGTTATTCTTTGTTTTCTGTTTTCTTGTCGAACCTTAGGAAGATGCCTGCCAGAATGGTGCCGCTGATGCTGTGCCAGGCGCAAGAGATGGCGCAGGGCAGAACGGCCAGCGGTTGGGCAGCAAAGAAGTTACCGGCCAAGACGGTGGCAAGACCGGCATTCTGCATACCTACCTCGATGCTGATGGTACGCTTCTTGGCTTTGTTGAAGCCAGAAACCTTTCCTGCCATATAGCCCAGCACATAACCCAGGGTATTGTGGCAGAACACAACGGCGAAGGTCCACAGGAAAAGCCATAGGCCGCGGGCAATCAGACTGTCGTGAACCGTAGAGATAACACCACCCACGATGCAAGCTAAGCTGATAACACTCAATCCGGGCATCAGACTCTGTATGGTGGGGAAATGCTTGCTCTGGGAATAGTTGTAATTAAGGAAGCATCCTATTCCGACGGGAATGATGGTCACGATAAGGATATTCAGGAACATGCCTATGGCGTCTATCTCAATAATCTGGCCAGCGGTGAGCTCCATCAGCAAAGGTGTCATTACGGGAGCCAATAGGGTGGAAGCGCAAGTCATTCCTACGGAGAAAGCCACATCACCATGACAGAGATACGACATGATGTTGCTGCTGACGCCACCTGGGCAGCAACCCACCAACAGGATGCCCAGCGCCAGAGCGGGCTCTAAATGGAATACCTTAACCAGCACGTAGGCCACACAAGGCATAATGAAGAACTGGGCACAGGCACCAATCAGGATATCATGAGGGCGACGGGCAAGAATACGGAAATCATTGGTGGTGAGCGTAAGTCCCATCGTAAGCATGATAATACCCAGGATAACGGTTTGCGTGGTTCCTCTCACCCAAGCAAACAAATCTGGAACAAAGAAGGTCAGCACCGCAATAGCGATGATAAACAGGGAGGCGTTAGCGGCCAGCCATTGACTTAAACGTATAAAAAATAGCATCTTTTTATCATTTTTGGAGGCAAAGATACTATTTTTTCTTGGAATATACTATCTTTGCGATTAAAATCGCGAACATACTACGTCTCGGCATAAAACAAAATACACTAATACAATGCAAACAAAACTCACAAACAACCGACTTGAATCGTTGGATGCCCTCCGTGGATTCGACATGTTTTTCATTACCGGCGGCGCTACGCTGCTTACCGTCATTGCTGCCTTTTTCCCTGATTCTACTGCATGGCAGGCCATAGCCAAACAAATGGAGCATGTGCCTTGGGATGGTCTGGTTCATCACGATACCATCTTCCCTCTGTTCCTCTTTATAGCGGGTATCTCCTTCCCCTTCTCGCTACAGAAACAGAAGGAAAAGGGAAAGTCTATGACCAGTATCTACCTGAAGATTCTGCGTCGTGGCCTCACCCTTGTGTTCTTGGGCTTGGTGGTTAGCGGTTTCCTGAAGTTCGAATTTGAGACCCTTCGTTGGCCCAGCGTATTGGGACGCATCGGTCTGGCTTGGATGTTTGCCGCCTTCATCTTTACGGCAACGGGAAAGAAATTGTGGCCCAAGGTTGCTGTAATTCCTATTATTCTGATAGGCTACTGGCTGGTTTCTGCCTTTGTACATGCACCAGATGTTGACCCCTCTATCGATCCCCTGACGCGCGAGGGTAATATTGCTTGCTACATCGACCGCACCTTGTTAGGCCCCCATTGCTACAAGCCCGATTACGACCCCGAAGGACTTCTTTCCACCCTTCCGGCTATTTGTACCGCTATGTTAGGAATGCTGACAGGCGTGTTTGTGCAGCGCAATAAGCCAACCGTCAAGACTACCCTTGTACTCTTTGGGGCTGGTGTGGTTTGTGCCATCTTGGGTGCTGCCTGGAACACATTCTATCCTATCAACAAGGCTTTGTGGAGCAGTTCCTTCGTGCTGGCAGTAGCAGGATATTCGCTGATTATGTTTGCCCTCTTCTATTATATTATAGATGTACGCGGTTGGAAGAAATGGGACCTCTACTTCAAGGTGATAGGTATGAACTCCATCCTTATCTATATGGCGCCCAGGTTCATAGATTTCTCTAAGTTGAACCATCGCCTCTTCGATGGTGTATTCAGCCTCCTGCCCGAGCAATACTACGCTTTGGCCGAAACCCTCGGCTACATGCTGGTACTCTGGCTCTTCATGTACTTCATGTACCGTCAGAAGATATTCCTGAAGGTGTAAAGCTCCCTCCCCGCTCCCCCTGGGGGAGGGGATTTAGTTTAGAGTTTAGAGTTTAGAGTTGATAGTCAGTTATTAAAGTTTAAAGTGTAGCATTTATGCTAACCGCCATGTCTGATATCATCAAGAAGTTTCTCTCCCCTACAAGGGGAGCTGGATGGATTCTGGGAGCCGGAGGGGTCTTTCTTCTCTTCTTCATCCCTCTTTCCCTATCGGCTCAGGAGAAGACTACCTTTCAGACGGCTGGTCCTTGGAAACCTGTCACGGATATCCGCTCCGACCTTGTAATGGTATATGGAGCCAACGATAATCGCCGTATGACCTTCCGCGAACGAGTGGATTCGTGGAGAAATCGTGGTTATACCACTCATTTTATGACAGGTATTGCCTGGGGCGAGTATCAGGATTACTTCACAGGCAAATGGGATGGGAAATGGCATTTGGATGAAGGGCAGAAAACGAGGCAAGGCGATACCATTTGGCACGGTCGCCTTATACCTTATATTATTCCTACAAAGAACTACCTGACCTACTTTAAGGAACGCCACATAAAGCCTGTGATAGATGCGGGCATTGATGCCATCTTCTTGGAGGAACCGGAATTCTGGGCGCGAGCTGGATACAGCGAGGCTTTCAAGCGCGAATGGCAGGAGTATTACGGTTTCCCTTGGCGACCTCAGCACGAAAATGCAGAGAACACCTATCTCTCCAACAAACTCAAGTATCATCTCTACTATCGTGCCCTTGATGAGGCTTTCACCTATGCCAAGCAATATGGGCGTGAAAAGGGGATGAATATCCGCTGTTATGTGCCCACGCACTCGTTGCTTAATTATTCTCAGTGGCAGATTGTGTCGCCAGAGGCTTCTCTTGCCTCATTGGAGAGTTGCGATGGCTATATAGCGCAGGTGTGGACGGGAACTTCGCGAGAGCCCAATTACTTCAACGGCGAAGCTAAGGAGCGTGTGTTCGAGACAGCCTTTCTGGAATATGGCTGTATGGAGTCAATGACCCGCCCAACGGGCAGAAAGATGTTCTTTCTAACTGACCCCATAGAGGACCGGGCCAAGGACTGGGAGGACTATAAGCGCAACTATCAGGCTACCTTTACGGCTCAGCTGCTCTATCCCCAAATTGCCGACTATGAGGTTATGCCTTGGCCCGACCGTATCTATGAGGGACTTTACAGGATAAGTGCCAACAGCGATGAAAAGGCAAATATACCGCGTTTCTATTCTACTCAGATGCAGGTGATGATAAACACGCTGAACCACATGCCGCTTTCCCAGAACCGAGTGAGTGGCTCGCAGGGCATCTCTGTGTTGATGGCTAACTCGCTGATGTTCCAACGTTCTCCTCGTCCTGTTGAGGGGTACGACGACCCGCAGCTATCCAACTTCTATGGCGAGGCATTACCCTTGCTTAAACGTGGAGTGCCAGTAAGTATTACACACATAGAGAATGTAGGTTATGCCGATACGTGGAAGGATGTACGGGTACTGCTGATGTCTTACAGCAATATGAAACCACTTTCTAAAGAGGCGCATACGCATTTGGCGGAGTGGGTAAAGAATGGCGGCATCATTGTTTATTCCGGTCGAGATGACGATCCTTATCAGCGTGTACAAGAATGGTGGAACCAGGGTGGGATGTGCTATACAGCACCTTCGCAGCATCTTTTCTCTTTGATGGGCATTCCAGAGAAGGCTGAAGAGGGAGAATATAAATATGGTAAGGGAAAGGTGTATGTGTTGCGTCATGATCCCAAGGAGTATGTGCTTAAAAAGGGAGGGGATAAGCCTTTTTTGGATGTTGTCACTCGGGCATACGGTAAGTTGCAACAGAAAAACTCCTTCTATTTGGAGCGCGGCCCTTATACCCTAGTGGCTGTATTGGATGAGAATGTGGTGAATAATGAGCCTTTCATGATTAAAGGCGATTATATCGACCTTTTCTCACCCGAACTCACTTATTATTCCGAGACCAGCATACTGCCCGGGCATCAGGCTTTCTTTTTCGATTTAAGGAAGATAGACAAAAAGCGGCCTCAGGTAATAGCTGCCGCCTCGCGCCAATATGATGAGAAGATCACGAAAGACAGCTTCAGTTTTACTTGCAAGTCACCGCAGAATACTACCAACATTATTTGCCTTTATCTTCCTAAAGAGTTTGGTTTGGCAGATATTTGTTGTACAAACGCTGAGGGAAAATCTGTCGGTTATATGGCGAGAAGGAAAACAGCTCCAGTCAACGATATTTCTCGTCGTCTTCTCTGGCTCACTTTCGAGAATTCTCCAGAGGGCGTTAATGTTCACATTGAGAAAGAATTAAATATTCAATTCGAAGATAACTAAAAAAAAGATATACTATGAGACCTTTCTTTTTTGCAGTTGCATTACTGCTCGTTCATAACTTAGGGGCACAGAATACGGCTCCTGAACCAATTGGTCCTCTGCCTCAACCCAAGCAGGTGGAGTGGCAAAAGATGGAGACGTATGCGTTTATTCATTATGGCCTGAACACCTTTACCGACAAGGAGTGGGGCTATGGCGACGCTGACCCCAAGACGTTCAACCCCAGCCGTATGGATGTAGAACAATGGGTGCGTACCTTCAAACAGGCCGGCATGAAGGGCGTTATTATCGTTGCCAAGCATCACGACGGTTTTACCATGTGGCCCTCTCCGCTGACAGAATATAACATCACTAAATCTTCCTACAACGGTCCTAAGAACAAGGAGGGCAAGGTGGATGTGCTGGCAGAATTGCGCAAGGCTTGCAACAAGTATGGCCTGAAGATGGGCGTCTACTTGTCGCCCTGGGACAGGAATCATGCCGAGTACGGCAGGCAGGCTTATGTGGATTACTATCACAAGCAGCTCACGGATCTCGTAACAAACTACGGACCTCTCTTTGAGGTGTGGCTGGATGGAGCCAACGGGGGTGACGGCTATTATGGAGGGGCTCGCGAGACACGTAAGATTGACCGCCGCAACTACTATAACTTCCCAAAGATACATTCCATTATAGAAGAGCATCAGCCGCAGGCTATTATCTTCAGCGACGGCGGCCCCGGTTGCCGTTGGGTTGGTAACGAAAGGGGAGTGGCTGGCACTACCAACTGGGCATTTTTACGCAAGAACGATGTCTATCCGGGCTATGACAAGAGCAAAGAACTTACGTCTGGTCACATTGACGGCGACGCTTGGGTTCCAGCAGAATGCGATGTTTCTATTCGTCCCGGATGGTTCTACCATCCCGAAGAGGACGCGAAGGTAAAGACCCCTGAGCAGTTGGCCGACATTTACTATCAGTCGGTAGGCAGGAATGCAACCTTCCTGCTGAATTTCCCCGTTGACCGCGAGGGTAGGGTAAATGCCATAGACAGCGCCAATGCGGTAGCTTTCCGTCAGTTAATAATGCAGGACTTGAAGACCGACCTCTTGCGAAAGACAAAGGTTACAGCCAGCAGCGAGAGAGGTAAGAAGTTCTCGGCTAAGAAGTTGAACGACGGCAAATGGGATACTTATTGGGCGACGCCTGATGGAGTGAGCACAAGTTCTGTCACCTTTACTTTCAGCAAGCCTACACAGGTGAACCGCCTGTTACTGCAAGAATATATCCCATTAGGACAGCGTGTAAAGGCGTTTGCCGTTGAGGCTCTTGTAGGTGACAAATGGCAAATGGTGGATGCAGGCGAACCCACAACCACCATTGGTTATAAACGTATTTTGCGTTTCCCGACTATAAATGCGTCAGCTATCAGGGTAATCGTTAACGAATCCCGCGGCCCTATTTGCCTGAATAATATTGAGGCTTATTATGCCAATCGGTAGCAGCCTCCGCTAAGCAAGCGCACCACTCCTTTCATCTCTAAGTTAAAAAGCAGACTGGTAAGTTTGCCTATGGGGATTGCTGTGTCTATGGCAAGGATATTTATCTGCTTGCTATCGGTTCCCGTTAATGCCTTTACGATGCGTTGTTCCTCTTCGGTAAGATCGGGGAATAACTCTTGTTGAAGTCCTTGACTCAGTTGCTGATGTATCTGGACTTCTGTTTCCCATCCCATCGCTTTTACAAAATCCTCGGCGCAGGTGATGAGGCCCGCACGGTTGCTCCCTATCAGATTGTTGCAGCCTTGGGAGTAGGTATCGGTAATCCTACCAGGGAAAGCAAACACATCGCGTCCGTAGCTCTCGGCTATCTCGGCAGTAATGAGCGAACCGCCTTTCTGGGCACTTTCTACCACAATGGTGGCATCGGCTATACCGGCAACTATGCGGTTGCGTTGCACAAAGTTCTTCTTGTCGGCATTGCTTCGCGAGGGAAATTCGGTAAGCAGTCCTCCGTGTTGAACCATTTGGACAGCAGTATCACGATGCATACGGGGATAAATCTGGTCGAGTCCGTGTGCCAGTACACCTACCGTTTCCATATCCTGCTCCAGCGCGGCACGGTGGCTATGAATATCTACGCCATAAGCCAGTCCGCTTACCACCAGCGCATCAGGGCATAGCCTTTTGAGTTCCTTTACGAACTCCCGACAGATATCTTTCCCGTAAGGAGTAATCTGCCTGGTTCCCACTATACTGATGATGTGTTGGGAATTCAGGGAAGCAGTTCCTCTGTAGTAGAGCAGAAGGGGAGCATCGGGACATTCGCGCAGTCGGGCTGGGTAAGCTTCATCATTATAACCGATGCATTGAATGTGTCCAGCCTGTGCAAAGGCCAATTCTTCTTCGGCCCTTTTCAGATGGATATCCATCATAGCCAACGCCTCCAACGTAGCTTTGCTGGCATTGGGGATAATCTCCTTAAGGTTCTGGCGATGCTCAAAGATTTCTGTAGCAGAGCCCAAATTCTCAAACAGCATCTTTCTGTTGAGAAGGTTCATGTGCGGAACAAACGAGAGGGCTATGGCGTAAAGGGTTTCCTGTTCTGTCATGCTTTTTCGAGGTAAGGTTCCAATAAAGCTTCCAGTTCGGGACATTCGCTCAGTTGTCCGTTGACCACACAGACGGTATCAATCTGGCTACGCAACACCATCGTCTCATCGGGCAGACGGAAGATATCCTGATAGAAGACAAAACGTATGTCTTCTTTCTTGATGCGCATTCGGCAAACAAACTCGTCGCCGCTTTTCAGGGGAACCTTAAAGGCCATTGTCAGACGGGCGACCACAGCATCTATGCCTCGGTTGTGCATATCGGCAAAACTGATGCCGGCCTGCAGCAGGAATTCGTGGCGCGTATGCTCGGTGTAATGTTGGTAGTTGGCATTGTTGACAATGCCCTGAAGGTCGCACTCATAGTCGCGTACCTTCATCTTCAGTTCATATACGTATTTCATATTCTTTTAGTTGACAAGTTGACGAGTTGTTTGTTAATCCCTAATCCCTAATCCCTAATCCATTTTCAGGAATTCATAAGCAAACCGACAGCGCAGGCAATCCTTGCGGTCGCAATATTCACGTTTCAGTTGTATCAACGCTTGGCTGTCGGCGGCGGTTTCTACGCCCAGTCCGCAAGCCTTCCATTGGCGCAGGATGTAGTTGTCCTCGGCAGGGAGTTCCTCCAGCAGGACGATTGCTTTTTGGATAAGTTTCTCATCAGACCGATGGGTACCGTAAGCATACAGCAGCGGTACGATGGTATTGATGATAAGCAGGTTACGGCTTTTGGCCGATGTGCCCCCAATGCCCAGAATCCGATGCATTTCCTTCACGTCTTTAGCTTCTGTGAGGGCCGACATCTGCGCCTTCCCGCTATGGTACAGTTCTGCTATCTGCAGGATGCGGACGTGGGGGAAATTCTTGGGGCGAGTGCGGAGGAATTTCCAGTCGGATGCCTTCATGGGTTCCGATAATTGGAACTTGTGCGAGAGAAAGCCGAACTCGCGTTTCCACCGCTCTGCCATTTCCTGTCCTTTCACTTGTGCCGCATCATCTATCAGTCCGGCCATCCCCAGGAAGATGGCTTCTATCTGAAACAGGTTGTCCCTGTGCTTGCCGATACCCTGCAGGGGAATCATCATGGCCCAGCGCTCGAATGTGTCGCCATTCAGACCGAAACCGAAGTTGCGACAAAGCGTCACAAAGGTTGCCTGCTCCCAGTCGCCGTTCAGTCGGTTTACGCGGTCCTGTACCTTCTGGGCGCGTTCTTTCATGCGTTCGGCCAACAAAGCATCCATCCACATGTGGGCCTTCATCTGGGGAATAGAAGGGATAATCTTATGGCAACGGGGGTAGTCGTCGGTCTGGCACAACTCCTGATAGTTCTGATACAGATGAGCAGGAATGTCCAGTTGCAACTGGGGCGGGTGGTTCCCGTCTTCTGTCGTAACCTCACAATCAACCACCTGTGCAATATGCAGGATGGTGTTGTTGTACGAGGGGTCGGAATCGTGCCCATGCCGGAACCAGTCGGAGGCTTTCAGGTGCAGTTCTATGTTTCCCGCCCAAAGCGTTTCGCCAATCTTTACCTTTGCGTTGAAGAAATCGGGCCCTTGGTTTGTGTTGTACGTTCCGGGATCAAGGATTTCTATCTCGCGCCCGTCTGTTGTAAGGAGCGATTTCAGGGGAAGTATCTTATGTTTCCACACGTAGTGGAGCAGTTTTTCCATACGTTACAATCCGCATTAACTTAATTTTATATACAAAAGTAGTGTTTTTCGACGTAAAAACTGTACTTTTGCACGTGAAATATATAATAAAGGTATGAAAATAGCATTAATTGGTTACGGTAAGATGGGCCGAATGATTGAGGAAATAGCCCTTTCGAGAGGTCATGAGATAGTTAGCGTAATAGACATTGATAACCAGGAGGAGTTCCAGTCCGAGGCATTCGCAAGTGCCGATGTGGCGATAGAATTCACTACCCCCTGGACGGCATACGACAATTACCTGAAGGCTTGGAAGGCAGGCGTGAAGGTGGTAAGCGGCAGTACCGGTTGGATGAAGGACCACGAGGCCGAGGTTCGGAAGGCCTGTACCACGGAGGGCAAGACGCTCTTTTGGGCCAGCAACTTCAGCGTAGGTGTGGCCATCTTTGGTGCCGTGAACAAATATCTGGCAAAGATAATGAATCAGTTCCCCCAGTACGATGTGAACATGGTGGAGACGCATCACGTGCATAAGTTGGATGCTCCGTCGGGTACAGCTATCACGTTGGCTGAGCAGATTGTAGAGAATCTGGACCGCAAGGAGCGCTGGGGACTGCACGAGACGAAGCCCGAGGTGCTGCGTATCGACGATATCCGTCAGAAGGAAGTTCCCGGTATTCATACCATCACATACGACTCGCCCGAGGACGTGATTACCATCACCCACGATGCGCACAACCGTCGCGGTTTTGCCATGGGTGCTGTGCTGGCAGCCGAATATACGGCCAGCCATGAGGGATTATTAACGATGAAAGACTTATTCCAGTTTTAACCGAGATGAAGAAGAAAGAAACTAAGGGCCCCCGTTGGGCTGATTGGGCTCGCGCCCTCATATACAGTGGTTTGTACATTTGGTTCCTATACTGGGTAGATGCCTGGTGGGGACTGTTCCTTGTTCCATTTATCCTGGATGCTTACATCACCCGTTTCATCCCCTGGACGTGGTGGAAGAAGGCCGAGAATCCTGTCGTACGAACCGTAATGGGCTGGATAGATGCCATTGTATTCGCTTTGGTGGCTGTCTATTTCGTGAACGTATATTTCTTCCAGAACTACGTAATCCCCTCCAGCTCGTTGGAGAAGAGCCTTCTGGTGGGCGACTATCTGTTGGTCAGCAAGATGAGCTACGGCCCCCGCGTACCGCAGACACCCTTGCACATGCCTCTCTGCCAGCATACTTTACCCTTTGGGTTGGGTAAGAGCTACATCGAGTGGCCTCAGTGGGAATACAAGCGCGTCAGCCCCAAGCCCATCCAGTTGAACGATATTGTGGTCTTCAACTATCCCGCAGGCGACACCATTGTTACCAATCCCGTACTGCAGAATCAATACGGTTATTATACCCTGTGTTACCTGGTAGGTTTTGATGCCTACAAGCAGCAGGTGGAGATGCCCGTTCCCATCCTCGACAGTCTGAACACGCAGGATCAGCACCGATACTATCAGATGGTTTACGATATGGGTAGGTCATATATCAAGGCCAATCCTGGTCAGTTTGGCGAGGTGGATGTCCGCCCCGTTGACCGTCGCGAGAACTACGTGAAGCGCTGTGTGGGTCTGCCCGGACAGACGTTGCAGATTAAGGACAAGGTGATGTATCTGGATGGAAAGGTAAATCCCGATGCCGAGAATGTGCAGTTCAAGTATCACGTAGATCTCAAGAACAATTATCTGCCAGAGGATTTGTGCCACGATTTAGGTCTGAGCAAGGAGGATGTGGACGATTTGTACCAATTTGGCACAATACCCCTCACCAAGGCAGCTAAGGCCGCTCTGGAGAAACAGACGGTTTACGTGAATAGCATCACACCTGTTGAGGATAAAGAAACGGGGATGCTGTATCCGCAGAATGCCCATACGGGTTGGACACAGGACAACTACGGTCCCATCTGGATTCCTAAGAAGGACGAAAAGATTAAGCTTACGCTGGAGAATCTGCCTCTTTACGAGCGCCCCATCCGTGTGTATGAGGGGAACGACCTGCAAGTTCGGGATGGTAAGATTCTTATCAATGGAGAGGAGACCAACGAATATACCTTTAAGATGGACTACTACTGGATGCAGGGCGACAACCGCCACTGCTCGGCTGACAGCAGGTACTGGGGGTTTGTGCCCGAGGACCATATTGTGGGCAAGCCCATTATCATTTGGTTGAGCACCGATGCCGACCGTACTTGGCTCAGCGGTCATCACATCCGTTGGAACCGCCTCTTCCGTTTGGTGGATAATATTAAGTAAGGACCCTCTTCCTAACCCTCCCCCTTTATGGGGAGGGGAACTAAAGTCTAATGATATTGCCTTGTTGCTATCTGGCTCCGGTATCGCATTATTCGGCACTCTTTAGGGCCGATGAGGCGCAGCTTGAGGTAAACGACCATTACCGCAAGCAGACCTTCCGCAACCGTTGCCTGATAGACAGCCCACAAGGTGCCCTTGCGCTTAGTATCCCCGTAGAAAAGCCTGCGCCTCATGCCCTGATGCGCGATATCCGTATCAGCGACCACGGGAACTGGCGGCATCTGCATTGGAACGCCTTGCAGAGCAGCTACCGGCAGAGTCCCTTCTTTGAGTACTACGCCGATGACTTCGCGCCCTTCTACGAGAAGAAGTGGGATTTTCTGGCTGATTTCAACGAGGACCTGCTTCGCCTCGTCTGTTCCCTTATAGATATCGACACTCCCATTTCCCGCACTACCGCTTATGCAGGCGAACAACCCGTATTTCCCCAAGTAGAGAAACCTTATTATCAGGTTTTTGCCCGCAAGCACGGCTTCCTGCAGGATTTAAGCATTGTGGATTTACTTTTTAACATGGGTCCGGAGGGTATGTTATGGCTGTAGCAATTCATCCCCTCCCCCTCGGGGGAGGATGGGAGGGGGCTCTGCCCGAGCGCTTTACATATCCTTTCTGCTATCAGCCTCATCCTTTGTGTATGATGGCGGCTCAGGAAGTGCAGGCTTATCTGAAAACTCAGTCACAATGGGCTGCTGAACTGAAGGAAGGCAAGATGTTCGGTGTGTTAATTGTAGCCCCCCTCCGACTCCCCCCTTTGGGTGGAGGGCATTTGGGCTTTCTGGCCGCTTTCTCAGGAACATTGGACGGAAAAACTTGTCACCAGTACTTTGTCCCTCCGGTATTCGATCTGATGGAGCCCGGTTGTCATTTCCAACAGGAGCAAGCGGTGATATCATCTATCAATGCTAAGATAGCTTCTTTGCAGGTTCGGATAAAGGAGAGCCCGCTACGTGAGCAGATGCAAAGGGATTTGGACGACTATCGTTCGGAGATGCTGAGGAGTAAGGAGGAACGCCATAGGTTACGCTCTGAACTCTCAGCAGAAGAACTTGCAGTCCGGGAGCCGGAGATGATTCGGCAGAGCCAGTTCCAGAAAGCACAATTCAAACGTTTGCAGCAGGAATGGAAACAAAGGATAGATGCAGATGAGGCTTCTTTTCGTGCGCTTGAGCAGCAGATAGGGGAGTTACAACAGGAACGGCACAACCGCAGTATTGCCTTGCAGCAATGGCTGTTTCGGCAATTCTCTTTCTTGAACGCTAAGGGCGAGAGCAAGAACCTGACAGAGCTCTTCGCATCCACACCTCCCAGTGGTGCCGGTGAGTGCTGTGCCCCGCGTTTGCTTCAGGCAGCATACAAGGAAGGTCTGCAACCGCTTTGTATGGCTGAATTCTGGGTGGGCGATTCGCCGCGCGATGAGTTAAGGAAGGAAGGATATTTCTATCCCGCCTGTAACAGCAGATGCAAGCCCATCCTGGGTCACATGCTGCAGGGCTTGCTTGTAGAGGAAAACCCGTTGCTGTCTAAGAAAGACCTGACATTGGAAACCGTTTATCGGGATGAGGAGATGGCCGTAGTGGTAAAGCCACACGGAATGCTTTCGGTTCCTGGAAAGGATGATTTGCCTAATGTGCAGCGTATCGTCAGGGAGATGTTCCCGCAGGCTACAGGCCCTATGATTGTTCACCGTCTGGATATGGATACCTGTGGATTGATGGTGATAGCCCTTACCGATGATATGTACCACAAGTTACAAGAGGATTTCCGTTATCATAGAATCAGGAAAACCTATCGGGCTCTTTTGGAAAGAGAAATGCCTGTTGGCCAGCAAGGCGAAATACGTCTGCCGCTTAGACCGGATATTATGGATCGCCCCCGACAGATGGTAGATTATCAGCACGGCAAGACGGCGATAACATATTATAAGGTATTGGAGAATGTAGGTAACCACGCATTGGTAGAGCTGCAACCTCAGACGGGCCGCACCCATCAGCTGCGTGTGCATTGTGCGCATCCCGATGGTTTGAACAATCCTATCGTTGGCGACCGCTTGTATGGTTCTCCCTCGGACCACCTTTGTCTTCAGGCCTATCAGTTAGTAATAAACGACAAAGAATTTACGTTAACAGAAGATCCTTTCCAAACCTGTGTTCTCCCCATAAAGAAGGAGTTAGAGGGGGTCTAAATTTTGAATTATATGAAGCCTTTACTTGATGTACATACCCATACCGTAGCCAGCGGACACGCCTACAGCACCATTCAGGAGATGGCGCACGAGGCAGCCAACCGCGGTTTGCAGATTCTGGGTATCACGGAGCACGCGCCCGGCATTCCCGGGACTTGCGACCCGATTTATTTCCGCAACCTGCATGTTGTCCCCCGCCAGATGTACGGCGTACGCCTGCTCTTAGGCGGCGAGTTGAATATTCTGGACACCCATGGAACCCTCGACTTGAGCGAGTACTACTACCGCAAGATGGACATCCGCATTGCCGGTGTGCATTCACTCTGTTGGGAGGGCGGAACTAAGGAAGAGAATACGGCTGGTGTGGAGGCTGCCATCCGCAACCCCTGGACACATATTATCAGTCATCCAGGTGACGGAACGGCAGACCTTCTTTTCGAACCCCTCGTCCTGGCATCAAAGGAATCCAAAACTCTGTTGGAGATTAACAACAGCAGCCTGAATCCCGTTCGCAACAAAGAAGCCGCCGAAGTGAACAATCTGGAAATCCTGCGTCTGTGTAAGCAGTACGAAGTTCCCGTCATCCTCAGTAGTGATGCCCATATCTCCTTCGATATTGCCGACTACCGCTTCATCTGGCCTCTTCTTGCTAAAACCGAGTTCCCCGAGTCCCTCATCCTAAACGATAAGCCCCAGGCATTCCTGGATTATCTCGGCATTTAGTTAGTTGACAGTAGACAGTAGACAGGTGACAGTTAGACCATAGCGGGTAGCGCATTTTCTGCACTATCCGCTTTTCTTTTCACTTTTTCCCCCGAAAGCAGAGGGGATTATCCAGAAAAAGATGTAACTTTGGCTTTGCCGAACTTACTTTCGCTCGGAAAAGAAAAGAAAAACAAGCTTTTCTTTTGCTTTTCTCTCGCTTAATCGTAACTTTGCAGCCGTAAATGTTTCAATTTTTATTATTATGACAAATAGTGCAACTATGCAAGGCGTTTATGTAAATGTTCCAGCCGTAGATTGGTCGCTTTTCCGCGAACTCATTCGCAAGTTTGGTTGGAAGATTGAGACCCGTGAGCAGATGTTGGACCGCTTCATTAGCAGTCGTCCCGCCGAACCAACGCTCAGCGAAGAGGAAATCATGGAAGAAGTGAAAGCCGTAAGATACGACAAGTAGAGTATGAAGGTCATCATTGATACCAATCTGTGGATTTCTTTCCTAATTGGTCATCAGACGCAACTTGTACGTCGAATGCTGACAGATGTGCGTTTTGAAGTCTAAGTCTTCCCGTGTCTTATTGAGGAAATCCGCGACGTAGCCTGCCGCAACAAAATTCGCAAGTACATTAATCAAACAGATTTAGAGGACATGCTGACGATTATTCATGCTTTTTGCAAGTTTTCTGACATTAAGGTAGAAGTGGCTCACTCTGCCATCCGAGACCCAAAGGATCTCTACCTCCTTGCTTTAGCAGATACCATTGATGCCGACTATATTGTCAGCGGAGATGCAGACCTTACAGACCTCAATCAGCACGGCCATACAAAAATCCTAAAACTTGCTGACTTCAAAGCCACGATGCTTAAATAATAATAATAAGGTAAAAGCATATAGCGGATAGGTAACACTATCCGTTTTTTGTACTAACAGAACCATTAGATGGAACAAAAATTTGGGAGAAATAAGCTTTTCATTTCACTTTTTCTGCCGAAAGCAGAGGGGATTATCTGAAAATGTTTGTAACTTTGAAGCGCAATTAGATAATTGCACACCAAACAACAACACAGACAATGAAAAAGTTTCTCTTCAGCGCATTGCTTGCACTCGTAACAATTAGCGCAACGGCACAAAAGAATTCCGATGCAAATAACAACCGTGGCTGGCTGTGGGAGATTAGCGGCAACGGCCTCAAGCAGAAGTCGTATCTCTTCGGTACCTGCCACGGCGAAGGGCACAGATTCACAAAGGAGGAAGTGTTCAGCTTTCCCAGCTTCAAGAAAGCTTTCGACAAAACGAAAATGATATTTAACGAGACGGATTTGGGGCACACTGATACTGCTGCCATGAATAAGTTTCGGAAACAGATTGGCGAGTTCTGCTACAACCCCGGTCCTGAATATATGATGCCGGAAGGAGTGGATTTCAGGACGCTTTACGACAGTATCGCCCATTTCAAAATAGTCGACAAATATCTGGCCATCGAGATGAAAGACCTGGAATACTGGAAGAAAACCCCCGGATATTGGTTTTCCAGAATCGACATCTCTCAATTCTTTGAGACTCGTAAGGCGAAAACGATGGATGTACTTTTATATGAAGAGGCTGTGAATCAAGGTAAGGAAACCGGAGGCTTGGAAGAATTGAAGGATATTGATGGAAATGTTATTTCTATGTTTACAGACATGAAGGGAATAGACACGCTCTCCATGAAGGAACAGGCAGACACACTTTATCGGGCAATACGCGACATCACCAATGGCACAACAAGCCGAAAGCTTCAGGCATTATACAAAGCCTATATAAGCAACGACACTTGTCAGGTGGCAAAGCATATTGCAGAATACCCTGAAATTTATGGAGGCAAGAACAATTCTCATGACAAAGAAATTTTTGACGACAGAAATGAAGCGTGGATTCCCGTCATCAAAAAGAATATCCCCGAGAAGACCTGCATGATAGCCGTCGGCTGCCGCCACCTGATGGGCCCGGCATCGCTGATTGCCATGCTGCGGCGCGAAGGCTACACCATAGAGCCAGTGAAGTGAAATCAAAGTCACAATAAAGAAAAGAAAACATGAAGAAAAGCATCCTATCACTCATCCTCGCCGCAGCGGCATCATACTCTTTTGCCGCCACGCCCGACAGCCTGAAGAAAGACTTGGAGGACTACGACTATCTGACTAGTTTCGTGGAACAGAACTATGCCCCCTTCGATGCCATCATGCAGAAAGGCTACAAGCGGGAATACAAGGCCCTCAAGAAGCAGCTCCGCAAGAAACTAAGCAAAGGAGAGGCCAGCTTGGAACGGACGGCCACGGATTATATCCTATGGTTCTATAGCCAGTTCGACAAGCATATATCACTGGTGAATTCTGAGTTGTTCCAAATGGCTGCGCAAGAGATGGCCATGGAGAAATTGGCAAAGGAAGACACTACGCTACTGACCGATACCGAGGAGAATGAATATCAACCGAGGCCTGTTTCCTGTAAAGTGGATTCCCTTACGTGGCTCATCCGCGTCCCGTCGTGCGATCCCGATTTCTACGACGGCACGGTAAACGCCTTAGAGCAATTCCTGGCATCGGACTGCGTGAATCTCATTATCGACGTACGCGGCAATGGCGGAGGATACGATGACGTATGGAAAGGCTATTACGACCTCCTTTATGATCACCCTTATAAGCCGGAAAGCATATGGTTTCGCAACACCCCCAAAAATCTTCTCCACAAGAAGGAGATTCTGGAGCAGAATCCTTCATCTACATGGCATCGTCAATTTATTGAAAAGTGTGAGGCTTCGAAAAAGAAGTTTATGAAGCAATGGGAAACAGACGGCAGTTTAAACACTCAGCCGTCGGCACGTATCAAGCGGGCTGCTATTTTAGTAGATATCATGACAGCGAGCGCCGCAGAAAGCCTTGCCCAATATGTCAAGAAGTACAGCAATCGCGCTAAAGTGTATGGCCTTGGAAACACTTATGGTTGCGAACTGACGGGCAATTGTCGTACGGAACTATTGCCTAACAGCCGCTTTGGCGTTTTCTATGCCACGACCGTTGATTCTGGTTTCTTCGAGAAAGACTTCTCTACCGAAGGTCTTGGCATCCCGCCCGACGTCATCATCCCCTTGCCTTTCCCGAGAAAACTCACCGACAACATCGACGATTGGGTGCTGTGGGT
>JAFSRW010000063.1 GCA_017445925.1 Bacteroidaceae bacterium | reverse complement strand
GAGATACGCCATTGTAGAAATGAAATAATTTACTATCACTATGAATAAAATAACAAAGCTTATATTGCTATGGGTGATAGCCCTGATGGCTTTGCCCGCAAGTGCACAGCAACGGCGTATTTCCGGTACTGTATCTGATGACATTGACGTCATCATCGGTGCCAACGTCGCAGAGTATGATAAGTCCAATCGTATTGTAAGTCAGACCGTTACCGATATGAATGGTAACTTTACCATGAATATCAAGGATCCTAACAATACCATTAAGATTTCTTATATTGGATACAAACCACATCTGGAAAAGATTGGTAACAAGTCTAAATTCACTGTAACACTCCAGGATGCTACTAAGACTCTGAAGACCCTGGATGTTGTTGGTAAGAAGTCTGCCCCCACCACAGGTTTGGACATTCCCGCACGTGAGTATTCAGGTGCTGTTCAGAAATTCAGCATGGAAGATATGGAAGGTCTTCCCTTCGAGTCTGTCGACCAGGCCTTGCAGGGTCAGATTGCCGGTCTTGACATTGTGCCTAACTCTGGTAACCTTGGTTCTGGTACCACCATGCGTCTGCGTGGTATTACCACCATCAACGGTAACAAGCAGCCTCTGATCGTATTGAACGACCACATCTTCGAAATCCCCGATGAGTACAAGGAAGAGAATTTCGAGGATTACGACAATGAGGAGCAGTTCTCTACCCTCCTCAGTGTGAACCCCGAGGATATTGAAAGTATCACCGTTCTGAAGGATGCCGCTTCTACCGCCAAGTGGGGTATGAAGGGTGCCGCCGGTGTTATCGAAATTAAGACAAAGCGTGGTAAGCGTGGTAAGACACGTGTTAACTTCAGCTACAAGTTCACAGGTACCTGGCAGCCCGAAGGTTACAAGATGTTGGATGGTGACGGCTATACCATGTATATGAAGGAGTCATACTACAACCCATACCAGCGTCCTACTACCGAGTACGGACTCTATGAGTTGGACTATGACCGTTCTAAGCCAAACATCTACTACAACTACAACAAGAACACCGATTGGGTGAAGGAAGTCAAGCAGTTCGGTCAGGAGCACAGATTCTCTGTAAACCTTACCGGTGGTGGTGAGAAGGCTCTGTTCCGTATCAGTGCCAACTACGATAAGAGTAAAGGTAACATCATTGGCCAGACTATGGACCGCTTCACTACCAATACCGCTTTGGACTATTGGGTAAGTGACCGTATCAAGTTCAGCTCTACCATCGACTTAGGTTTCTATACCAACAACAAGAACTATGGTAACGATATTCTGAACCGTGCTTATAAGGCCATGCCTAACATGAGCGTTATGGAATATGACTCTCAGGGTTATCTTACCGGAAACTATTTTAACATGCTGCCATTGGCTGCCACCTATTCAACAACGGATACATATGAAAAGGTGAACGATGGTTACCATACCTCTTATTCATTACGCGATATGTTCGTAAACGGCAACCCCGTAGCACGTGCCCAGCTGGCTTGGTGGAAGATGAAACAATACAACTTGAAGCCACAGTTCAGCATTGAGTACAAACTGCTCGGTAAGGACAACGACCACTACCGCTTGGATTATGTGGGCGATGTTGAGTTGCAGGTATTCAACACCAGTAACGACTACTACTGCCCCAGCTATCTGAAGACCATGGAATGGGTCTGGGGTGGCGATCACGCAGCAAAACTTACCTCTAACGAACGTAACTACGTAAGTAACGACGAGGCTAAGTCACTCCAGTTCTCAACCCGTCATGACTTGCGCTTCTACTCAGCCTTCCCCAACAAGGACCACAGCCTTTCTGCATTGGCCCGCTTTGAGTTGGTAACAGGTAGCGGAAGCGATCAGGCAATGGGATTGTGGAACGTGCCCGACGGCATTACCGATCCTACCGTTGAAGGTTTGCTCCGTTCTGCCAGCGCAGGAACCAGCGAATGGCGTAGCCAATCCTTCTTCTTTAATACACACTATTCTTATAAGAGTAAGTATAACCTGGATGCCTCTGTCCGTATCGACGGTAGCACAGGCTTCGGTTCCGGTCATAAGTACGCTACATTCCCCTCTGTTGCAGGACGTTGGAATATCAGCGACGAAAAGTTCATGGATTGGAGTAAGAAATGGTTGTACATGTTGGCTGTTCGTTTCAGCTGGGGTATCGTAGGTAACACCGGCGGTAGCGGTAGCAACCAGTACAACAAGTACAAGACTGACGGCTACTACAACGGTCACCAGGTAATTGTTCCTGAGAACCTGTCACTTACAGACCTCCGTTGGGAAAAGGTTCGCAAGATCAACGTCGGTTTCAACCTGGAACTCTTTGACGGTCTGATTAACTTCGACGGAGAAATCTACGACCATAGGACCACAGATCTTATTATGAGCAATCTTCGCATCCCCAGTGCCAACGGTTTCAGCAATCTGGCAACAGTAAACGGTGGTACCATGCGTAACAAGGGTTGGGAAATCAACTTCAACACCGGCAAGATTTGTAAGATTGGTAAGTTCTCTATGAAGTTGCGTGGTAACTTGGCACAGAACTTCAACGAGGTTGAGGAAATGAATCCCATTCTGTTGGAGAACCTGAACGGTTCTGACACCTATCAGCCCGGCAATATGGACTGGAACAGACGTGTACAGATTGGTAACGCCCTGGGTTCATTCTATGGTCTTCACTACTTAGGTGTTTACCGTTACGATTATGACCACAACGGTTATACCACTAAGTCTATTGCAGACTACGGATATGCCGAAGTTGGCAACACCGGTTATGATGCCAAGGGTAACCCCATCAACACAGCAGCAGCAGCAGCTCGCCGTGGTGAGAATGCTACCTGTCCTATTGCATTCGATGCAGACGGTAACATGCTTACCAACGCAAAGGGTGAACCCCTGCCCATGTACTACTGCTACAACGAAGGATACCGCAAGAAGTTCTCAGGTGGTGATGCCATCTATGAGGATATAAACCACGATGGTCAGATTGACCGTTATGATATGGTATATCTGGGTAACTCTAACCCCAAGTGTAATGGTGGTTTCGGTATCCAGCTCTACTACGGAAGATTCTCAATCAACACAGGTTTCAACTTCCGTGTGGGTAATATGATTTTCAACTATGCCCGTATGGAGTATGAGAGCATGTACAACAACAACAACCAGAGCTATGCAAGTACTTGGCGCTGGCGCAAGAACGGCGACGAAACCGTTATTCCTCGCGCCCTCAACAACTACGGTACTGGTTACAAGAGCTACAACTCTCTGATGAGCGACCGTTACATTGAGAAAGGAAACTATCTTCGTTTGCAGTATATCCAGATTAGCTATGATTTTGATGCGAAGAAGTTGAAGAAGTACGGTATCAACAACCTCAAGTTGTTTGCCTCAGTTCAAAACCCATTCGTATGGTCAAGGTACACGGGTGTAGATCCTGATGTATCTCCCACAGGCTACGATTGTGCAGTCGACAGAAGTAAGACTCCACGTAACAAATCCTTCACTTGCAGTTTAAACATCGGATTCTAAAATTACAAACAGATGAAAAAGATCAATCATATATATAAATCTGCCTGCTTGTTTGGATTGCTGGCTGTAGGATTAGCATCCTGCGAAGACTACCTGACAATCTATCCCACAGACAAGGTTGTTGAGGAAGATTTCTGGGAAGACATGAACGACCTTAACGGCGTTCGCTACGGCGCCTACAAGCAAATGGCAAGTACTGTAGATAACATGTTTATATGGGGCGACCTGCGTTCAGACTCCTATAAGCTGAACACTGAAACACATTCAGAGCAGGATAGCCATGACAGGTACAGTAACATATTAGCAGGTATGCCTGACTCCAGTATGTCATGTTATGACTGGGGAGGCGTTTACAAGACCATCAACTTCTGTAACAAGGTGTTGAAACATGGTCCAGAAGTACTAGAGAGGGACAAGCAGTTTACCACCACCGAGTGGTTATACATGCGTGCTGAGATGACAGCCCTCCGTGCCCTCAACTATTTCTATCTGATTCGCGCCTTTAAGGATGTACCTTACACCACAAAGGTTATCAATAGCGACAAAGATGTGGAAATATTCCCCCTCACCAACCAGTTAGTGGTGCTGGACTCTATCATCCTGGATTGTGAAAGCGTGGCAGGTCAGGCACGTAACCGCTTTGCCAACAATACTGACACCAAGGGTATGATTACCAATGCTGCTATCTACGCCATGTTGGCTGATATGTACCTATGGCGTGGTTCACTGCACGAAGGTCGTGCTATCAAGAACGATACAGTAAGAGTTGTGAAGCCCGACGGAACCGTGGATTCTATCGCCCATACTCCCGTTGGTGACTATGACTTGGCTGTTAAGTGGGCCGACAAGGCACTTGAGGCACACCACAATCAGGTAGAGGACTACTTCTCATCCATGACCTTCGGTGGTGGAACTACTACAGAGATTGTTTCTTATGGTTTACCCAACGTTGACCTCATTAAGAACAACTTCGTGGGTGCTCACCAAAGTACCAACCCCAGACTAACGTCTCAGGAAGATATATTTGAAGATGGAAACAGTATAGAAAGTATCCTTGAGTTGCAATATAGGGTGAGCGACGGTTTAAAGAACAAAATCGTTAATTCTTTGTATGGCTATGCAAGAAGTACTAACCTGATGGTTGCTGAGGATGCCATGAAGGAAGCTTGCGAAAAAGACGAAAAACTGCAGAAGTTCGATACCCGTCTGTGGGTTGGCTGCCAGGTTTATATCGAAGACACGCAAGCCAAATCGGGCTACTACTGCCTGAAGTATCAGTATCCCTACTTCCAATTAGAGGGACAGGGAACTAACCGTAAAGTAATGTATGCATATTTTATCGATTCGAATTCCGGTTCTGAGTATAACAACTGGATAATTTATCGTACCACAGATGTTATGCTCATGAAGGCTGAAGCTTTAGCATGTGCCAAGAAGGAAACTCCAACAGTAAAGAGCATCCTGAACGCCATCAACCGCCGTTCTTATTGCGACATTGAGGAAGGTAAGCAGCCCGCAGAGGATGGTTCCGGTACAATTGGTGATGTAAAGGTAGCTTCTGACTGGTCTGGAAAGAAGTCAACCACACCTAAGGTTACCGGCTTAGTAAAGACCGTTATGAACCAGCGTCAGATTGAACTATTAGCTGAAGGAAAGCGTTGGTTTGACCTTGTACGTCTCGCAGAGCGAATCAGCAACAACAATGCAGATTCACCAGACGAGCGCGAGAATCCCGAAGGTGTACAGAAGGGTGAACCCGGATACGTTGGCAATGGATTTTCTGGTATGAGCGCCGTAGTAGAGTGCTTCATGCAGAACTCTGTTAGCAATTCCTATAGTACCCTGATTAACAGGTTCAAGAATCGCTGGGGTCTCTACTGTCCTATCTATGAGCAGGAAGTAAAGGCAAGCCGCGGTGTAGTTCTTCAGAATCCTGTATGGAACAAATCAAGGTATGAACAGTAAGTTTGTATAAACAGATATCAGGAATTTAAAGAAATATCAAATATGGCTAACAATAAATTCAACAAATACATTGGAGCAATTGCTCTGGGAGCTGCCATCCTGGCAGTGCCCAGTTGCTCCGATGATCACTTCGATATAAATTACGGAGGTGATGAAAACTCTGCTATTGCTACAAAGACTCTTTGGGAACTCATTAACGACAACCCCAATCTGAGCAAATTCAAGACCATAGCAGAAACGGCAAAATATTGGAAAGACGAGACCCACCCTGTAAATAACTGGACGTATGCCGATGTGCTGAAGAGCGGTCAGTTGACTACCGTATGGGCACCCGAGAATAGCGCTATCACAGATGCAGAATATCAGACTCTCCTGGAACGCTGTGCAACGGACGGTTACAATTTACAGCAGCAGTTCATCAGCAACCACATTGCTCTTTGGCGCAGGAACATCTCTAATCCCGGTATTGATACCATTAAGATGATTAACGGCAAGAACATGATTTTTGATAAGACAGATACCACAAAATGTAAGATTCAGGGAGTTGACCTCAACAAGAAGAACATAGCCGCCATGAATGGTACCTTGCATACCATTCTGGGAACTACACCCTTCCACTACAACTTCTATGAGTATCTGAAGTTCAGTCCTTCCCTGCCCCTTATGTCTGAATATGTAGTATCCAAGGATACCACAGAGTTTTACAAGGACGGCAGTATAGAAGGTCTTCCTGACAAGGATGGTAATCCTTCATACGTTGACAGTGTGTACAGGACTACAAACATTTTGTTTGACCATGACTACTACAGACCAAATTCTGGAGCTGAGACATGGGATATGTTCCAGGAATGTTTCGATGCCCGTATCAATCAGGAAGACTCCGCCTTTATCATGGTTCTGCCCACAGATGCAGCCTGGACTGCTGCTAAGCAGAAGATCGGACATCTGTACAAGTATCCAGAGAAATATGAGGACAAGGAAAAAGGCAACCAGGGTACTTCAGTTATTCGTACCATTGCAGACCCGGACTCTTTGGCAAAAATGAGTATGGACATGGATCTTACCACTCCATTGGTTTACAACGTAAACAAGCAGCCTAAGGTAGGCAGCAAGCTCTGGACGTTAGAGGATTTCATTGCCAATAAGGGAGCTACCGCAGAGTATCTGCTGAATACTTTCGGAGATACCCTGCGCAATACTGCCACTTGGGACAAGACCAGCATCTTCAATGGCAATTTGGTTAAAATGAGTAACGGTTACGCTTACGAGGCAACTGAATGGGCATTCCCAAGAGAACTGTACAATCCTGACATTGAGGTTGAAATTGATGGTTTGGGTAATTTCTACTATACCTCCAACACCTCTACCTACTTCAAGGTAGGTTCTGACACAAAAACCTACAGTTTCAACAATACTCTTTATTCAGAAATTGCTAACAAGTACGGACACGTAAGCCATAATAACTTCTACTATTTGGCAGCTCCTGGTCCTACTGCCGTTCCTCACGTGGAGGTTAAGCTGCTGGGCAACCTTACCAGCACCTCTCCCGTAGTTACGCGTAGACAGGATGCCGAGGTGATGAGTGGAAAGTATGATGTCTATGTTGTTTGTGTTCCCTACTGGTACACGTTGATATCCAACAAGGGAAATTACGATGATTTCTTAACCACCGACTCTACAGGCACAGAAGTTATCAACCAGCATTACATTGACTCTATCTCGGCTATTACCAAGCAGAGTTTCACTGGCCAGATTCGTTACAACAACAATGCCGCCAACGGTAAGGATGTAACCAACAAGAAGTCAGCTGTTGTAGAATATGACGGAACAAAGGTGGACACCCTGCTGGTGTTTGAAGACTTTGAGTTCCCCTATTCTTACAAGAACATGCGCTTCAGTTATCCTACCCTGATTCTTGAAGGAGCCACCAAGAGTGCATCCGCCAAGAAGGGATTCATTTATCACATGTATATTGACCGCGTGATACTGAAAAGTAAGGAAACCGGTGAAGAAACAATTCTCGACCCTCAGTAAACCATTACAATGATGAAAAATATATTAAATGATACATTCATGCACAAGACACTGAAAACAGGTCTGTGTTTCCTGTTGCTTTCCGGTTTGAGCATCCCCAGCGTATATGCGCAGGATGAAGTGGAAAGTACTGACGGAGAAGAAGAGGAGGTTGTCGTACGAAAGGCTCCCAAAAAGCCCGAGAAAGTGTACGAGACAAAAACCGTTAAGGGTATTGTCACCGATGATGCTACCGGTGAACCTATGGGTGGTGTACGTGTTCAGGCCTTAGGTCTGGGAAGATACTCTACTCTGACTGAGGATGACGGTACCTATACCCTTCAAATTCCCGTATTCTCTGATGCTGTTTATGCTTACGCTGAAGGATACAATCCTGTTCAGTGTGCAGTTAAAAACGGTGAAGCTAATATAAAGCTGATCGATACCAACTTCAATCCTTACTTCACAGAAGGTACTACCATTACCGCACAGAAGAAGATTACATTGAATGAGACCAGCAGTATAAGTGCCGATGAAGACATTGAACTGAGACTGGCAGGTGACATTCATACCGTTCTGCGTAACGGCACACCTGGTATCGGTAACTTTATGACCATCCGTGGTGTTAACTCAATCAATGCCAATGTGCAGCCCCTGATTATTCTGGACGGCAATATCATGGATGCCCAGTATGACCGTATGTCTGCTCACGAAGGTTTCTTCAATAACCTGATTGCCGGTATTGACCCAGAGAACATCGAATCCATCCAAGTACTGAAGAATGGTACCGCCCTGTATGGTGCCAAGGGTGGTAACGGTGTGATCATCATCAACACCAAGCGCGGTAAGAGCATGGCTACCAAGATTAACGTCCGTATCTACGGAGGTGTGGAACTCATGCCCTCTACATTACCTATGCTGAACGGTGACCAGTATTCAACTTATCTGGGTGATGTTATCAGTACACTGGATAACATGAAAGCCAACCAGTTGAATAATTTCCGCTTCCTAGACAAGAGCCCGTCTAACTATTACCGCAAGGTATTTAGCAATAACGAGAATTGGCAGGACGGCCTTTATCGGACAGCCGCTACTCAAAACTACAAGTTGAGCGTAGAAGGTGGTGATGACGTAGGTATGTATGCCCTCTCTTTGGGTTATGCATCCAGCAATGCCAATGCCAAGGGTACCGGCATGAACCGTCTGAACCTGCGTTTCAATACGGACATTGAGATATTCCCGAAACTGAAGACAGGTTTGGATATTGCCTACAACCAGGTAAGCTATGATTTGCTTGACCAGGGCTGGAGCGAGGATTACTCTATGCAGAACATAGGTTCTCCCAACGTACTGGGTGTGGTACAGGCTCCATTCATCAGCAGGTATGCCTGGTACTACGACGAGACTTCTACCGATCCTATTGCATCAAACCGTCTGCAACTCTCCAATGAATATGCAGGTAAGTATGCGGCAGACGGGGGAAGTTACATTGTTAATCCCTTCCAGTTCAACAACGCAATTGGCGGAACCCGCCTGAACGAGTCACTGCGTAATCCCTACTGGATTCTTCAGAACGGTGATGGCAAAACCAAGAACTACGCTCAGAATACGGTTGTTAACATTAATGTAAGTCCTAAGTGGCAGGTTACCAATACCTTCAGTATCAGCGACCGCTTCAACTTCCAGATGAACCGTAACAACGAGAAGTACTTCCTTCCCGTAAATGGTACAACACCTTACTTCCTGACAGACCTGGGTTATATTGACAGTATGCAGAAGACCCTCTTCTCTAAGGAGACTACCCTTAACAACGACCTGCGTCTGGAATGGGCAAAGAATTACGGAGCCCATACCGTAGATGTATTTGGCGGCTGGCGCTATAACAAGTACGCCTTCAGCTACAACTACATGAGCGGTTATAACAACGAGAACGATAAACTGCCCATCATCAACAAGAACATGGACTACATCCATTATGGTGGTACCAATGATGAATGGTCAGATATGACTTACTACCTGAATGCCGGCTACAACTTCAAGAACCGTTACTTTGCAGAATTTGCAGTAAGTGCTCAGGCTGCCAGCCGTTTCGGTGAAAATACCAACTCTGGTATCAAGGCATTCGGTGTAAGCTGGGGTATTTTCCCCTCACTGCAGTTAGGATGGCTCGTCAGCAACGAGAAGTGGTTCAAGTGCAAGGGTATTGACTACCTGAAGCTGACCGCCGGTTTTGACATGAGTGGTAATGATGACCTTGACTACTATGCAGCACGTACATACTGGGAAAGCCAGCGAGTGAGCCGCACCACCGTAGGTCTCTACCTGAAGAATATTGCCAACAGCGGTATACAGTGGGAAACTACTACCAAGTGGAACATCGGCCTGCAGGGAAGCTTCCTGAACAACCGCTTGCAGGCAGGTATTGACATCTTCTGGCATAAGACAAGCAACTTGCTTACACAGAAGGAGCTTAGCTTTGTATCTGGTATGACTCAGTACTGGACCAATGAGGGCCAGCTCACCAACAGGGGTGTTGAGTTTAATGTCAATGCTGCCATTATCAACAAGAAGGACTGGAAGTGGGAACTTGGCGCCAGCCTTGGTCACTACAGAAATAAGATTACCGAGTTGCCCGTCAGCCTGAGCAACACCATGGTACTGACCGATGTAAACGGCAACAACGTACAGTACATCCACGGCTATACCAACAGTGTTTATGGCAAGGATAACATCCTTACTGCTGTAGGCTATGCAGTAGGCAGCTTCTACGGATGGAAAACCGACGGAGTATTCGCTTCAGATGAAGAGGCAAGTCAGGCAGGCAAGATGGGTTACCTGAAGTATCCTACCGGTATTGCCGACGAAGACAAGAAGTACGCCAACTTCCAGGCCGGTGATGTTCACTTCATCGACCAGAACGGTGATGGCGTAATTGATGATGCCGACAAGGTTGTTATTGGCAACCCCCACCCCGACATCTATGGTAACATATTCACCAGCCTTACCTGGAAGAATCTCCGCCTGGACATGAACTTCAAGTACAGCCTTGGCAACGATGTTTACAACTACCAGCGTTCCAGAATTGAAGGTTTGAATACCACCTACAATCAGTCAAGTGCAGCCCTGCGCCGCTGGACCTACGAAGGTCAGGTTACTGATATGCCTCGTGCCTGCTTCGCCGATACAGAAGACTGGCGCAACAACGAGCGTATGTCTGACCGCTGGATTGAGGACGGCAGCTACCTGAAACTGAAGCACCTTCGTCTTACCTACAAGATACCTTACAGCAACAGCTGGTTGTTAGGTTTGAAGGTATGGGGTGAGGCCAATAACATATTCTGCTTAACCAAGTACTTGGGAACTGATCCTGAGATGAGCAGCCACAACGGCGTTCTTTATCAGGGTATTGACACCGGACTTATTCCTCGTGGCCGCAGTTTCAACTTTGGTGTAACCATCAACCTGTAATCAGAAGAATATAAGATTATGAAAAAGAAATCAATTATAAGCTTGCTTATCTGCTGCATGACACTGGGTATGGTGAATACATCATGCCAGGACATGCTAACCCCAGATAGTGACCGCCACGCCTATGAAGTGGCTAAGGATACCCTGTACTCTTACTGGGGTATTCTAAAGTCTCTGCAGAACATAGCAGAGCGTTATGTGATTCTCAATGAGTGCCGTGGTGACTTGGTAGAAGGTTCCGCTTATGTAAGTGACACCATTGCAGCCATCATCAACTTTGGACAGAACGGTTATCAGGACAAGTACAAGGATGGCGCCTGTGCATACCTGAAGGTCAGTGATTACTATCACGTCATCAACAGCTGTAATGCCTATATTGCCAAATGTGATACAGCCTTGATGGTATCTACCGGTCAGCAGAAGAGATACATGCTGCAGGAGTGCGCTCAGGTTCAAGCCATTCGTGCCTGGGTTTATATGCAGCTCGTGTATGCATACGGTAGAGTTCCCTTCTACAAGGAGCCATTGCTTACCACAGATGACATCAACAAGTTCATTAAGGATCCCAATCATACCATGGCAGATGCCAAGACTCTGGCAGACCTGCTTGGAGCTGATTTGGAGGAAGTGTATGCAAAGCTTGACCCAGAGGATATGTTCCCCCAGTACAACGAATATGAACTCGTTTGCCACAGTATGCGTGTGATGTTCCCATTAGACGTTGTAATTGGTGACCTCTATCTGATGCAGGGCGATGAGACTGCTTGCAAGAAAGCTGCCAGCTATTATTACAAGTTCCTGAACTCCAAGTTCTGCGGTCCTCTGGAAACAACCAATTATATTAGCTTGGGTGACCGCGTAGCAAGTATCGATGATCCACAGTATGGCTTCTATGGAGCTGTTCCCTATAATGAAACCGGCTATTCTTTAACTGGCGGCCGTTACCGCTATGAAGCCATTACCTGTATCCCCAGCAACAAGGGTCGTTTGGACGGTCATGTATTTACCGACATCAACCGTTTGTTCGGTTTTGAGGCAACCCTGAGTGCAAGTGGTAGTGGTATTGCCGATGAAGATGCAAAGGCTACCACCTCTTTCGTTAGCCTGAACTACCGCGACAATGGTTACCGCCGCGAACTTCTCCCCAGTAGAGGCTATGAGGCATTGTGTGACAGCCAGAAGTACGAGTGCTACATCGGTTCCGGATCAAGAGATAATGAACCTTACCAGGAATTGGCCGTACTGCCCGAAGTTGGTGATGCACGTCGCGTATGGATTTACAGACCATTAACTTCTGCAATGAGGAATGCTGTCGTTCTCACTCCCCGCAGCGAGCAGTACACCCTGCCTATGGGTGAGAATACACTGTATGGCAAGCTCATTAGCAAACAGAATCCTAATAGCTCATTCAGCACCGTTTACCCATTGGTTTACCGCAAGTCAACCATCTGGCTGCGTTATGCCGAGGCTATCAACCGTGCCGGATTCCCCAGCTATGCATTTGCCATCCTGAAGAACGGTCTGGTTAGTAACCATAACATGTGGTTCCCCAGCAATGTTGAGGAAGAAGATTATGCAAACAGGCCATTCAGCTACCTCTCCGGTGCCAGTCTGGACTATGGTGTAAAGGATTCTGTCTTTGTTTACATTGAACAAGTTGATGACTCTACCCAATACGTATGGGGTTTACCTGGATATGACCCAGATGTAAAAGAATACATTACCTCTTTTGACAAGCTGAAAGCATACGTTGACGCCAAATATCAGGCTATAGCTGATTCTATCAACAGCACCCTACCCGAGGATGCAGAGCCCGTTATACCAAAGGAAATCAACCTGGCTTACGTAGGCTTCTTTGCCAAGACGTTCAACAACTATCCTTCAGAAATATGCCAGAAGGCTCTCTGGTATCTGGATCGTCGTGAGGTAAGAAAGGCAGCTACAACGGAATACATGAACTATAACAACCGTCCCTATCTTCGTGGCTACACAGGATCAATCCATCCCTTATACAAGAGAAACATCTATGATAGCCGTGGTTACAGCCTTGCAGAAGCTTATAATCTGAACAATACATCATCTTCAACTGACTTCCTGACCATCGGTGTTCATTCACGTGGTTGCGGTATTCTGAAGCCAGATGATCCTGAGCGCTGGAGTTCTTACGACTATGTTAAACTGGTTACCAAGATTATCAAGGCTAACCATGGCGTAACAGTAACCAAGGATCAGATTTATGACGGAAGCTATGATGAATGGGTTAAGGAAGCCGTTGAGGACCTTATCATTGATGAGGACGCTCTGGAGCTTGCCTTTGAGGGATGTCGTTTCTCTGACTTGGCTCGTGTTGCCATCCGTCGTAACGATCCCAGCTTCCTGGCATCTCGCGTAGCAAAGCGTAAGGGAACCATGGATATGACTATGTACAATATCCTTCTGAACCAGAATAACTGGTACCTCCCCTTCCCTACTGAATAAAATCCATATTGATAATAGGAAGAGCGCCCGGAGCAATCCGAGCGCTCTTTTTTGGATAATCAAAAAAATCAACTTAGAAAAGTTCCGTTTCTAACATAGAAAAAAAATTATCTAACTTAACTTTTTTTTTCCTTAACATAGAAAATATTTTTTCTACACGTAGGAAAAAGTTTTTCCTAACGTAGGAGCAAAAACTCCTTGGTTAAGGCATTTTCGGAACTCACAACAGAAGATGAAAATCCTAAAAGACTTATACAACATCCTCATGCCTCGCAGATGCGTGGTATGCCAAGGGATATTGGAACCCCATGAGCAATACATCTGTACAGCCTGCTCCATCCAATTGCCACGCTATCCCCTAAAAAGCATTGAGGATAACGAACCACTGAGAAAGGTCTGGGACTTTGCACCTGTACAATACGGCGCTACCTTATTATATTATAGGCCCCAGTCGGACTATCACAAGATGATTACCGACATTAAGTATCGTGGAGGAGAACAGTTAGGTATTAAACTTGGACAATGGGCTGCAATGGAAATGGCACACTGGCAACTTGCCGAGAAAATAGATGTAATAGTTCCTGTACCGTCTGACAGCAAAAGAGAAAACAAGAGAGGATATAATCAGGCAGAACTGATAGCAAGAGGTTTGGGCAATGCTATGCAACGGCCCGTAGAGACTTTCCTTGAAAGAAGCAAGACAGGAACATCACAGACCAAACTTGGCAAAAGGGAACGCCGCGAGAATGCAACAGGAAGGTATGAAGCCTGCATCCCTCAGTCATGGAGAGGGAAACACATACTCCTGGTAGATGACGTGCTCACCACTGGAGCCACCATCGGTAACTGTGCACAAACCCTATTAGATGAAGATTCGCAGGCAACAATAAGCATTTTTACCCTTGCTTATGACGGATAAAAATATCTATTTGAAGAAATTTCTACATTTTTTCTTACAAATCGTTTGTAGAATAAAAGAAAATGTGTAATTTTGCACACGCAATTACAAACAAAGGTAAAATTATAAGTTAAAAACATTTCAGAATGGACGCAAAAAAAGTATTGGAAGACCTGAAAAGACGCTTCCCCAACGAACCTGAGTATCATCAGGCAGTAGAAGAGGTTCTTGGTACCATTGAAGAAGAGTACAACAAGCACCCAGAGTTTGAAAAGGTAAATTTGATTGAACGTCTCTGCATCCCCGACAGAGTTTACCAGTTCCGTGTTACATGGATGGATGATAAGGGTCAGATTCAGACCAACATGGGTTACCGTATCCAGCACAATAATGCTATTGGTCCCTACAAGGGCGGTATCCGTTTCCATAAGAGTGTAAACTTAGGTATCCTGAAGTTCCTTGCTTTTGAGCAGACCTTCAAGAACTCTCTGACCACACTGCCTATGGGTGGTGGTAAGGGTGGTTCTGACTTCTCTCCCCGTGGTAAGAGTAACGCTGAAGTAATGCGTTTCTGCCAGGCTTTCATGCTGGAGTTGACTCGCCACATTGGTCCCGACGTTGATGTACCTGCTGGTGACATTGGCGTAGGTGGTCGTGAAGTAGGCTACATGTTCGGTATGTACAAGAAGCTGACCCGTGAGTACAGCGGTGTGCTGACAGGTAAGGGTATTGAGTTTGGTGGTTCACTGATTCGTCCCGAGGCTACCGGTTATGGTACCGTATATTTCCTGCGTGCCATGCTGAAGACTAAGGGTGACAGCGTAGAAGGCAAGAAGGTGCTGATTTCTGGTGCCGGTAACGTAGCTCAGTATGCTGCCGAGAAGGTGCTGCAGTTGGGTGGTAAGGTAATGACCATGTCAGACTCTGACGGTTACATCTATGATCCCGATGGCATCGACCGCGAGAAGTTGGACTACATCATGGAACTGAAGAACGTATATCGTGGCCGTATCAAGGAATATGTCGACAAGTATCCTACAGCTAAGTACGTAAGTGACGGAGCTAAGCCTTGGTTCGAGAAGGCCGACATTGCTCTGCCCTGTGCTACTCAGAATGAGTTGAACGAAGAGCAGGCTAAGGCTCTGGTTGCCAACGGTGTTATTGCCGTTGCCGAAGGTGCCAACATGCCTACCACTCCCGAAGCTATCAAGGTATTCCAGCAGGCTAAGATCCTGTACTCTCCTGGTAAGGCAAGCAACGCCGGTGGTGTATCGGTATCTGGTCTGGAAATGTCTCAGAACTCAGAGCGTCTCAGTTGGTCAGCAGAGGAAGTTGACGCTAAGTTGCTCTGGATTATGGAGAACATCCACGAGAACTGCGTGAAGTACGGTACAGAGCCCGATGGTTACGTTAACTACGTGAAGGGTGCTAACGTTGCCGGATTTATGAAGGTTGCTAAAGCTATGATGGCTCAAGGCATTGTCTAAGCCATCAAAGGTTCTCCCTTTGAATGGCTCAAGGCATTGTCTAAGCCATCAAAGGTTCTCCCTTTGAATGGCTCAAGGCATTGTGTAAGTTCGTCTATAATAGATTATCTACCATAGCAAACATATATGTAGAGCCTCAGTTCAGCGAAATGCTAAACTGAGGCTCATTTTTTATTTTATTTTTTCATTTTTTTTTGTAATTTTGCACACAAAATCACAAAGAAATGCAACTAAAAGATACCTCGTTTGTTGATTTGATGCTGAACCGCATCTGTAACGTGTTGCTGATAGCCAATCCGTATGATGCTTTCATGCTGGAAGATGACGGTCGAGTAGATGAGAAGATTTTCTCGGAATATGCCCGTCTGGGACTACGCTTCCCTCCCCGATTCATTCAGGTTGCCAGCAAGGAAGAAGCAGAAAGGCAGATGGCAGCAGGTAACATAGACCTTGTTATCTGTATGCCCGCAGCTGAGGACAATAGCGTTTTTGACATTGCCCGCTCCATTAAGCAACTGTACGTCAATATTCCCATTGTGGTACTGACTCCGTTCAGTCATGGTATCACCAAACGCATGGAGAACGAGGATCTCTCGGTCTTCGAATATGTATTCTGCTGGTTAGGCAATACCGAACTGCTGCTCTCTATCATCAAGTTGATGGAGGACCGCATGAATCTGGAGCACGACATCAGAAGTGCAGGCGTTCAGATGATACTGGTAGTTGAGGACAGCATCCGTTTTTACAGCAGTATCCTACCCAGCCTTTACAACTTCGTCCTGCAGCAGAGCCTTGAGTTTGCTACAGAAGCGTTGAACACCAGTCTGGAGACCTTGCGTATGCGCGGACGTCCAAAGATTGTACTGGCCCGCAACTACGAAGAGGCATGGCTCCTATACAGCCGATTTGCCAACAATACGTTGGGAGTCATCAGTGACTGCCGGTTCCCTCTGATGCCAGACGCAGAGAAAGACGAAGATGCCGGATTCAAGTTGCTGAGTGCCATCCGCGCCAACGACCCTTATATACCCCTCATTCTAAACTCCTCCGAGACGGAGAAAGCTAAGTTGGCCGATAAATGTCATGCACATTTTATCGACAAGAACTCCAAGAAAATGGCCGTCGACCTGCGAGGACTGGTACAGCGTTTCTTTGGTTTTGGCGACTTTGTCTTCCGTAACCCCGATACCATGGAGGAGATAGTTCGAATTCACAACCTGAAGGATTTGCAGGACAACATCATGACCGTTCCTGCCCGAAGCCTGCTCTATCATATCAGTCACAATAATGTGAGTCGTTGGCTGGCCAGTCGAGCCCTCTTCCCCATATCAGAGTTCCTGAAGAACATCACATGGGAAAGCTTGCAGGACGTTGATGCGCACCGCCAGATTATTCTGGATGCCATTGTGGCCTACCGTAGAATGAAGAATCAGGGTGTGGTAGCTGTGTTCCAGCGCGAGCGTTTCGACCAGTATTCCAACTTTGCCCGAATCGGCGACGGTAGTTTGGGCGGTAAGGGACGTGGTCTGGCCTTCATAGACCATATCCTGATGCGCCATACCGACCTCAACGAATACCCTGGTGCACAGGTACGCATCCCCAAGACTGTTGTGCTCTGTACCGATATCTTTGATGAGTTCATGGACACTAATGAGCTCTACCAGATAGCGCTAAGTAATTTGCCCGACGAGACCATCCTCCAGCATTTCCTTAGAGCTCGCCTTCCCATGCGACTGTTAGGCGACTTAGAGGCATTCCTTTCTGTAGTAAGTACCCCTATTGCCATCCGAAGCAGTAGCTTGCTGGAAGACTCTCACTACCAGCCATTTGCCGGCGTCTATACCACTTATATGATTCCGTACACAACCGACAAGTACGAACGTCTCTCTATGCTTGCCGGAGCCATAAAAGCCGTCTATGCAAGTGTCTTCTACCAAGGGAGTAAGGATTATATGACAGCCACCAGCAACGTCATCGACCAGGAAAAGATGGCCGTAATTTTGCAAGAGGTTGTGGGTGAACAGCATGGAGAACGTTTTTATCCTGTAATAAGCGGTGTGGCACGTAGCATCAACTACTACCCCATCGGTGACGAGAAAGCCGAGGAGGGAACCGTTTCCCTTGCCATGGGACTGGGTAAATATATTGTGGATGGCGGCGTAAGTCTGCGCGTATGCCCTTATCACCCACATCAGGTATTGCAGATGAGCGAGATGGAAATAGCGCTTCGCGATACACAGACAAGTTTCCTTGCCCTCAGAACCAAGGAGGAGGATGGCGACAAGGAATTTAAGGTAGATGATGGATTCAACCTGGTTAAGGTTCCTGTTCGCGAAGCAGAGCAGGACGGCACCCTCCAGTGGATATCTTCTACTTACGACCCTTACGACCAGTGCATCTATGACGGCTACTACGAGGGCAAGAACCGTAAGATTGTATCCTTTGCCGGTGTGCTGAAACACGAGGTATTCCCCTTGCCGGAGATCATGCAGAAAGTGCTTAAATACGGACAGGACGAGATGAAACGTCCCGTGGAGATTGAGTTTGCCGTTAATCTGCATGCCGACAAGACAGGCGAATTCTATATGCTTCAGATACGTCCTATGGTGGACAACCGTATGGAACTCAACGAAGATATTACCCAGATACCTGATGAGGAATGCCTGCTTCGCTCCCACAACGCTATCGGGCAGGGAATCTTCACCGAAATAAGAGATGTGGTCTACGTAAAGACCGACGGTTATTCTCCCAGTCAGAACTACGAGATTGCGGAGGAGATTGAACGTATCAACCGTTCCTTCCTTGGAACCCCCTCTAACTCCCCCTCTATGGGGAGTACCCAAGGAAGCCTCCCCATAGAGGGGGAGGTTTGGAGAGGGTCTTCCTACATGCTCATAGGGCCTGGCAGATGGGGCAGCAGTGATCCATGGTTAGGCATCCCCGTTAAATGGCCCCATATCAGCGCCTCACAGATTATTATCGAGGCAGGTTTGGACAACTACCAAGTTGACCCCAGCCAAGGAACGCATTTCTTCCAGAACCTGACCTCCTTGGGCGTTTGCTATCTAACCATAGATGCCTTCCGTGGCGATGGCATTTACCGTCAGGAAATCCTCAACCAGCTTCCCGCCATCGAGGAAACCAAGCATGTACGCCACGTCCGCTTCCCCCAACCGCTGACCATAAAAGTGGATGGCTTCAAGAAAGAAGCGGTGGTTTTAGGAAGTGAGGAGACCCCCTAACCCCCTTTAGGGGGAATGAACTTTGGCTGTTGGCTATTGGCCATTAGCTCATAAGCCCCATAAGACCTATAAGACCCATAAACCGTAAACGGTAAACGGTAAACTAAAGAATTATGAACTACGAACTATTAAACGCCATAAACAACGCACTCTGGACATACGTGGTAATCACCATGTTGGTAGGATGCGCCCTGTATTTCACTTGGAACCTTCGTGCGGTGCAGTTTACCATGCTGCCCACAATGATACGCAATCTCTTTAAGCCGAGCGACCAACCATTTGAGAGTTTTGGCAAACTTAAGATATCCTCCTTCCAAGCTTTTGCCATCAGTCTCTCCAGTCGTGTGGGGACAGGCAATTTGGCAGGCGTAGCTAGTGCAATCTTTGTCGGTGGACCCGGAGCAGTCTTCTGGATGTGGATTATGGCTCTCTTAGGTGCTGCCACCGCCTTTATGGAAGCAACCTTGGCTCAGCTCTTCAAACGTAAGGGCAAGGAGAGTTTCTATGGTGGTCCGGCCTATTATATGAAGTATGGTCTGAAGCGCCCTTGGATGGGTATTCTCTTTGCCGTTCTCATCATCTTCGGTTTCGGTTTGGCAAACCAACTGGTACAGAGCAACACCCTTTGCGATGCCATCAGCAATTCATTCCAGATTCCCATGAGATACGTGGCCGGTGGACTAGCACTGGTAACGCTGCTCATCATCTTTGGCGGCATAAAACGTATTGCACGCTTCTGTGCATGGATTGTACCCTTCATGGCCTTAGGATACCTCTTTCTGGCAATCTATATTCTGGTCGTCAATCTTACGGAGATTCCCGCTATGCTTAGCCTCATCATCCGCAGTGCTTTCGGATGGGAACAGGCGGCAGGTGGAGCCGTCGGTATGGCCATTATGCAAGGTGTGAAGCGTGGTCTTTTTAGCAACGAGGCTGGCGAAGGTAGCGCTCCTAATGCTGCTGCCACAGCCACGATTCCACACCCCGTTACACAAGGTCTTTTGCAGAGCTTAGGAGTCTTTACCGATACACTCGTCATCTGTACCTGCACCGCCTTCATCATCCTGCTGAGCGGACTCTACACCAATGGCGAAGATGGCATTATCCTCACCGGTCATGCTATGGAGCATCACTTGGGGAGCTTCGGTGGCTGGTTCCTGTTGGCTGCTATCTTCCTGTTTGCTTACAGCACCATCATCGCTAATTACTTCTACGGTGAGACAAATATCCGTTACATCTGCAACAAGTCCTGGGCTATCTTTGTTTTCCGAATCTTAAGCGGTATTGTGGTCCTGTTAGGAGGCTTTATGACGTTGCAACAGACATGGAGCATCGTAGACCTTGCTATGGCCCTAATGACAATCCTCAATCTCATTGCCGTTGTATTGCTCAGCAAATACGCCTTCCGCCTGCTACAAGATTTCCAGAAGCAGCGCAAGGAGGGCAAAGACCCCGTATTTCATAAAGACCTGTTCCCCAATACTGATTTGGAGGGATGGGATTGAAAAAAAGCCCCCCTTGCCCCCTTTAGGGGGAATAGACTTTGGCTGTTGGCTATTGGCCTTTGGCTCATAAACCCCATAAGACCTATAAGCCCCATAAGACTCATAAATAGTAAACCGTCAACTAAATAAAATGAATTGTGAACTCGTCAATACCGGAAAGGTATTTCTTATAGCTGGCAGCGAGCCTTTGGGCAGCGCTGGCGTACAGGCCGACATCAAGGCCATTACACGCTGTGGCGGTTGGGCCGCTGCTGCACTTACCTGTATAGTAGATGAGGATGTAAACCAGATAAAAGGTATTCACCATCTGCCTACAGAACTTATTATCTCTCAGGCAGAATCCTTCCTCAGTACCGTAGGAGCCGACTGTATCAAGACTGGCGTGCTGCCCAGTGCCGAAATCATTAACGGTGTGGCTGGCGTCCTCCGCAAGTACAACCAACAGCCTATCCTTATCGACCCGGTGATTGTAAACTTTGCAGGAGAACAGTTAGTGAGCGACGAAGCCATCCTGGCCTATAAGGAGCAGCTATTCCCCCTGGCAACCATCATCACACCTAACTTCCGCGAGGCAGAATTTCTGCTGGGCCATAAACTCCAAGACATCGAGTCCGACCTCCGCTGGCTCAGTCATTGGGGCAGTTCCGTTATTGTAAAGAGTGTGGATGAAGGCAAATACCTGGTGGATTATCTATATGATAAGACTACAGACAGTATTACCCCCCACCCCAAGAAGAAACTCATGCTTACCGACCGCAATGGCACCGGTGATACCCTTGCCTCCGCCATTGCTACCCATCTGGCAAAAGGTGTAGACCTTCAGACCGCCGTTTCGCGTGCAGAGGCCTACATGAACTACTTCTTAGCCGGTCCCCGCTACTACATCAGTGTAGGTAAGTAGCTTATTTATGCAAAGCCATATTTCTCTTGTAGTTTGCGGAGAGTGCCGTCGGACTTCATCTGACGGATAATCTCGTTCACCATCTGTAGCAGGTCATCCTGTCCCTTGCGCATCAGCACGCCTATCTCGCCATGATTAAAGGGCTCGTTTAATAATGGAGCAGCAAGGCGCGGGTCGTTCTGCACATACCAAGGAGCCTCGGTAATTTCCGTAATCATCACGTCAGCCTTTCCTTCTGCCACCAACGTCGGGATTTCCTCGTTTTTTGAATATACGATAATAGTAGCGTGCGTGAGGTTCTCGTTGGCGAACTTCTCATTCAACCCACCAGGATTCACCATCACACGTACTTCGGGTTTATCTATGGCAGCCAACGACATGTAGCGCTCAGCCTCCGAAGCACGGCAAATAATGGTCTTTCCATTAGCCAGATAACCATCACTCATGAGCATGGTTTCGCGACGAGCATCAGTGATGCTGATGCCGCCAATGGCGAGGTCGAACTTCTGTGGTTCTGCCAACACGTCGGCAGTCAGCGTAGGCCACGAAGTCGGCACAAACTGGACACTAACACCTAATCGCCTGGCAATCTCCTCAGCCATTTCAATGTCGACCCCCCAGTAAGTCCCGTCAGGCTCACGGAAAGATAGCGGTCTGTAGTCACCAGTGGTTCCGATAAGGATAGTGCCACGCTCAACAATCTCCGTAACCTTTCCATCAGAAAGTCGAGTGCAGCATGAGCACAGGAATACAAACGCTATCTGTGCTATCAGGATAAGCGAGATTCTAAACGCCTTGGGAATCCGCCATTTTGTACGAATACAATCCATGAACAAAGATGCTATCATTTTAACCATTGGTATCTTGAATCTTAAATATCCATCGCTGCGTGGTAGGCTTCGTAGATGGCCTTGGTGATGTTGGCAGGACGGACGCAATCGCCTACCTCGCGGACAAACGGGGCACATCCACGAAGGGCATCCACATCGGCACGGTTGGCACGCTGGCCAAGAGCGCAGATGACGGTCTTGCCAGGAACAAGCACCTCATTACCGTCCTTATCCTTGCAGATGACACCATCGGCAGTAATTTTCTGACCAACATAATCGGTATGGGCCGTAGAGAACTCAGCCACCTTACGCATCAGGATGGGGCGCTGGCGGATGTTGCAGTCGGCAGCCAGGGTGTCGCGCATCTCAACCAGTTCCACCTTCTTGCCTTCCATACCCAGGTGGATGGCACACTCGCAGCCTGCCAGACCGCCGCCAAGCACAACCACGCTATCGGCTACCTTATCCTTATTCAGATAATATTCGTTGACGATGATCACATTGTCAGAATCGATGCCTGGGATGGGCGGAACGAGCGGTGTGGAACCAACAGCCAGAATGAGCGCATCTACGCCCTCCTGGGCCACATACTCAGGCGTAACGGTGGTGTTCAGACGAATCTCCACACCCTCATCCTTGGCCTGACGTTCCAAGACAACACCCAGCTCATACATCTCATACTTGAACGGGAGAGCCTGTTCCGACTTCAGGATACCACCCACCTTGTCTGTCTTCTCGCAGAGAATGACCTGATGACCGCGCTGGGCAGCCGTAATGGCAGCCTTGAGTCCGGCAACACCAGCACCCACCACCATCACCTTCTTACTCTGTCGGGCAGGCAACACCTCCATACCCTCAATCTCACGACCAATCAACGGATTGACGGCACAACGGCGGGTGAAGGTGACTGGGCGTTCCGCCATACAGGTGTAACAACGCAAACACTTCACGATACGGTCTTCCTGGCCAGCCATCACCTTCTGCGGATGGAACGGATCGGCTAACAACTGACGGGCCATATACACCACATCGGCCTTTCCCTCAGCGATGATACGCTCCATCTGCTCAGGATCGCTCAGCGCACCAATCGTAGCCACAGGCTTCTTCACATGCTTCTTAATCTCAGCAGCTAACCATACGTTCACGCCGTGCTCATCGAACATCGGGGGGGTGGTATTGAAGAAGCCGAACTGATAGGAACCGGCTGAAACGTGAATCAAATCGACATACTCCTCGACGGCCTGCGCAATTTTGATACCGTCCTCAATGCCATAGCCGCCATCAAACAGTTCGCTGCCGCTGAGACGCACCTCGATAGGGAAGCCTGGTCCTACGGTATTGCGTACTGAGGCCAATACCTCACGGACAATGCGGATGCGGTTCTCCAGTGAACCGCCGTACTCGTCGGTACGATGATTCAGATAGGGCGAAAGGAACTGATGCAAGAGCCAGCCGTGACCCGCATGCACCATAATCATTTCATAGCCTGCACGCTTACAAAGTGCAGCCTTCTCACCGTATGCCTTCACGATATCGGCAATCTGTTCCTTAGAAAGCGCCTTTACAGGACGGCCATCAGGACGTGTGCCATCGCTTGGTCCCCATTGGTTCAGGCTCGCCTTCTTGTTCTTGTCAGACATATAGGTGCCTGCATATTGGCCCGAGTGTGACAGTTCGATGCTGGGCACAGCCCCATGCCTGCGGATGGCATCAGCCACGAAGGTGTGGGCAGCCAGACAACCGACCGTCTCCAGGTCGAGATGCAGCATGTGGCTGCCATCGGTTTCAGGATGAACCACGAGTTCGCTGACGGTCACGGCTGCTGCACCGCCCTTGGCACGAAGTTCATAGAACCCTTGGGTGCGGGGGCCTGGACAGCAGTCTGCAGTAATATCTGTCGCACCCATCGGTGCAGAGAAGATACGGTTACGGAAAGTCACCTTGCCCAGCTGAATGGGACTTGTGAGATTTGGATATTTGTTATTTGTCATCATATACTTATTTGTTATTGCGGTGCAAAAATACGATTAAGCGAGCGGAATACAAAATAAATGGATTTATTTTTACTCCCGAGCGAGAGTATTATCGAGGCGAAGCCTCAAAATTACGAATTTCCTTGTTTTTGTGGGCAGAATGTTAGGTGATTAACAGAAAATGCTTATATTTGCACTCAATATAACCAAAACCAATCATTATTTCCATGAAATACGTTAAATCATTCTTTACCTTTACACATTTATTAATTATGGCAGCGGTTGCAATTTTTGTGCTGTCATGCAAAAGTAAAACAAACGTTATGAATACAATTTATGATTTCACAGCCCTCTCAAACAAGGGAAAAGAAGTGAACTTCGCCGATTACAAAGGCAAGGTTCTGCTTATTGTCAACACCGCCTCAAAGTGTGGTTTTACTCCTCAGTACGACGGTTTGGAAGCCCTCTACCAGAAGTACAAGGATCAGGGGCTCGTGATTATCGGCTTCCCCTGTGACCAGTTTGGGCATCAGGAACCAGGAACAAATGAGGAGATAGAGGAGTTCTGTCGTCTGAACCACGGTGTCACATTCCCACTGATGTCGAAGACAGAAGTCAACGGCGAAGGTGCCCATCCCATCTATCAATGGTTGAAGAGTCAGGCAGGTTTCGCTGGTTTCAATCCTGAACATAAACTCACGAAAATCCTCGACGAAATGTTCACCAAAGCCGATCCCGACTATGCCTCAAAGCCCGATATCAAATGGAATTTCACCAAATTCCTTATCAGTCGCAAGGGTAAAGTAGTCTGCCGCTTTGAGCCTACTACCGAACCGAAGGAAATGGAGGAGAGCATCGAAAAGGAACTGGCGAAATAAAAAGTCTACATCTATAATTCTTTCAGTTGTTTGGTGGCACGTTCAATCATGTCGTAAGTACCACTGCCGTCTGTGACGTAGCGTATCACCATGTTGGCGTAATCTATTGCTGTGGAAAGTTGAGAAGCCCCCTCCATCCTTTCCTTTGGGGGAGTGCTGAGTTGAGAGTTGGTTTTTAGTTGACGAGTTGATACTTGAGAATCTTGAATCTTGAAACCTGAAACTTGAATCTTAAGTTGGCTCTTGGCTTTATCAACGAGTTGTTTCAATTCTTCTAAATCCTCCACTTCAGCCAGATTGCCTGGGCGCATGGTGTTGATAACGGCGTTCAGTGCATCGACGACATTGTCTATCTCCTCCTGACTATACTTGTCTTTGGGGGCACCCATAATAGACTGTGCCTTTTTCAACTGTTCAATCATACGGGCATAGCCATGTTTAGCCCAAGGAGCATATTCCGGCACCTTCACAGCAAGTGCCTCCCACGCCTGTTGCTCATCGGCACGGCTTTTAGCAATGAGAAGAAGTTCTTGGAGAGTTGAAAGTTGAGAATCGTTTAATTGTTCATTGTTAATTCTTAATTGTTCATTATGAACCGAAAGCGAATCATCGCGTAAACGGAAGTAGTGAGTCAGGTGCTGGTCGCCATCGTAGTCGGGGATGAAAGAGCTTAGATCGTGGTCTGCATCTACGGTGGCTTCGTCCCACGTACTAATGCCTGTGGCAGCCATTACAAGCGGTCCACGCATAAAGGCACCTACCCAATGGCCTTCCAATTTGTCGGGACCATAGTCGATATGCCTGATAAACGGCATAACGACCTCCACCACGTCTTTCTCGCTCCATTTCCGTGGAGGAATCTCCACATAGCTGGAGGGCTGATAATGGCGGGCGATGCTCTTGCCGTTCAGCTTGATATCAAACCCTTCTGTAGCCCAATAGGGAACGCGGAATTTAATTGAAAATTGACAATTGACAATTGACAATTGAGAATTATGGTTCTTGGAACTTGAAACCTGAACGCCGAAGGGGTCGCGAGCTAAAAGCGAGAACGAAGTGGCAAACTTGGAACTTGAATTAGGTATAATCCGTATGATGGAGCGCTCTGCAGGCCATTGGCATTCTTGTTTGATGATAACGCCTTGTTGTGCCCAGTAGGCAGTGGTGGGCATATAGAGGGCGATCCATAGACAAGCCTCCCCCTGGCCCCCTCCCATAGAGGGGGAACTGACAAAGTATGTTGCCTCCTGGTACTTTACGTGGTTTTCAGTTCCTGTGCCACCGCAGCAGGTGGACTGAGGTGTCTCGTTGCCCCAAGGTTTGGAGGCATTTAATCCCACAGCATACTGATAGACAGTCTGATACTTTCGTGGATTCACGGAGCCGATAATCTGGTTGTAAAGCACACGCTCGTAGTAGTCCATATATCGGGCATCGTCGGGATTAAAGCAATTAAGGTCTTTCGTGAGCTTTGCCAGGTTATAGGCGCAGCACGTCTCGTTAAGGGTAGGCTCAGGAAGCATGGAGGTAATCTGCGAATAGGGCTGACGGAACATCTCGCCATTACCCACGCCGCCCATAGCATAGCGGTAACGACCCTGAATCATCGTCCAGAAGTTCTGGGCAAGGTTGTAATAATACGGATTATTGTTGCCGCGATAGACACGCAGCGCCCCTGTCACCATAGGTATGTGCTGGTTGGCGTGACGTGTACGGATGGCGTCAATGTTCTTAGACAGAGGATCGAAGAATGCCGGACTATCGAAATAGGTGGCGGCCTCAAGGAGATGTGCTTTATCCTCTGCATTGTCTGTCATCTCCGACAGACGCGCCAAAGACTCTGCCATCCCCCCTACCTCACCGGCAATGTACATATTCCACATTTCGTAGCGATTGCCCGGATGGGAACGACGTTCATTCTGTGGGCCGTCGCTCTTGACGTAGGTGCGGTAGTGCAGTCGGTTCCATACCCATAGGCCCATATCCTTAGCAATGAGCAACGCCTTGTCGGCAATCTCTTTGTCATCGATATAGGTGGCAATGTCTATGAGTCCAGCCAGTTGCTTGTGAACGGAATAATAAGGTGCCCACACCCAACTCTCGTTGTTGTAAGCCCGATACATTTCAATCAGTACACAGTGCTGGGCAGGAATGGCATTCAGGTAACCGTAACCATATTTCTGGTATTCCTTTTTGTATTTATCAAAATCAGCCCATGTGCCTTGCATCTGCTTCAGTTCCTCTTCGGGAGCAAAGTCGCGTGCTTCCCAATAGCGCCCCAATTCCTCGTTCCAGACATATGTACGCTCCTGACACTCTCGCAGTCCGTCCACCATTTCCTTGATGTTCTGGCGCAGAGCAGCCTTCTTTGCGGCATCCTGACAACTGGCGAAAGCAAATGCCAAGGCCGACATGTAGTGCCCTGAGCCGTGCCCTTTGAGCTTTGTGGTAGGCGAGTCCCATCCGTCAGCTTCTGGATACCCTTCAGTAGAAAGACCATAAGTATCGCGATAATTATACAGTTGCTGTTTTACGGGCAGCGTGAGCAGATGGTCAATGTCGAGATCGCGGTTCCATGTCAAGCGGTTGTCACCATCGATGCTTACCTGATTCAGAGGCAAAGGCTCAGCCTTCAGTATGTTTGAATCTTGAAACTTGAATCCACAACTTTTACGTCAGCCGATACAGGATAACCGTTAGGTGTGCTATTGTCGCCTATGATGAAGCCATAAACCTTATATATAGTACCCACGGGGTTGATGTCCGGATTAGCCTCGGCTTTTTCCGAAGCCTCCGATGCGTTGAGCCATTTCACCTGTCGGTACTCACCCTTTCCGTCGGAGTATGTCACCCATAACTGGTAAGGCAACCTTGGCGCATTGCCTACTGGTACCTCTACGTTGACCTCCTCCACCTTATCAATATAATGAACATCTATAGCTGATGCGGTGCTCGTCAGCGCCGTAAGCAACACGCAAATGCTATAGATGATTCGTTTCATATTGTTCGAGTGATATGGTTTTTACTTCATTTTCTTATTCTTCTCTAACGTCCACTCCTTGCGCTGCGAGAGCAGATTTTTCTTGCCGACGAACATCTTGGCAGCTTCGCGATTCTTCTTCAATTGCCAGTCGAGCCAAGCCAGAGCGACTACCGAGAACTCGCCACCATGGGGTTGACGATAGGTGCCGCCATGACCTACGGGAAAATTGGCAGCGCAAGCTGGCACATGCTGAATGCGGTGGAAGTCGTCCATACCATTCACATAGGCGATATCTTCTTTGCCTCCGAGGATGTAGATTACTGGCGTATGGATATCCTTCAGTTTATCCTTCTTTGGCATGGGCATATTGGGCATCGCGATGCTACTGTCGATGAACAGTCCGCTGTTACAAATCATCAGGGCCTTGATGCGTGGATCGGCACAGTTGAAGAGCGACTGCAATCCGCCACACGACATACCAGCCAGACAGATGTTGGCAACATCAATCTTCTGATAGTAAGGGGAAGCAGGATCGGCATTCTGCGCAATAATCCAGTCGATACTCTCTATCTGCTGGTCAGTACGCGACATGGGTCCTTGGTAGGGTTGATCATCCATGGGGATGATACCTGTGGCAAGCACTATGTAGCCATGAGAGGCTATCTCGTTAAGAAAATTCACGTGTTCCCACGGCGAGTTGGCACAGGCACCATTGCCCCATACCAAAACGGGTAACTTCTTTTTTGTACCAAACGATGAAAGGTCCTGTGGTGCAAGGATGGTGTGCTCGGGCAGCGACAAATCCTCCGTCATTACTGCTTTGTATGCGCCTGTCCCACCATTTTCGATAACTCGCTGACGTATCGTCTCCTTCTGGGAGCCTGTCTGAGCCATAGCAAATGGAGCCATGCTCATCATGATGATAAAGAATGTTTTTTTCATTGTTATTCATTCATTATTAATTGTTCATTATTAATTGTTTTTGCGGGGTACACGGTGTATCCCCATTTGCGAGCGATAGCCGACAAGAGAGAGGCTCTTAGCTCGAAGTCTGTCCAGTCTTTCTTTTCAGCTGGACTCCAGCCCGTTTCGGCAATAGCGAAAACACGGGGATAGAGCATCATCTCGGCATGCCATGCATCTTGAACATGCTCAGTCCACAGGTTGCCCTGCACGCCTAAGACATGATGGGCATTTGCCTCGGAAATGCCCTCTGCCATTGGTTCGAAGGAATAGACTTTCTCCAGAGATACAAGACGTCCCACTGGTCGGAACTGAGCAGGGTCTTGGTGATAGTCCAGGTAATAGTAATGCGTGGGTGTAAAAATCACATCATGACCTTCCCGGACAGCCTGCTTACCAGCTTCCACTCCGTGCCAAGACATCACAGTGGCATCCGGAGCCAATCCTCCCTGCAGGATTTCGTCCCAACCGATGATGCGCTTGCCGTGTTCATGGGCAAAACGTTCCATCCGCTTAATCATATAACTCTGAAGTTCTTCCACGCTCTTCAGTCCCTCGGCCTTCATCCGAGCTTGACAGTCCGGACAAATCTTCCAGTTGTTCTTGCGAGCTTCATCCCCACCAATATGAATGTATTGCGAGGGAAACATATCAAAAACCTCCAGCAACACCTTTTCCAAGAACTCGAAGGTGCTCTCCTTTCCAGGACACAGTTCCCAAGGGTCTTTGCCACCATTCGGCAGACTGCAAGCCAGTTCGGGATAAGCGGCACGAGTCTCGTAGTTATGCCCGGGCATCTCGATTTCAGGAATCACCTCAATATGCCGCTCGTCGGCAAAGGCGAGGATATCGGCAATATCCTGTTTGGTATAGTATCCTCCGTAAGCCTCAGGCGTTCCCTCTTCCACGAAAGGGCCACCTATCGCATTCTTTTCCCAATCCCAGAAAAAAGCCTGAGGACGCCAAGCCGTTAGTTTGGTGAGCCTGGGATAAGCATCAATCTGCACACGCCAGCCGGGATTATCCACCAGATGGAAATGGAAGCGGTTCATCTTCAGGAGGGCCATCATCTCCAACTGCTTCTTCACAAAGTCCTTACCTTGGAAATGGCGGCTCTCGTCGAGCATCACGCCCCTGTAGCGGAAACGTGGCCAGTCAAGGATGGTGCAGCAGCTTACCGAATTGTCTAAGGAAGCCATCATCTTGAGCGTCTGACGGGCATAAAAGACGCCTTCCTCGTCGGCTGCCTCTATCTTCACACCCTTCTTCCCAATTTCCAGCCAATAGGCCGACTTCAACTGCCAATCTGTCAGTTTCCTGCCTTCCAGGTGGCGGAGGAGAGCCTTTGTCGAAATACGCACTTTCTGGTGCAAGTTGGCCATCTTGTCGGAAGAAACACTTCCAGAGCGTACCGTATACTCTACTGGAGCCGGAATCAAATCTGTTGTTTGGGGCTGTGCTTCTGCCTGAAGTACCATGAAACACAATACCGCCAGCAATATCCAATGATTAAGAATCTTCATTATTACCTCTACATTATTTATGAATAAACAAACTAATATTAAGATGCAACAAAGGAGGAAAAGTTTAAAGCTTCGGCATTTAGTACAGGATTCACATAGGTTCCATCACCCTGGTCACCCCAGGCTGTAGCCGTAGACAATTGTGCCTCGCTGCTCACGTAACCCGCGAAACAGCAAAGAATAAGAAAAAACAGCTTCTTCATCATAGGGATTATCACAATACAATTCAGAATTATTTGCCCATGTTAAACACACAAATTCAATTATCAGGTGAGCAAAGTTACGAATAAGTGAGAGAAAAGCAAAAGAAAAGCTTGTTTTTCTTTTCTTTTCCGAGCGGAAGTAACTTAGAGACAAAGTCTCAATGTTACGAATAAGTGAGAGAAAAGCAAAAGAAAAGCTTGTTTTTCTTTTCTTTTCCGAGCGGAAGTAACTTAGAGACAAGTCTCAATGTTACGATTAAGTGAGAGATAAACAAAAAAAATCACGATTTGTTTGTTTTATTAAAATCATAATTATTATATTCGCAAAAATAATTAAAACATGATGAATAAAAGGTTTTTTCTCTTTGTTGCATTGATGGTTGCCACAGCAACAGTCAGTGCCCAGCAGATGGAGTACAGGAATCCTGTGATACCCGGTTTCTATCCAGACCCCAGTATCTGCCGCGTTGACAGCGATTATTATCTGGTGAACAGCAGCTTCGAGTTCTTTCCTGGAGTGCCCCTGTTCCATAGTCGTGATTTGGTGAACTGGCAGCAGATTGGCAATGTACTGACCCGCCGTTCGCAGCTTGAGTTGGGGGGATGCTATCCTTCAGGAGGCATCTATGCGCCCACCATCAGGTATAACGACGGCGTATTCTACATGATAACCACTAACGTAACGGACAAAGGTAATTTCCTTGTCTATACACGTGACCTCTCCAAGGGATGGTCAGAGCCCGTATGGCTGGAACAGGGCGGTATCGACCCCTCGCTCTACTTCGAGAACGGCAAGTGCTATATGGTGAGCAATCCTGACAATGCCATCTGGCTCTGCGAGATAGATCCCATGACGGGAAAGACCTTGACCCCCTCGAAACTCATCTGGGGAGGTACAGGCGGACGCTACCCCGAAGGCCCTCATATCTATAAGAAGGACGGTATGTATTATCTGCTTATCTCTGAAGGCGGGACAGAATACGGCCATAAAATTACCATTGCACGCAGCAAACAGATCTACGGCCCCTATGAAAGCAACCCAGCCAACCCCATTCTGACACATATCAACCAAGAAACACAAATGAGCCCCATCCAAGGTACAGGGCACGGAGACTTGATACAGGCACACAACGGTTCCTGGTGGTTAGTATGTCTGGCCTTCCGTCCACAGACGGGTACACACCACCTGTTGGGTCGAGAGACTTTCCTGGCTCCTGTCACCTGGAACGATAAGGGCTGGCCAGTGGTGAACGGCAACGGAACCATCAGCGAGGAAATGAAAGCGAAGACCCTGCCGCAACATCCCGTGACACACACCACTAATTATGATTTCAACGAATCAGAGTTGGGACCGGAATGGAACTATCTTCGCAACCCCGACAGCACACGCTATACGCTCAGTGCTCGCAAAGGCTGGCTTGGAATCAAACCCTCTGTGCAGACACTCGACGGGAACGGCTCACCCTCGTTTGTAGGCATTCGTCAGCAGCATATTAATTTCCAGGCCACCACTTGTTTGCGTATTGGCGCTCCAAAAGCCGGACTGACCGTCTTCAGGGGACCACAGGGGCACTACGACCTCTATGCTCGCGGCAATAAGCTCTGCCTCGATTTCCGCTTGGGAACCCTCCTCCATCAGCAAGAGATAACCACGCTCAGCGACAATATAGTATACCTTCGTGTAAAGGGAACGGCAGAAATGTATTACTTTTACTATTCCACCGACGGGCAGCATTACCAAGAGGCAGGAAAGATGGATACACGCTATTTGAGCACCGAAACACAAGGTGGCTTTACCGGCACCTATCTGGGTCTGTTTGCCGAGGGAGGCGATGATGGAAATACAGCATGGTTTGACTTCCTCCACTATACGCCAGTTAAATACTAAGAACGACAGAATCAACATGGAAAGGGAATAAAAAAAGGCTCCAAACTCAAGCGATTATTTCAGTGCCCTTTAGGGTATGCCCAAAATGGCTCGAGCCATTGCCCCTTTTGGCTAGAGCCATTTCCCTATTTGGCTCGAGCCAGCTTTTTGAGGGTCTTTTGGTGTAGAAAAAGCAGATATTCTGCATGTTTATTTTTTAGTACAAAAATATACCCCAAAAACAGGGACTTAACTCGATACATGTCATGAGTTAACTCACTGCATTATGTACGTCACGTTATAGCGTTAAGGTCATCTATAACCTATAACCAATAACCTATAACCATTTAAGAGTTGTATTATTTTTGCCGTGTTCATGAATTCACTTTGCATCATATATCCGCCTTAAAAAAAACTTGCCTGAAAAGGGTTGAACATTAGAAAATTATCACTACTTTTGCAGCGGGAAAATATACATTATACATTATATTTGTTAATTTTAATTCTTTATTCAATGAGAAAAAAGCTACTTTACTTGTGCTTTATGACCATTCTGATGGTTATAAGTACTTCTGCGTATGCGCTTGACAAGGTCAATGACGTGTACCAGATTGGATCGGCTGCGGACTTTGCTGAGTTCGCTGCCCTAGTGAATGGTGGTGAGAAAGGTGCCAATGCCATCCTGAAGGCTGACATTGACCTAGGCACCGACATCGACACCTACAAGATTTATAATGGTGAATATGTGGGCGTCTTTGACGGTAACGGACATACCATCACCATCGACTTCGCCGACGGAACAAAGGACAATCAGGGTCCGGCGCTCTTCCGTTCTATCGGTCGATACGCCATTATCAAGAGACTGAAGGTACAAGGCTCCATCTCCACAGAGAGACAGCATGCAGCCGGTATCACCAACTACAACGGTGGTATCATCCGCGACTGCTGGGCCGACCTGAACATCACATGTACCAAGGAACTGGCTGATGCCAGTGCTGCCGGCTTTGTAGGTCAGTGTAACATGCATTGCGTGATTGACAACTGTGTTTCTAAGGTTATTGTCAATGCCCCGAATTCACACAAGTTCGGTGGTGTGGCTGCATGGGCTGACGCTGAGCGATGCCACATTGTAAACTGTCTGGTTATCAATGATGATTATAACTTTGACACTTCTGACGGTAAGAGCGCAGGCCTCATACGAGGGGACGATAAGTTGGCTGTTATTGACCTTGAGTCCTATAACGAAAACAGCTACACCAACCGTCCCACGAGTGCCGTTGCCAACAACTACGTCACCGACGACTGGGGCTTCCTGAACAAGGGAACAACCGTGGTGACTCCCGAAGACGTGGCAAGCGGTAAGGCCTGCTTTATGCTGAACAGCGACCAGAGCCAAATCCGCTGGAAACAGAACATAGGCACAGACCCCTACCCTGTTCCGGCTGTCTTCCGTTCCGAAGGTCAGGTTTATGCTTCTGGTGCAACTGATTGTAAGGGTACCTCTACAGAGGCTCTTACCTACAGCAACACTCCAAGCAATGCTATAGCAACACCTCATACTTACGACAAGTATGGTGTCTGCACCACTTGCGGACAGTTCAACTGGAACTACTTCGACTTAAACGATCCCCAGCAATTTGACCTCCAAGAGAGGGCATTCGTTATCAACAAGGGAGAAGATTTCTTCGTGATAGAAACATGGAACCGTTTCCATAACGGCTTAAAGTACAACATGAAACTTGCGAACGACGTAACGTGCAAATCCGAGCCCGGCCAACTTATCTTCAACAACAATGGTTGGATAGAGGGTGGTATAGATGGTCAGGGGCACACCCTTACCATCGAGATGGTGGACCTCAACGAAGATTATGCTGCCCTCATCCCCAAATGGTATAACACTAACGGCGGTACAACCATCAAGGACCTTATCCTACACGGAACAATCAGCACAAGCGCACGAAATGCCGGCTCTGTATTCGGCCGTGACTATGGTAGCAACAATAAGGTTCTGAATGTCTTCTCCGATGTGACCATCAACACAACACATGAGGGTGACTGCTCGCACGGTGGTATCTTTAACTGTGGTGGCACCAATACAACTCTGGAGAACTGTATTTACGCTGGCGATATCAACGGTGTAGAAGGTTCAGAAGCCGTGGGCGGTATCTGCGGTTGGGCCAATGGTACCAACTATTTAACCAACTGTGCTTTCATCGGAACGATTAACAACGTAGGCGGTGACACGCAGACTATCTCCCGTAATCCGGGCAGGATTATTAGCAAGAACGTTTTCAGCCTTCATAATTATAATGAAAGTGGGGATGTATCCTTGTACACCCTTTTAGAGAATGAAGATGCCGTTAAGAGTGGCGAACTTGCCTATTTGCTGAATGGTAAGGAGGAAGGACTGGACCGCTTCTATCAGAAGATTGGCGAGGACGAATACCCAATGCCTATTAAGAAGGAGGGTGCACTTGTTTACACCTCTGCTGAAGACTATGGTTGCGACGGCAAGCCTATAGGCGAAGTAACATATTCAAATACCTATACTGCCATTGTCCCCAGCCATCAATTTAGTGACGGAATCTGTACTATTTGCGGTCATTTGGATGAGAACTACATGAGTCCTGTGGATGGCTGGTACGAGATTGGCAATGCCGCTCAGCTTATGTGGTGGGCCCACTATGCTGCCGAGGTGAACTTGGGTGTCAGCGCTCGTCTGACTGCCGATATCGACATGGAAGATTACAGTGCTACCTATCCCGATCGCAGCTATCCTCAAATCGGTAATGAGACTACTCCTTTCTATGGCAATTTCGATGGCCAGTACCACACCATCAGTAACCTGGAAATCAATTTGCCAGGAAAGAGGGGTGCAGGTCTTATCGGTGTTATGAACAGCCAGCCGTCAAATGGTTTTGGCGGACTTAGCGCAGAAGACGCCCGGGCAGCAGAAGGCGTATTTGTAAAGAATGTGGTGCTGGACAAGACATGCTCTATCCTGGGTCAGGGTTACACAGGTGTCGTAGGCATGTCGGCCAACTGGCCAGGTCACATCACCATCAGCGGTGTGCTGAATATGGGCGATGCAACAGTGGATGGCGGTACCAACGGTGCAGGCCTCTTTGGTTGCGCTATGGGTTCTGCTTGCCACATGACTATCAGCAATTGTGGTTTCATTGGCAATGTTCATGTCCTCAACGACACCCATACAGAGAATGGCTTGTTCTCTGGCTGGCTGGGTCAGTATGCCGAGGTAACCAACTGCTTCGCTATGGGTACGATAGATGAATACCCCGACCCTGCTCGCAGCTGGGCTCGTCACCCCAATTATAATACCGTTGTTATCAAGAACTGCTATGCCTTGGAAGGTTCTGGCGTTACGGAGACTGGTTATGACAGTAATCCTGAAGATGTAACTTTCCTACCTGAGGCAGATATTGCATCCGGTTCCCTCGCATGGAAGGCAAACGGCAGTCAGTTCCGTAATCCCGTTTGGTATCAGACTATCGGTACTGATGAGAATCCTTTGCCATTCCCCACACATGGTATAGTTATTTATGGTGCAGAACAGTACTTCACTGCCACGAAAGATGAAGACATCAAGGGCATTGCTCCTGTGATTCAGTCTTACGAGGAGGAGAAGGCTGCAGAAGACATCATTGCCACTCAGGCATTACTTGACGAATGGAAGAGCGTAGCTGAGGCTCTGGGTAGTGCTACTACTATTATCGGCCTTGCTGATGCTTACGATGCCCTGGATGCTATGAAGGCTGCCGTTCAGAAGAACGCTGCGGTATATCAGGCCTATATCGACAAGTGCGAAGAGGTGAAGACATTCCTCGAGAATGACCAGACCTTCTCTGGCAACCTCCGTACCTCTCTCGAAGCTTATCTCTCCGAGAATGACGAGCCCAATGAGGACAATCCTCTCGGCACCTACGCATATATCATCGAAGAGCATACCGCTACCGCTGAGGAAATCCAAGCCGAGATGGAGCGTGTTGACGAGTGGCTGAAGCATGCCATTGCTGAGGATTATGTTCCTGGCACTGACATTAGCTGGCTGATTCCCAATAGCGACTTCGCAAAGAAGAACACAGAATATTGGAGTGGTGCTTGGTGCAATGCTTATGGCACAGTTAAAGATGAAAACGGAAAGGATATTGTTGGCGTTGAGGCATGGAACAGAACAGGCGATATGTATCAGACTGTTGAAGGCATGAAGTCAGGTTACTACCTTGTAGGCTTGAGCGGAGCCTTCCGTCCCAGTAACAACCGCTACAGCACCAACTATTCTGCAGGTGTTTATGCCAACGGCATCTTCAACTACTTCCCCGCTGTCATTGAGGACTACATTGCCGTTGCTGATACCATCGATCAGGTGAACTGCAACCTGCATGGTCTGGGTGCTCTGGACCTCCCCATTTACGATGACTTCTCCTCTACCGATGAGGAACAGGCAGAAAACAATGGCGCTGAACTCCTCGGCTTTGCCGTTCATGGTCCTTATGGAATGGCTGCTGCAGCAAATGCAAAGCGCTATCAGGCATACACCATTGCATATGTAGGTGAGGATGGCAAACTCACCATCGGCATCAAGAGCCAAGGTACCAAGTACAGCAACGACTGGGCTGGTTGGGGACCCATCAAGGTTGTTTACTGTGGAGAAGAGGCTGGCGATGCTCTCGGTACTGTGCTTGAGAACATGAAAGCCCGTGCTCAGGCTATCATCGATTACACCATTGATGAAGACTTCGATGATCCCAATGCAAGTCCAAACTTCCCTGCTGAACTGAAAAGAAAGCTTCATGAAATCATCGGTGCAATTGACGCAGCAGAGACTGTTGAAGCTAAGGCCAATCTTGCAAAACAGTTCTCTGAAACCTTCCAGGAAGTTTACGAAGGCAAGCGTGCTTACGTTGACCTTTACAAATTTGCATCTACACTTGAATACATCGAGGGCGGAAATCTGCCTTTGGTTGCAAAGGACGATGAAGGCGAGTGGTACGAAACTGGTGAAATGGTATTCAGTGAAGCAGATCGTGATGCTATTTTCGAAGCTGCCCAAGCAATGCTTTCAGCATTCCGCGACGGAACTTACAGCACGGAAGAGGCTCTGAATCCTTCCACAGCAATGGAAGGTGAAGTAGCTGTGGCCCTTGCCAACATTGTGCCTGAAGTGGATAACGATGGCTACTACCTCATCTCCACTCCCGAGCAGTTCGTTGCATATCGCGCCCTATTCCTTAATTATAACCACTCTATCAAGGCGAAGCTTGTGAATGACATCGATATGATAGGCATTGGGATGCAGCCTTTCGGCAATAATACCGAAGGAACCAATGATAGTGGTATTAACTATAGTGGTACACTTGACGGTCAGGGCCATGCTTTGGAGAACGTTTATATCAAGTTCTTAGGCGGACGTGGCTGTGCTCTATTCTACGAGCTGGAAAACGCCACCGTCAAGAATCTGAAACTGACAGGTGAATACTACGGCGATATGCAGCGCATGGGCGGTCTTACTCGCTATACATCAGGCTCTACAAAGATTGAGAACTGCGAGATTGCCGTTGTTATGCACAATGACATGGAAGGTGACGCTACCAGTGGTGGTATCACGGGGTGTAGCAGAGGTGGTGGAAATGTTACTGTCAGCAACTGTCTCATCAACTGTACTGTCATCGCTCCGAATGCAAACTCTTTCGGAGGTGTATGTGGCTGGCGCGACGGAAGCCTTACTCTCACTAATGTCCTGGTTCTTTCTAAGTATGATACTGCCGCAGAACCTGCCTCATATCCTTCTGACGTACTCTCACGTAATGGCTGCACGGTCAATAATGTTTACTATGCAGAGCAGAGCTTGATTCCACGTGCTATTGAGCGTGGTACAAAGGCTACTGATGCTCAGTTGGCAAGCGGTGAAATCTGCTACAAACTGAATGGTGACAACCAGGGCGAGAATGCTGTTTGGTACCAGACATTGGGCGAGGATGCTCATCCTGTACTGGATAAAACGCATAAGGTGGTTCTGTATGATAATGTTCTCGGCTACCACAACGAAGATGAAGATCCGGATGGAATTGAAAACGTTGACTTCAACGATAACGTTAACGTTAACCTTAACAATGGCGGTATCTACAATCTGGCTGGTCAGCGGCTGAGCAAGGTGCAGAAGGGTCTGAATATCATCAACGGCAAGAAAGTTGTGGTTATGTAACGAAAACCTTAACAAAAAAAAGTTAAAGAGTTCAAGAGTTCAAGAACTTTGGCTGTTAGCCATTGGCCGTTGGCTTCTCTAAACTCTAAACACTAAACTCTAAACTAAGAATTGGGGCGTTTGCGAAAGCAGGCGCCCTAATTTTTGCATCTTTGAAACTTCGTCTCTAAAATACTTCCGCTTGGAAATAAAAATAAAAGCAATTTTATTTTGTATTCCGCTCACTTATTCGTATTTTTGAAACTTCGTCTCGAAGATAGGCGGCTAGCACTTTTTTCAAAAGCTACAGAATAATTTTCAACTTTCAACTTTCAATTTTCAACTTTTCTTCATATCTTTGCACTAACAATATTAATATAATCTAATCATAATTAGCAACAAAAACCATGGGAATTACTAAGAAAACGATGCTTGCCGTCATCCTGACAATCTGCGGCAACAGTTTAATTACCACATCGTGTACCACTGCCGAAAACGACAATCCCGTTGTTCAAGAAATCGACTATCTGGTGCTGGTAAACAAGACGCATAAGTTACCTGCATACTGGGAGGGTGCCTTACAGACAGTGACCATAACTAATACAGTGGGTGATAAAGTAGAAGCAGAGTATAAGGCATACGCAGCATACTTAAAACTGAAAGAAGCATTGGCCAAAGAGGGAGTTGACATAGAGTTAGACTCTGGTCGCAGAAGCGTTGCCGAGCAGCAGGACATTTGGGATAGATATATAATTAAGTATGGCGAGGAATATACCGTCAAGACGGTTGCTGTGCCTGGCTATTCGGAACACCATACGGGACTGGCTCTGGATTTATACTTCATTCTTGACGGCCAAACCATGTATTACAACGAAGACTTGGTAAAGTATCCCGAAGTCTGGGCTAAAATTCATGCGAAACTTGCCGACTATGGCTTCATCCTTCGCTATCTGGAGGGCAAGGAAGATATCACTGGCTATGCATACGAACCATGGCACATCCGTTATATCGATGATGTTGCACTCGCCAAAGACATCACAGCTCGTGGCATTACCCTCGAGGAGTATCTTCAACGTTAACGTTAACGATAACTTTTTTTCTATTAAGCTACTAACCTATTAAGCTACCAACCTACTAAGCTAAAAAAATATGAGCCATAAAACCGTATTTCTGACCCTTTTGTACCTTTTGCTGAGTCTTTCGGCAAAGAGCCAGACCATTGTATTAAAGAACAACACGACATTACAACGCCATGAAGTAGTAGAAGTAGAGAATCTTAAGGTAGATTCACAGTTGGTGCTGTTTGATGCTTTTGACGTAGAACAGCCCTATCAATGGACACACGACGGCAAGCTATTGCTCTTTGCCAGCATACGCCCCAACGGTACAGCTACGTACAAGCTGAAGCCCGGCAAGCCCTCTACGGCTAAGCCATTCGTGTTTGTCAAACATTACCCCGAGCGGTTGGATGACATTATGATTGAGAACGACCGCACGGCTTACCGCTTCTATGGTCCTGCCCTTCAGCGTTCGGGGCAGCAGGGATACGGCATAGATATATGGCTGAAGAGTACGCCCGATATGATTGTCGACAACATCTACAAGTTGGAGTATTCGCGCCATCCAGAGATTTCTGCCCTGAAAAAGCAAGGCAAACAACGAGAAGCCGAATTGATAACCACCCTTACCAGCTACCACCTGAACCATGGTATGGGAATGGATTGCTATAACGTAGGTCCTACGCTGGGTTGTGGAACACCCTCCATCATGGTGGGCGACTCGCTCCTCTTCCCTTGGTGCTACGATACGTATAAGGTGCTCGACCAAGGCCCCCTGCGCGTGTCGGTACAGATGGACTTTGCCCCCACGGATCGTGGTTCTCTGGGAACGGTTACCGAACATCGTATTGTAACACTCGACCGCGGTTCCAATTTCTGCCAGCTGAAGGTATGGTACACAGGTCTAAAAAAGCCTGCCAATGTAGCATCGGGGTTTGTGATTCATGCAGCCGACACCAAAAGCGTGGTGGTGGAACGCGACTATATGCACTATGCCGACCCCACAAGCGACCCCGAACGATACAACTGCCAGATATACGTTGCTACACTTTACCCTGCAGGCATCAGCACAACCAAGAAGTTGATGTACCAGCAACCCACCAACGGGAATGCCGGTCATGCCGTGGGTATTCACCAGAATCTGCGCAACGATGAGCCCTTTACCTATTACTTCGGTTCGGCATGGAGCCAATATGATGTCCGCAGTCAGGCCGAATGGCAGCAACGCATAACCAGTTTCATGCAGGCATGCCAGCAGCCCGTGGAGGTTTCGGTTTACGGAAATCCTGCTCTGCCCGACTTCCATGCCGACCCAGAGGTATTGTATTCCAAGAATACGGGACGCTTCTACATCTACCCCACTACCGACGGCTATCCAGGCTGGGGCGGATATAGCTTCGATGTTTTCTCGTCCGACGACCTTGTACACTTCCGCAACGAAGGAACCATCCTGAACCTTTCTGCAGGCGGTGATGCTCCTTGGGCATCGGGCAATGCATGGGCACCCTGTATCGAGGAAAAACAGATAGACGGCAAGTGGAAGTATTTCTTCTTTTTCAGCGCCCACAACCCGGAACTGAACAAAAAGACATTGGGCGTTGCCGTAGCCGATTCTCCCACAGGGCCCTTCAAAGCCTCGGAAAAGCCATTGTTCACTACCACCTCAGGCGGTCAAATGATAGACTCGGATGTATTTACCGACCCCAAGAGCGGCCAGACCTATCTGTATTATGGTAACGGACACCTGCACTACCGTCTGCTCTCCGACGATATGACGAGCATCGGAGAAGAAGAATTCACCATTACTCCCAAGGGAGGCTCCCTGGCCGACTACGCTTTCCGCGAGGGTGTTTATGTGTTCTATAGGAAGGGGCTTTACTACTTCCTGTGGAGCGTCGATGATACGGGAGCCAAGAACTACCACGTAGCCTACGGCACCAGCAAGTCGCCAAAGGGACCTATCAAGGTAGCAGAAAAGCCCATCGTTATCATTCAGAACCCCGAGGAAGAGATTTATGGCACGGGCCACAACTCAATAGTCAATATACCCGGAACCGACGAGTGGTATATCGTCTATCACCGCATCAACAAGAACTATCTGAATAACGGCCCCGGCTTCCACCGCGAAGTGTGCATTGACCGTCTGACCTTTGCCAAGGACGGCACCATCAATCAGGTGCAGCCTACACATACAAGTATCAAGCCGGTAAAAATCCGCAAGAAATAAAAGAATATGCAAGTAGAGATTGACCAGAGTCATTGGTACGACCGCTTGTGGGCTGCGTTTATCTTCTTTACCCGACTGCCCTTCTACCGCCTACATCAACCGCCTGTAGAGAGTTATCAGGCTGTGGTGGAATACTGGCCGCTGACGGGTTGGCTCACAGGTGGACTGATGGCAGCCACGCTATGGGTGGGCTGCATGTATCTGCCGTATATGATGGCTATTCTGTTGGCGATAATCGTGAGGCTGTTGGTAACGGGAGCCCTGCATGAGGATGGGCTGGCTGACTTCCTGGACGGCTTTGGCGGAGGAGGTTCCGACCGCGAGCGCATCCTCAGCATCATGAAGGATTCGCACATAGGAACCTTTGGCGTACTGGGCCTCATCGTTTACGAGATGCTGCTGTTTGTAACCCTGTGTTCTATGACCCCGAAGATGGCGACCTTGGCTATTCTGGCGGCAACACCATACGCGAGAATGCTGACGGCACAACTGGTTATGATGATGCCTTACGCCCGAAGGGAAGAGGAGGCCAAGGCGAAGATGATTTACCGTAAGATGGACTGGAAGGCTGGCATAGGCCTCGCTGTTCAAGGACTCCTGCCGATGGTAATCTTCCTCTGGTGGTCAGGCATTAATTGGGAGATGGTTATCTTCCTTCCGTGTATTGCGATGTATTTCCTTTATTTGCTTATTTGGAAAAAACTCAGCGGCTACACGGGCGACTGCTGCGGCGCCGTCTGCCTCATTGTGGAACTCACCACGCTGCTTGCCATCTGCGTGGCAAGAGTTTAAGAGTTCAAGGGTTCAAGGAGTTCAAGAGTGAAGAATTATTAACGTCAACGATAACGTCAACGATAACAAAAATAATTAACAACAGTAAACTGTAAACTAATGTTCAATGCAATGTTCAATGTTCAATGAAGAAAATAGTTCTAATAACTGGCGGACAACGTTCCGGAAAAAGTAGTAAGGCCGAAGAACTGGCATTACAGTTGAGTGATAATCCCGTTTATCTGGCTACGGCACATATATGGGACGAGGAGTTCCGCGAACGCGTACGCCGCCATCAGGAGCGCCGCGGCCCGCAATGGACCAACATCGAGGAGGAGCTTTACCTGAGCAAGCACGATCTAACAGGCCGCGTGGTGGTCATCGACTGCGTGACACTATGGCTGACGAACTTCATTTCCATTGAACATGGAACATTGAACATTGATCATTGTTTGGCTCGCGCGAAGGCCGAGTTTGATGCCTTCACGGCACACGATGCCACCTATATTTTTGTTACCAACGAGATTGGTAGCGGCGGAGTTAGCGATAACGCCCTGCAACGCCGCTTTACCGACCTGCAAGGATGGATGAACCAGTACATTGCACAGAAGGCCGATGAGGTGATACTGATGGTTTCTGGCATAGCCTGGAAAGTGAAGAATGAAGAATGAAGAGTGAAGAATTTGCTACCGCACAAAAGATGAAAGAATTTAACATACAATCCATTGATAAGGCGTTGCAGGCATCAATACAAGAGAAGATTGACAATCTTAACAAGCCTAAAGGTTCACTGGGCCGACTGGAGGAGCTGGCATTGCAGATTTGCCTGATTCAGCAGACGTTGGAGCCCAGTTTGGCACATCCCTGCCACCTGCTTTTGGGAGGCGATCATGGCATAGAGCGTGAGGGCGTAAGCGTTTCGCCCCGCGAAGTTACCTGGCAGCAGATGCTCAACTTTACCCGTGGCGGCGGCGGTGTGAATATGTTCTGCCGACAGCACGGTTTCAAACTGCGCATCGTGGATGTGGGAGTGGACCATGATTTTCAAATTGAAAATGGAAAATTGAAAATTGAAAATTATAAGGTTACCCGTGGGACGAAGAACTTCTTGTACGAGGCAGCAATGACGGAGGAGGAGTATGACCGCGCCATACAGATTGGAAGCGACCTGGTGGACAACTGCATAGCCGAGGGATGCCGCGTGCTCAGCATCGGTGAGATGGGCATTGCCAACACCTCGCCCAGCAGCATCTGGATGCACCTCTTCTGCAATATACCCCTCGCTGAGTGTATCGGTGCAGGAGCAGGTCTTAACAATGAAGGCATCCTTCACAAGTACGAAGTGCTCTCCAAAGCAGTAGAAAACTTCAGAGTGAAGAGTGAAGAGTTAAGAGTTAAGAATAATAGTAACCATTCAGAGAGCGAGACTAACGTTAATTCTTCACTCTTCACTCTTCACTCTTCACTTGACGAAGTCATTCGTTCCTTCGGTGGCTTCGAGATGGTCGCTGCCATTGGCGCTATGCTGCGAGCTGCGGAACAGCATCTTATAATATTGGTGGATGGCTTCATCATGACAGCCTGCGCCCTTGCCGCTACGCGACTTTATCCCGCTGCCCAAGACTACATGATCTTCACACATTGCGGCGACGAGAGCGGGCACAAAAAGATGCTGGAAGCAATGGAAGCCAAGCCCCTACTCCACCTCGGCCTTCGCTTGGGTGAAGGAACGGGAGCCCTCTGCGCCTTCCCCATCATCGACAGCGCTGTCCGTATGGTGAACGAGATGAACAACTTCCAGAACGCCCAAATCACAAAATATTTCTAAAGGGCAAAAAAACTGCTACATAGCAGTTTTTAGGTTAGGGGTTAGAGGTTAGTGGTTAGAGAGACTTTGGCTATTCAATGACAAGTTTACTGAACCATTGTCTTTCTGCCATTCTTTACAACTATTCCGTGGGGGGATGATGTAACGGGGATGCCTGAAAGGGTGTATGCCTTAGAAGATGTGGTGGGATGGGCAGGAACCCGAATGAGAGCATCTGGGCTTGAAGTTTCTGGCTCCACCACTATCATGGTCCAGTACTGAAGGGCGGGAAGTGTGAAACGCAAGGTGCCGGAGGCGAACGAATAGTCTGTTATCTCCTGTACAGCACCGCCTACATAGTCGGGCGAGGCAACCCAAAGCCTGCCGATTCGACGCACTCCGGTGAGGCTTGAAATGGTGAGAGCAAGCTGTTTATGCTCTACGGGCCAAGGACGAAGGCCATCCCTATCGTGCCAACAAAGAAGATAGGCGGGATCTGTGACCTTATCGCTCTCTTGGGTACAGAAGTTTAGCAGATGAATGACCTTACGACCTTCCACATCGCGAGTCAACTGCGTAATACGCTGATTGACAGGCTCCCATTTATTAACGGAAACACCTGAGGCGCTAACCTTCACGGTGGTGTTCTCTTTCCAATCTCCCCTGAGCAGGGTCTGGTAGGCCGTAAAGAAATCGTAATAATGGGTCATCCAGTCCTCCAACTCTGGTGTCATCTTTTGCCCTATATAGGGGAAATATTCACGACAGAGCATATGGTCGCCTCCCAACTCCAAATGGGAACCGCCAAGGGCAAACATGACAGCATCAGTCATAACCACGCCAGGAGTATTGAAGTTGCTGTTATCACAACAATAGTTCATATAGGCGGCAAAGACGGTCTGGAGATCGGCCTTATACGACCTGTTGTTCAGAATAATATTCCTAAGGTTGGTAAACTTAGCCTCGGCTCTGGTTAGGGCATCGCGTGCATGGCAGCCCCACACCTCGTTATAGAAGCAATCCAAAAGACCTGTACGACCCATTTCCTTAGCTCCAAACTCTGAAACGGCATTCATGATCAGGCGCTTCTCGGGGTGACGTTTCTTCATGGCCTTTATGAAGGATGCATAGCCCGAAGGGAGATCGATTTGAGAGCCGAAATAATCATACAAAGTTCCACGGCCACCAAGTTGATCTATCTGATAACCATCGAAATCCAGACAGGCATAAACATCATCGTTACGATCAGCCAAGAAAGCTTGCCATTCGGGGTTACCAGGATTTGCCAGATAGATGTCGCTCTTCCATGAATCAGGCAGGTCATGCTTATCTTTCGTCGTATGATTCTTATCCTTGAAAAGCAACCACTCTTCCTTAACACCACGTGATTCGTAACCGTCAAGCACGCCAAAGCAGAGGTTGTAGAAGAAACTCTTCATACCAAACTGATGCTGACGTGAAATATAGTTCTTAACAGCACTGGTATAGATGATGCGGTTGGCTATATCCTTATAGGTGGAAAGGGGATTCTCGCGCGTTCCACCCAAAGGCCAATCGTGACACCAATGCCAATCCTGAAACTGTACGGCATTGATATGGCAACGATTGAGCCAAGTCATCTCGTTACGAACAACACTAACGGTCTTATCGCTGCTAAAGGTAGCTACGAAGCCATAACGGGGGAAGCGTTTCCAATCAGAAGACACATCTACAGCTATGGCACCATGAATAAGGTCGGTAGTGCCATCGGTTGTATAAACCTCTACCAGATAGCCTTGAAAATCCTGAGCAGGAGCAACCCACGTCCATGTCTTGGTGGTAAGAAGGGTGTCAGCCACCACATCGGCCAAGCACCGGTACCTTACCCTTAAGCCCGATACAGGAGTAGCTAGAAGTTTGAAGTTAATGGTGTCCCCTGGGAGATATGCGCATTTATCCGTAGAGATATCATAGTACAGCTTCTTCATGGTTGGCGTGGCCTTCGAACTGAGACGCGCCTCAACGGGAAGGGCGTAAGCGCTAAGGCGGAAAAGCATCAAGGAAGTGAAAAGTAGGATGTATTTCATAAGAGATTAAAGGTTAAAGGTTAGAGGTTAGAGGTTAGAGATTCCGTTGTTAATTGTTAATTGTTAATTATTAATTGTAAATTGTTAATTCTCAACTGTCAATTATCAATTATTAATTGGAACAAGCCCCATCTCCTTGGCTTTCTGGAGCATGAACTGACGGGCAGCATCATGGTCGTTGGGGATGACAGAATCCCAGATGGCGTCCTTGACAGCTTGTTTGAGCATACCAATTTCGCGACAGGGCTTGAGACCGAAGGTTTCCATAATCTCCTCGCCTGTGATGGGGTTCTGCCAAGTGCGGTAGTTATCACGAGCCTGGAGGTCGGCCAACTTCTCACGCACCAACTGGAAGTTATCAAGGAAGCGTTGCTTCTTCTCCATATTCTTGCTGGTGATATCAGCCTCGCAAAGGAGCATCAGGTCGTCAATATCCTCGCCTGCCTCAAATAACAGTCGGCGCACAGCAGAATCTGTGACCACATCGTCGGCAATGGCAATGGGACGCATGTGCAAGCCTACAAGCTTCTCAACATACGTCAGGCGTTCGTCGAGAGGCAACTTCATGCGTCGAAAAATAGGTGCAACCATCTTCTGACCTATATAATTATGGTTGTGGAAGGTCCAGCCAACCTTTTCCTCCCAACGCTTGCTGCGCGGCTTGCCTATATCGTGCAGGAGAGCAGCCCAACGAAGCCAGAGTAAAGCCTCACCCGACCTCTCCAAAGGAGAGGAGAACTGTTGAGAACTCACCCCTCCTTGGGAGGGGATGGGGGAGGCTTTTGCCACATTATCTAACACCTCTAAGGTATGATAGAAGTTGTCCTTATGGGCACGTCCGTTACGGACCTCTACGCCTTCCAATGCTGCCACTTCGGGGAAAATGAGGGGGAGCAGGCCACAACGACTCAACTCCACAAACCCGATGCTGGGCGTGGGAGAAAGCATTATTTTGTTGAGTTCATCTATGATACGCTCCTGAGAAATAATCTTGATACGTTCGGCATTCCGACTGAGTGCCTCCTGTGTCTCATCCTCGATCTGGAAACGCAACTGGGTGGCGAAACGGATACAGCGCATCATACGCAAAGGGTCGTCGCTAAAGGTGATATCAGGATCAAGAGGTGTAGCAATAAGTCCGTCCTCCATATCCCAGAGTCCACCAAAGCGGTCAACGAGCCGTTTGCCATCTACTAACCCCTCGGAGGTCAGACAGTATGCCAAAGCATTGATGGTGAAGTCGCGACGGTCCAAATCATCCTCCAGCGTTCCGTCCTCAACAATAGGCTTACGACTGTCATGACTATAGCTCTCCCTGCGAGCGCCAACAAACTCCACCTCTTGGCCTTTCCACTTAACCTGTGCGGTACCAAAGTTACGGAAAACACTCACGTGCGCTCCCCTGCCCAACCGTTTGCCCAATGCCTGAGCCACACGAATACCAGGACCATCGTTGGACATTGAACATTGAGCATTAAACATTGAACAATTCTCTTGCTCCTTAGAACAATTAGGGTCGACTACCACGCAGTCTATATCCTTAGAGGGACGCTCCAAGAAAAGGTCACGCACATACCCCCCCACTGCATAGCAATGGAGACCCAACTGATCAGCCACCTCGCCGATGGCCTGAAACATCGGGGTATTAAACAGATGTGCGAGTTCCTCTTCTGTCAAATGCTTCATTCTGCGTCTTTCTTTTTGTCCTCCAGGAGTTTACGCTCGAAGAACTGCTGCTTGATATGCAAGCGTTCCCATTCCTCACCCTGCACATATTGTAAGCTATCAGCAGCAGCGCCCATCTCTACGCTGTCTAGCAAAAGGATGGCCTGCTTGCGTGCCTCGATAGCAGTAGGATACTTCTGACGCAAGGAAAGAATAGAATCACGAGCCTCGGCATAACGTTTATGAAAGTACGCTGTACGAGCATCGGAAAGCATCTGAGCAGCTTTCTCGTTGACATCGTTACCACCACATGCGCAGAGCAGAAGAAGCGTTAATATAGAAAGAAGATGTTTGTTCATTTGATTCACAATTAAAAGTTAAAAGAGAAAAATTATGAATTATGAATTAAAAATCAAAATCCAAATAGGGGGAAAATAAAGTTACGTACATCATTACTGAAGGCCAGCAACATGAGCAGGACGAGCAGACCGATACCAATCTTCTCGAACCACTCGGCTGCCTTATCTGAAGGCTGCTTGCCTGTGATACCTTCCCACAACAGGAACACAATATGGCCGCCATCCAAGCCTGGAATAGGCAGAATGTTCATCACAGCCAGGATGATGCTGATGAAGGCGGTAAGCAACCAGAACTGCTCCCAATCCCAAGCAGATGGGAAGATATTACCTATGGTGATGAAAGAGCCTACACTCTTGGCACCTTCGGCACTGGCTACGTACTTGAGGTCGTTAACATACCCGCAAAGCGTGCGCCATCCTTGCTGCAAACCGGCAGGAATACAAGAGAGTAGGGTGTATGAGGCGTGCTCCTTCTGGAAAGGAATCATACGATTGACTCCCATCAGGTATTTCTCGTCGAGCTGGAGCTGGACGGTATCAGGCTGAGCCTCATCGGGCAACTGATAAACCACCAGCAACTGACGCTGCTTAAGACTATCGGCATGTGTGCAGCCAGGAGCAGCAAGCACATCCTGACGACGGAGGGTAACCTCACAGTCGAAATCGGTCCAGGTAGCAATCTCCTTGCCATTCACAGCCAAGAGGCGTGTACCCTTCTGGAAGCCCGCCTTATCGGCAGCTGAACCAGGAATCACGCTATCTACCAAAGCGGGTGCTATGGGAGCTATGAAAGGTGGTACGCTCTGGATCATCTCCAGCATATTAAGGCCATCAGAGGGCATCTGCAAATCTACCTCCTTGCCTTCGCGCAGCACCGTTACAACAGATGCGTTAGAGAGTGTACGAACAATGGCTGTGCTATACTCGGCAATCTCCTTGCCATCTACAGCAACGGGAATATCGCCATTACGGAAGCCAACACTCTGAGCCTCGGTGCTAAACTGGAAACCCTGTGTTACATTGCGCATGGGGATATAGTCCCTACCCCACGTAAACATAACCACGCTGTACAGGAACCAAGCGGTAAGGAAATTCATGAGCACGCCACCAAACATAATGAAGAAACGCTTCCAAACCTTCTGAGAACGGAACTCGTTGGGCTGGGCAGGCTTCTTCATCTGCTCAAGGTCCATACTCTCATCTATCATACCGGATATCTTAACGTATCCTCCTAGAGGAATCCAACCAATGCCGTACTCCGTCTCGTTATTCTTGAAATGTGGGAACAGACGGGTAAACCACTTGGCACGTGTGCTGAAAAGATGAAACTTATAATCGAAGAACATATAGAACTTCTCAACCTTCACCCCAAAGAGCTTGGAGAACCCGAAATGACCTCCCTCGTGCAGGACGACCAATAAACTGAGGCAGCACAAGAGCTGCAAAGCTTTTATAAGAACTACTTCCATATTTATATTAATCCTTTTTACCTATTTCATTAAATGAGTGAGGCGGCAACCCGACGCGATTCGGCATCGCAGGCCAGATAGTCATCGAGTGTATTCTGCTCCTGATGAGCCACCTTCTGTAGGGTTTTCTCTATCACATCAGCCATCTGTAGGAAGCCGCAACGCTCCTGACGGAAGGCAAGGTTTACAACCTCGTTGGCTGCATTAACGATACAAGCCGCATTTCCGCCCAAACGGATAGCCTCGTATGCCATGTGAAGGCAACGGAACTTATCCTCATCGGGACGCTCGAAGGTGAGGTCCTTCATCTGCCACCAGTCCAAACGAGGGAAATCGCTCTGCAGACGCTCAGGATAAGAAAGGGCCAACTGAATGGGCACACGCATATCGGGTGCTCCTAACTGAGCCTTTACTGCACCGTCCTTGAACTGCACACCGCTGTGGATGATGCTTTGTGGATGTACCACAACCTGAATCTGCTCGGGCGTTACATCAAAGAGCCAACGAGCCTCTATGACCTCGAAACCCTTATTCATCATACTGGCGCTATCAATGGTTATCTTGGCACCCATATCCCAATTAGGATGCTTGAGTGCCATAGCAGGTGTTACACGCTGCAGTTGCTCCTTGGTGAAGTTGCGGAAGGGACCACCGCTGGCCGTAAGAATAATCTTCTCTATCTCGCTCTGCTCGCCCATCAGACTCTGGAAGATGGCGCTATGCTCACTATCAACTGGCAGAATGGGCACATGGTTCTGCAGGCAGAGGTCGGTAATCAGTTCACCGGCCACCACCAACGTCTCCTTATTGGCAAGGGCTATGGGTTTCTTGGCCTTAATAGCACTGATGGTAGGACGCAGGCCGCTAAAACCCACAAGGGCTGTAAGCACCACATCTACGGGTTCCATCTGCACCACCTGACAGAGCGCATCGGCTCCGGCATACACCTGAATAGGCTCGGAAGCCAAAGCATCCTGCACGTACTGATACTTGCTCTCGTCGGCAATGACAACAGCAGCCGGTTGGAACTTACGGGCCTGCTGAATAAGCAAATCGGCCTGCGAGTTGGCAGTAAGCACATAAGCCTCAAAGAGGTCGGGGTGCTCTTCTATCACCTGAAGTGTCTGCGTTCCGATACTTCCAGTGGAGCCTAATATACATATTTTTTTCATCTTCAATTCTTCATTCTTCACTCTTAATTCTTCATTCAGAGATCAAGCAGTCCTTCTGGCAACTGCATGGTTATGACGCGTGCCTGATGATCAACATGGGTAATGAATGACTCAACAGCAGGAATCAGATGTTCGCCAACGTGAAAGAGAACATTCTGTGTACTATCATCCACATAGGTTATCTCACCCAACTCTCCTGCCTGCTCATCTACAACACGGAAACCCGTAAAGTAGCGCCAGGAATATTCATCCTCTTCCTCCGGTGCCGGCGTAAGAGCGTGAGGGAAGTATACATCGCAACCACAAAGTTCCTTAGCAGCATCGGCAGAATCATAATCCTGAAACTTGACCAGCGCTGTAGTATCGGAACGGAAGCGATACTCCTCCATAAAGAAAGGCACCAAGATACCATCTATGCGCAACACCAGATAATCGGCATCGGCACGGTCCCACACATCATCGGTAAAGGAAAGGGACACCTCGCCTTTCACACCATGAGTGCGAGTAATAGTACCTATCTTATATACTTCCTGCTCGGCAATCATCTTACTCTACTCTCTTTATATTTGCACCAAGGGCATTCAAACGCTCCTCGATGTGTTGGTAACCGCGGTCTATCTGACCAATATTCTCTATCCGGCTGGTTCCCTCTGCACTCATAGCAGCGATGAGCAAGGCAATACCGGCACGGATATCAGGACTTGTCATACGACGCGCATGAAGTGGCAACTTATGATTGTGTCCTACCACAACAGCACGATGGGGGTCGCAAAGAATAATCTGTGCTCCCATGTCTATAAGCTTATCCACGAAGAAGAGTCGGCTCTCGAACATCTTCTGATGAATGAGCACAGAACCCTTAGCCTGAGTGCTGACAACGAGCAGAACGCTCAGAAGGTCAGGTGTGAGTCCTGGCCAGGGGGCATCTGAGATAGTCATAAAGGAGCCGTCGAGGAACGATTCAATCTGATAACGCTCATGGCGAGGCACAAAGATATCATCACCCTTGTGCTGCACCTCAATGCCCAACCGGCGGAAGGTATCTGGGATGATACCCAACTCATTATAAGCTACGCCCTTAATGAGAACTCCGTCGCCCACCATAGCAGCCATTCCGATGAAGGAGCCCACCTCAATCATATCAGGCAGGATGGTATGTTCTGCGCCTCCCAACTCTGTAACGCCCTGAATGGTAAGCAGGTTACTGCCTATACCACTGATACGGGCACCCATTTTGTTGAGCAATCGGCACAACTGCTGAATATAAGGTTCGCAGGCAGCATTGTAAACGGTGGTTGTTCCTTCTGCCAAAACAGCTGCCATCACGATATTGGCCGTTCCTGTTACAGAAGCCTCATCGAGAAGCATGTAGCAACCCTTCAAGCCATCTGTGGTTATGGTAAAGACACCACGCTCTGCATCATAATGGAACTGACCACCTAACTTCTGCAAGCCCAAGAAATGGGTATCCAGGCGTCGACGACCAATATTGTCACCACCCGGGCGAGCCACCTCAGCCCAACCGAATCGTGCCAAGAGCGGTCCAAGCAGCATAACGCTACCACGCAGACTTCCGCAACGAATCAGGAAATCATCGGTATGCAGGATGTCGGTATTAACAGTATCAGCCTGAAAAGTATAATCGCCAGGGGCATTCTTAACAATGCGGACGCCTATATCTCTGAGCAGACAAATCTGATTATTAACATCGGCAATGTCGGGAAGGTTCTGAATACGAACAGGCTGGGATGTAAGCAAAGTGGCACAGAGCACCTGCAAAGCTTCGTTCTTGGCACCCTGAGGAATGATTTCCCCTTTCAACCGATGTCCGCCTTCTATGATAAACGATGGCATATCTATAAAAAAATGAGAAATAAGACTTAACGCTTCTTCTTTTTGCTCTTTGAACCGTTATTTGCCAATTGGGAATTAGAAGGAATACCTACAGGGGCAAAACGGAAATCAGAAGGCAACTGTAACTGATCATCAGAATAGCGTTTGATGTCCTGCATGACCAGATTCTCGTCCATAGAATCACGATTCCACACGAAAAGATTCTGTTTCATCTGATTAGCCACCATACCCACCAATGCCTCACGTTCCTCACTGTCAGGTAATGTTTGTGCATACTGCAAGGCACTCTCTATGAGGTGTCCGTAGTGACGACGACGAATCTTCTTCATGGGATAAGGTAATGGCTTGGGATGCTCCATAGCCTCCAATTCAGGAACAATCTCTACAGGATAGTCGATATCGAGCTTATAACGTGATATCTTAGCAAGATGATTCCAAAGGCGAACCTCATAATCAGCAGCATCGGCATTCTCTGGTTGAATGCGAGACATAATAGCCACTATGGTGTTTGCACAACGTTGACGTTCTTCCTTATCGGGCAAGGAAATGGCCAAGTCTACCATATACTGAATACCACGTCCGTATTCGGGCATTACCAATTGTTCTCTCTGTGTATTATATTGCATTACAATAATGGTTTTGATTTAATTGCTATAAATTCTTTCAGATAATAAGGTTCAAAGTATGCCACATCCTGAAACTCCTTCAGGTGCATGCTACGCTCGGCAAGCGGGAACATATTCTTAGCCAAAGGATGGATGCCATCAATAAAATGGGCATTGGGATGCTGAATGACAGCCTGACACTTCTGGGCTCCGTTGCCAAAGAAAAAGACAGGCCCTTTGTCCAGGTACTCAAGATAGGTTTCTGCTGTCACCACATCGGCCTGAATGGGACGAATCTCTTTCAAGGCACGGTCATAAACAGCAGAATAGACCTCCATCCTACGAGCATCTATCATAGGAACCAGCAATGCATCTTCCGGGAGTTCTTCCTTGCCAAGAAGGACAGGCACACATAACACCTTCAATGTGGGAACGGCAATCAGCGGCAAAGCACGTCCGTAACAAACACCTTTAGCCAGAGAAACACCTATCCTTAAACCCGTATAGCTGCCAGGTCCCATGCTAACAGCAACCGCATCAACAGGGATAGCATGACTATTGGCAAAAGACAGGGCCTCATCGACGTACACACCTGAGGACTCAGAATGGCCGGGACCATCAAAATCCTCTTGGTGATAAAGGAGTTTCCCATCCTCGCTAAGGGCTACCGAACACACATTTGTGCTGGTCTCTATATGTAGAATACAGAACATTCGATGAACTTACATTTAAATTTCGCCACAAAATTACTATTTTTTGCCATTATTTCCGTACTTTTGCAGAAAATTGTTGAGAAATATGATACAATCAATGACTGGATACGGAAAAGCCTCGGCCGAATTCCAGGGAAAAAAGATAAATGCAGAGGTAAAATCACTGAATAGTAAAGCGCTGGATCTGTCCACCCGACTGGCTCCCATCTACCGAGAAAAGGAGATGGAAGTGCGTGCTCTTATTGCTCAAGCACTTGAACGCGGAAAAGTTGAGTTCAATCTGTGGATAGAGCAGACGGAGGCCCAAAACGCAGCATCTATAAACGGTGAACTGGTAGCCAATTACTACAAACAGATTACAGACATTGCCGAGAAATACGACATTAACGAACCAGAGGACATCTGGACTGCGCTGTTACGTATGCCAGATGTATTGAGCAAGACTGAAGTTCAGGAACTTACGGAAGAAGAATGGGCCGTTGCCAAGGGAGTGGTAGAGAAAGCCATACAGCAACTGGTGGACTTCCGTAAACAGGAAGGCTTGGCTTTGCAGAAGAAGTTCGAGGAGAAACTGGACAATATAGCCGCTCTGCTGGCCAGCATTGAACCTTTTGAGACGAACAGGACAGAGAAGATTCGTCAAAAACTGGTGGATGCGCTGCAATCTATTCCTGGAGTGGAGTACGACCGCAACCGTTTGGAACAGGAGATGATTTACTACATAGAGAAACTGGACATCAACGAGGAGAAACAGCGTCTGACCAACCACCTCCGTTACTTCCGCCAGACCATGGAGGAAGGACACGGACAAGGTAAGAAGTTGGGCTTTATCGCTCAGGAAATGGGTCGTGAAATCAACACCACAGGCAGCAAAAGCAATCAGGCCGAAATGCAGAAAATTGTGGTGAAAATGAAGGACGAATTGGAGCAGATTAAGGAACAAGTACTTAATGTGATGTAAATGGCTAGGCTTTTAATTGTTTCCGCCCCTTCGGGAAGCGGGAAAAGCACGATTGTACAGTATCTGATGAAGGAGCACCCCGAATTTAAGCTAGCCTTCAGTATCAGTGCAACCAGTCGACCTCCACGCGGCGAGGAGAAACATGGAGTGGAGTATTTCTTCCTTTCTCCCGAGGAGTTCCGACAGCGCATCCAGAACAATGAGTTTCTGGAGTACGAAGAGGTCTATCCCAACCGCTTCTACGGCACGTTAAAAGAACAGGTAGAAAAACAGTTGGAAGCCGGACAGAATGTAGTGTTCGACGTAGACGTAAAGGGCGGCTGCAACATAAAGAAGTTCTATGGCGACCGAGCCTTGAGTCTGTTTATTCAACCGCCCAGCATCGAGGAGCTTAGGAGAAGACTGGAAGGAAGAAATACAGATACGCCCGACCAGATAAAGATTCGACTGGAGAAAGCGGAATACGAAATGAGTTTTGCTCCCCAGTTCGACCGCATTCTGGTAAACGACGATTTGGAAACAGCCAAACAGGAAGCTGTCAAGCTACTAAATGATTTTCTAAATTCCTAATGTTCAATGCTCAATGTTCAATGTTCAATAAAGACCGGACTGTACGGAGGCACCTTCAACCCCATCCATACAGGGCACATACAACTTAGTCAAGCCCTGCTAGATGCTCATCTTGTGGATGAGATGTGGCTGCTGGTCTCTCCACAGAATCCGTTTAAGGTAAACCAGCAACTATTGGACGATAATGCAAGGCTACGACTGACCCAACTGGCAGTAAAGGACATTCCTAATCTAACGGTTAGCGACTATGAGTTTGGCCTACCCCGTCCCTCCTATATGGTGAACACCTTAGAGCATCTGCGTAAGGACTTCCCTGAAAGGGAGTTCATTCTGGTTATAGGAGCAGACAATTGGGAACGGTTTTCCATGTGGTACAAGAGCGAAGAGATATTGGCTCATCACCGTCTGATAATTTATCCAAGACCAGGATGTGAGCTAAAGGACATACCAGAGGGCGTTACCATAGCCGACACGCCTCTTATAGATATCAGCAGTACAGAGATAAGGGAGAATATCAAGAAATCCGACTACAAAGGTGATGGACTCTGTTCGGCAGTCTGGAAAGAAATAAAAAAGAATGGGTATTATACAGCCTCCCCCAACCCCTCCCAAGGAGGGGAGAATAAAGAGGGGAGAAATAAATAATGAGAGATAAACAAACATATAATTAACAAAAAACAATCCACCCCTCCTTGGGAGGGGAAGGGGGAGGCTTGAAAGTTTATATAAAGTATGAAAATCAGAGTTGGTTTTGGATTCGACGTTCACCAGTTGGTGGAAGGCCGTGAACTTTGGTTAGGCGGAATACGTCTGGAACACACCCACGGCCTGTTGGGACACAGCGATGCCGATGTACTTATTCACGCCATCTGCGATGCTCTCCTGGGAGCCGCTAATATGCGTGACATAGGTTACCACTTCCCTGACAACAGCAACGAATTCCACAACATAGACAGTAAGATTCTGCTGAAGAAAACCATCGACCTGATAGCCACCAAGGGTTATCAGGTAGGAAATATAGATGCTACTGTCTGTGCTGAACGTCCCAAACTGAAAGCCCATATACCCGCCATGCAGGAATGTCTGGCTAAGGTGATGGGCATAGACGTTGATGATGTCAGCATCAAGGCTACCACAACAGAGAAACTTGGCTTTACTGGTCGTGAAGAAGGGATTTCTGCCTATGCTACCGTGCTGATAGAAAAGCAATAATTACTGCCACACGTAAAAAAATTACGGGTACACGTAGGAATAAAAATTTCTACACGTACCCGTATTTTTTTGTATGTAAGAAAGGACATTTTATCTCCTTCTCATTTTACCGAATAGGTCACGCATTCCGTCCAGGTCGAAGCCAAGAGAGAAACGCATGGTCTGGTCCAGAGGATTGGTCTGTGCTGTACTGAAGCAGTAAGCTGCATCAATGGTGAATACACTCATGTGGAAACCGGCACCAACGGTGAAATACTTACGGTTACCCTTGTTTTCTGCCTCGTGATGATATCCGGCACGAAGCATGAAGCGGTCATTATATGTGTACTCACAACCTACACTCCAACGTATCTCCTGCATCTCCTCCTTGAATCCACCAGGAGCATCACCAAAACTCTTGAAGATACCAGCAATGGGTGAAATATCGTAGTAATCACGCTGTACACGATCCAGATAATCATTCTCGGCTTCACCTTCCTCCTGCTTAGGATAAGTAGGAATCAACAGTTTATTGGCATCAACAGCAATACTGAACTTATTGTACTCATTAAAGGGAACCGTAAAGTTCAAACCTAAACGTAAGTTCGTGGGAATAAACTCTGCATCGTCAGAGCCACCAAATGATATCTTGGTACCAATATTGCTGATATTAATACCCCAGCCCAAGCTGCATTCACGATTACCCAGCATAAGGTATCCTAAACGATACATGGCAATATCGGCAGCAAACGCCTTACCTGCACTACTCTCCGCAGTATAATCGTACTTGATATCAGAAAAGATAAAACGCAAGTTTACACCCATTGAGAAACACTGGCTGAGCATACGGCTATAACCTACATCAACAGCCAACTCATAGGGTTTGATGGTCATATCTTCCATATCGCTAAGATAAACCTCACCCAAACTGAAGTATCTCAATGAAGCTGATAAGGCTGAATAGTCACCGATACGATAAAAACCCGTTATATTAGCCAGATTGATGTCATTAACGATTTTGCGCAACCAAGGTGTGTAGCTGATACCTACTCCTGCACGAGCCACATTGAAGGGATACTTGGCAGGGTTCCAATACTGAGCATATATATCGGCTTCTGTAGCAGCACCAATATCACCCATAGAACCGCCACGGGCATCAGGAGCAATAGCTAATGATGTAACACCATACTGTTCAGGATTGAAGACATTCTTCACATCCTGGGCTTTAGAGGCTGTGAAACTGAGCAGCACAGCCAAAAGCAGAGCTATTTTTTTATAATTTGTCGTTTGCATACAATATAAAAACTCTGTTTTTCCTTATTTATTGTTCAAAATAACAATTTTTTGCGTTTTTGACACTTTCTTGCTATTGCCGCACGTCATTTGACAGCGATAGAAGTAAATGCCTGTAAATAATTTAGCTCCGGCATTGGTACACAGATTCCATGGAATAGTGTACAGCCCGCTGGGAGAACTGCCCTGTTCTTGGTGATACCAGACCCTTCTACCTGAGAAGTCAAAGACCTCAAGCGTAAAGTCACATTCGGTACCAACCAGGTCATAGGAAATAAGGAAATTGGTACTGGTGCGAGCAGGATTCTGACTGGCCGTAAGGTTAAACATGTTGGGGGCAACAGTAGGATCTACCACGAAGTTCAAACTTACGGCATTTGTATTGTTAAGAACGTCCCAAGCACGGAAAGTAAGTGTGTGTGAACCCGACTCTAACTCTGGCAGTACATAAGAAACGGTTCCACGGGTAAAGTCGCCAAACTCCTGTACAAAGTAATTGTTCAGGGTATAGGTCAGATTCACATCATTGTCCACACAGAGAACCAAATCGTGCCCGATTCCGTTTCCGCTATAATTGATACCGCTTTCATCCTCTAGCTTAGCTACAAAGTACGGTGTCTTGTTCACAACACCTCCATTTTCGAAGTCCACTCCATTCAAGCCTGCCTGAATCCGAGGCCCTATGGTATCCGTTGCCACTTCGCCCATTCCTCCTAAAAGGAATTTCTCGTTGTAGCCGTTAGCCTCCATGTTACGTTCATTATTCAGGGCATAGAAAGCAAACCTACCTGCTTCGTTACTGTTATTGATATCAACGGGGATGACGAACTCAAGGTCAAATTTCCCATTCACAACACTATCCTGACAGGTATAGATATTGGTACGGTCTTCATAAGTAAAGACAACCCTTGCCCCCTGATTGTTATGGCAGGTAATGGTTTCTTCGTTGTCATACATGCGGGCTGCCATGGTTCCAGTAAAATCTGTCTTCAAATCCCCTTTGGCATCAGCAAGGTGACCAGTCAGACGAACACGCTGACCTGCCTTAAGGGGAATGCTGGACGAGGACTTGAGACTTGAACCGTTGATGCTGTCAAGGATTACCTTCTGTGTAGGTTCACCAAACTCCAGCGACGGGTCGCCAAGCAAAGCATACTGTAATTTATTCTCACGGTAAGACGACTCCATATTACCCGTTATTAGCGCGTTCTTAGCCAAACGGATAGCATCGCCTACCTTATATCTTCTTCCCTTAGCATCTGTACCAAACAGATACCTCATGAAGTAGCGGTTCATATACAAGTTCTGTGTAGCATATACGGTACGGGCTGTTCCGTAGAATGCCAGAGCACCGCCTTTAGGATTCAGGACAGCCGTCTCACCAATGTTCTCTACCTGACCGTCGAAAGGCATTACATCGCAGGCAGCAGTTACCCATAAGGCCAGTTTGTCACCGCAAGGCTCTGCAAAGTCACTTACACGGAGCACAAATTCATGACTCATACCGTATGTAGCAGCATGACCTACGTAATTGATTATCAAGGCACCATCCTTCATGGCCTGTTTGATATCCCTTGTACAGGTGGGATAAGAAAGATTGCTGCCGGTACTCTCTATCTTATAGGCATCCCACATAATCTTGCGGACTTCCATTTCGGGATAGGTAGCCTTAACCTGTTCTGCTACATCGTCGGCATATCTCATGTGCTGATTCTCATCGCCGTCATCACCCAGCAGATAAACCAGATTCTTCCATTCGCCAGCATTCTCTCTGCTCAGATAAGTGATGGTCTTGTCCACCATAACCTTGGCATCAGCACTCGAAGTTACAGGGAACCTACCTACTCCCAGGTCGGGCTTGTCCTTAAGTACATTCGTTCCTTCGCCATCGTCCAGCAATCCGAAGTAATCTTCCATCACAAAGCTTCTGGTGTCGCTGAAACTGTTTTCGCTGGGATAGCAAAGCAGATAATCATCAGGCGAATATTTCCTCCACTGAGTACTTACCATTCGGTTATCCCAAGCAGCATCGCCAAAGAGAAGCAGGTATTTGGGTGCATCATCCATGGTCTCTGCCTTGTCGTACAGCATCTTCATGAGACGACGATAGGCTGTTGCGTCAGGTGTTCCGCTGGAGAACTCGTTATAAACCTGATTGGCATAAACGATGGTACATCTCAGTCCGTCATATTTCTCATGGGCCTCCACCAAGCGGGTTGCCTGGTCTAACAATTTCCCGCTGTTGGGAATGATAATGACCATATCTAAGCTGTCAAGGGCATGCAAGTCCTGATTGTCAATAACTCCAGCATTTGACGGTTCCGGGAATTCATAACTCTCATCGAAGGCTACATACTGACGTGTGGGATCTTCCACTACGACAGAATAAACCGAGCCGTTTTGTGTTCCCTCGATAAGTGTAGCAGGGTCACCAGGACAACCTATACGCATTACCTTTAGGCCGCTTCCTTCTATATCAAACCTACTGCCTCCAGGACCTTCTTTTTTAAGAATGCTGTCTGCCACCACTGGTTGAATCTGGCTAAAGGCAACATAACCAGAATTCGGTTTTAGCTTTCTCTTATAGGTGAGAGACAGATAGTCAAGGCGGGCATTCTGCCCTGCTGTTGAGGTCAGACGCACAGTCCAGTTATTGGTACGCTCCAACTTGCTCAAATCATAAACAGCCGTTGATGCAGTACCATAAATATATATTTCTGTAGCCGCCAACGACATAGTTCCCATCTGTGTTCCGTTTACAGACGTTGTCATTTTGGTGGGAGTCTTATTGGAAGCTGAGAAAACAACCTTCAGCGTTGTTAAACTGTCTTCGTATTCAGGATCTATGGTCTGAAGGCTATAGGTATGAGAATTAATGTTGGCATAATTAGTGTTCTCAAACAGGCTACGACCGCCGTGATACCAGGCATACTCATCCTTCTCATACAGAACATGATCAGTAAAGTTGGTGTAAATGGTATCTTGTCTTCCCGTAAAGGAAGGTTCTGTTCCTATGGAAGTAGCATCACCATCTTCTTCCGTCAGGAAATAATAAGCAGCATTGGCATAGAAGTTGGTTACCCTCTCGTCTCCATTCCATGATATCAGACCATTTCCCCAGAACAGCCAGGCATCCTGCTTGGAACTGTAATAGAGGGGCACCTCCACCATATCGTCATACTCCTCTCCTGCAAACAGGACTTCATTCTGCAAATGACCACCATAGCCATACAGATGAACCTTGGAAGGATTAGAGAATCCCATATTCTTAAGAGCCGAACGGGTAAGGCGGTACATACCGTCAGTAGTAATCGAAATCTTCACCCATCTACCCTGCTGCAACTTGGAATGGTCTGCATAACGCTTCTGCTTGTCTACTGGAGCTCTACGAAGCTGACGCTTGGGAGTAGAGTTTATCACAATCTGTGCACTCACAAGTTTGAGGTACGAGTTACCCCGACGAATGATGGGCACAAAGGCTATATCCAGCATACCCTCTCCACGAGACACACCCACATGGCTCTCCACATTTAACCTCTCCGTAATCAGGCTGTCGAACTTAAGCGCCTCCTCTGTCTCCTTCTGGGTTAGAGGGGCATACTCAGGGTACTCAATGGTCACGCTGTAATTATACAGGGAGAAATCCGTCTGAAGCGGAACCACCTCGGTATAAACTGGCAGTACAGAGTCTATCTTTAGCTCATCCCAATTAAGATTGGTAATTTCTAATCTACCGTTTTCCTCTGCCATCAGAGGTAAAACGATAAAAATGGATAGTATGTATTGTAAGATGCGTCTCATTGCAAACTATATATCACTTAACATTGAATTCCAAAACCTTCTTTCCCTCAAGGTATCCTTCAAGGTGATCATCTATGTGAACCGGTCCTACGCCTACTGGGGTGCCGGTAAAGATGATGTCACCCGTCTTTAGCGTGAAGAACTGACTGATGAAGCTAACCAGTTTGTCCACATGGTGAATCATATCGCCAGTAAACCCGCTTTGTACGGTCTTGCCGTTTATGTCCAGATGAAAATGCAGGTTCTGCACATCACCCATCGTCTTTAGCGGTAACCATTCACCTACTACGGCACTTCCATCAAAACCTTTGCACAAGTCCCAAGGTAAACCTTTCTCACGAAGGGACTTCTGCATGTCACGAGCGGTAAAATCTATCCCCACGGATACCTCATCATAATACCGATGGGCAAATCGCTCAGGAATACTGCGTCCCAAATGATTGATGCGCACCACCAGTTCCGTCTCATAATCGCACTGCCGCGTATAGGCAGGGATAAAGAACGGCTTGCCGCCCGTAAGCAAAGAGGAGTCGGCCTTTGTGAAAACAACAGGCTCCTCTATATATAATAACGTTTCATGAAGCTCTTTATTGTGCTCCATGTAATTCATTCCTATTCCAAATATCTTCATTTAGCAGCTAAAGTACCCTATTTTCTTGGCAAAGGTATAAAAAAAAGTGAACCTATCATACGAAAGGCTCACTCTTTTTATGAAATAATTTCAGTTCGCGACAGAAATTATTCAGCACGAAGTGTGAAACGCTTGAAATCAGTAACTGTCAGTTCCTTATCTACTGACTGCAGATAAGAAGCAACGGTGAAGTTCTTGTCCCAGATATACTCCTGGCTCATCAGACAGCTCTCCTTGAGGAACTTGTTCAGACGACCCTTAGCAATATTCTGAATCATTGCCTCGTTCATGTTGGCAGACTTCTCTGCGGTTACGTCAGCAATAATCTTCTTAACAGCAACTACGTCCTCAGCTGTAATCCAGCCCTTGGTCTGGTTGCTCTCCATGTGATCTTCTGAATCGAAGTGAGCAGGGTTGAAGCCAGCCTTCTTGATAGCAGCCTCTACAGCCTTCTGAATCTGCTCTGCCTTAGTCTTCTCAACAGCAACGGCAATCTCGTTGTCCTTTACTGACTGAGGTACACCTGACTCGTCGATAGCAACGGGAGCTGCGCTGGCAATCTGCATAGCAATGTTCTTACCAACGGTGGGATCCTCTACAGCCTTGTTCAGTGACAGCATGGTGCAAAGACCATTGCGGTTCATGTGGTTGTAAGTGGCAATGTTCTCAGACTCGATGTAGCAGTAGCCATCCAACTCCATCTTCTCACCGGTAACACCGCTGCGCTCTGTAACAGCATCTGCTACAGTTACGTCACCCAGGGGAAGAGCCTTAACCTCGTCCAGAGACTTAGCCTTAGCTGCAACAGCAGCATCCAGAATCTTCTGAGTAAGGGCAACGAAATCAGCATTGTTGGCAACGAAGTCGGTCTCGCACTTCAAAGCGATGATAGCACCAAAACCATTCTCAGCCTTTACGAGAACACAACCCTCTGAAGCCTCGCGATCGCTACGCTTAGCAGCAACGGCAGCACCCTTCTTGCGGAGGTATGCAACGGCACCGTCCATATCGTCAGACTCAGCCAAAGCCTTCTTACAGTCAGCCAAGCCAGCACCGGTCATCTCACGGAGCTTCTTAATATCAGTCATTGTAACGTCCATAGTACGTCTTCTTTTTTTAATGATTTGTAAATGAATTAATTACTCAGCGGTCTCTTCAGCGGGAGCCTCGGCAGCCTCCTCTGCGGGAGCCTCTGCAACTTCCTCTACGGGAGCCTCTGCAACTTCCTCAGCAGCAGCCTCTTTAGCAGCAGCCTTCTTGCGAGTACGCTTTACTACGGGCTGGTCGTCCTGCTCAGCAGCAGCATCGCTATCAGCCTTCTCTGCCTTACGCTCTTCCAGACCTTCGTTGATGGCAGCGCAGCAAGCGTCCAGGATAACCTCTACACTCTTGCTTGCATCGTCGTTAGCAGGAATCAGGAAGTCGATGTTGTCAGGATTAGAGTTCGTATCAACAATACCGAATACGGGAATACCCAAACGGTTTGCCTCACGAACAGCAATCTGCTCCTTCAACACGTCAACTACGAACAGGGCTGCGGGCAGACGGGTCAGGTCGGCAATAGAACCCAGGTTCTTCTCCAACTTGGCACGCTGACGCTGTACCTGCAGAATTTCGCGCTTTGACAAATTGCTGAATGTACCATCAGCTGTCAACTTGTCGATGTTGGCCATTTTCTTAACTGCCTTACGGATTGTGGGGAAGTTGGTCAGCATACCACCGGGCCAACGCTCAATAACGTAGGGCATATTTACAGATGTAGCCTTGTCTGCTACAATCTGCTTTGCCTGCTTCTTAGTAGCTACAAAAAGAATCTTCTTTCCGCTCTTGGCAATCTGCTTCATTGCATCAGCAGCCTCATCAATCTTAGCAACAGTCTTGTGCAGGTCGATGATATGAATACCATTGCGCTCCATGAAAATGTAAGGAGCCATAGCGGGATTCCACTTTCTCTTCAGGTGACCGAAATGACAACCGGCCTCCAACAGTGTATCAAAATTTGTTCTAGACATAGTCTTTTGTTTTTTTTGAGTTGACGAGTTGACGAGTTGACGAGTTGTTTGTATATGCAACTAACTTGTTTACTTGTCTACTTGTTTACTTGTCTACTCTTTGTTATTGTTTACCTTCTTTTTAATTCTTTTCTTTCGTTAGAATCAATCTGCGAGTAGTCCACCCGATTATACCTTATATATTATATAGGAGTCACGCAGATTTAGATACTAAACTAAGCGGCGTTTCTAACCATCCAACAAATATTAACGCTTGCTGAACTGGAAACGACGACGTGCCTTTGGACG
>JAFSRW010000062.1 GCA_017445925.1 Bacteroidaceae bacterium | reverse complement strand
TGCGTCTTGGAGCAATCAATGCTACATGGTTGCCGTTTGTAACCAAGCGTTTCAGTTCTTGAGTCTCAGTCTTTCTGTCACAAAAGTACTTTTCAGACTCATAACCATAAAGTATAAAAGGGTTGTTTACCATGCTTTTTTTGTTTTCTCGCAGCAAAGATAATTATTATACTTCAATTATCATAATACAATAATCATATTATAATAAAAATTAACACAGAATCCCCATGCCACCACCAAAAGAGGGTTGACATCCCTAATAAACATATAAAAATAAGCCTCTGTTTTGCGTGATGCTTAACAGAGGCTTGTTTGTTAGTTGGCCATCTTGGGCCTTTATTTCTGTACTTTTACTTGCGCTCTATGGTTTGAGCTCGGTCCGGACCAACACTCACAATGGTGATGGGAGTGCAGGTAGCCTTCTCTATATAAGTAATGTAGTCCTTCAACTGCTGGGGGAACTGTGCCTCGGAGGTCAGTTGGGTGAGGTCGGTCTGCCAACCAGGCAAATCCTCGTACACAGCTTGCCAACCTTCAGTATCGTAAGGCATATCGGTGGTAGTAACACCATCCTTCTGATAAGCAACGCAAACGCGGATGGTCTTGAAGGTATCCAGCACATCGCTCTTCATCATGATGAGCTGTGTTACACCGTTTATCATGATGGCATACTTAAGTGCTACCAAATCCAACCAACCACAACGACGGTTACGCCCTGTAACAGCTCCGTACTCGTGACCAATCTCACGAATCTTGTCGCCTGTCTCATCGAACAGCTCAACGGGGAAAGGACCTGAACCTACACGTGTGCTGTAAGCCTTGAAGATGCCGAACACCTCGCCAATGCTGTTGGGTGCTACACCTAAGCCTGTGCATACACCGCCACTGACGGTATTACTGCTGGAAACAAAGGGGTAGGTTCCGTGGTCGATATCCAACATGGTACCCTGAGCGCCTTCTGCCAGCACATTCTTGCCTTCTGCCAAAGCCTTGCCCAACTCAATCTCTGTATCGGTAAGTTGGAATTCACGCATGTACTCGATACCCTCCATCCAGAGCTTCTCCTCGTCGGTAATGTCAAAATCGGTGTAGTGGAGGTCTTGCAGAACCTGCATGTGACGAGCCTTAAGGGTGTTGTATTTCTGTTGGAAGTCGGATAAGATGTCGCCTACGCGCAGACCCGTACGACTGGCCTTCTCGCTATATGTGGGACCGATACCCTTACCTGTGGTGCCAACTTTGTTTTTACCCTTGGAAGCCTCGTAGGCACGGTCCAGAACACGATGCGTGGGCAGAATCAGGTGAGCACGTTTGCTGATGTGCAGGCGGCTTTTGAGGTCGTAACCTGCAGCCTCCAGTTCCTTGGCTTCCTGCATAAAGAGGTCGGGAGCGATAACGCATCCGTTACCAATGATGTTCAGTTTCCCTTCATCGAAGATTCCCGAGGGAATGCTTCTGAGAACAAATTTCTTGCCTTCGAAGATAATGGTATGTCCGGCATTGGGACCACCCGCAAAGCGAGCTACGACGTCATAGCGTGGGGTGAAGCAATCCACCACCTTACCTTTACCTTCGTCTCCGAAAACGATACCCAGCAGGGCATCAACTTTTCCTTTCTTCATTTCTTCTGTATTTTTGTTTTTGTTTTTGTCTCTTTTCTTTTAGTCTTTTCCTTCCTGTTTCTGATGCTGTTCTTGACTATGCAACTGCGGCACAGACCGTGAAAGTACAGCACAGGCTGTGAAATGACGAACTGCTTGCACTTCTGCTCGCTCAACCAGTTCTCAATCTTGCTGCTTTCCAGTTTTTTTACTGTTCCGCACTTCTGACATACCAGACAGACCAGAGGATGCGGTGTGATGCAGCATTCGTAATGAGCAGCACGCGCCAAGGTGTGCTTGATGACCAGCGAAGCGTCTTCGAGCAATCGGAGCGTGTTGAAGAGAGTCACCCTGCTGACGTTGAACTTGGCTTCCTTTTCCATAATCTCTTGCAACTGGTCAATGCTGAAGATGCCTGGTGTTTGGCAAATGATACGCAGAATCTCAAAACGCTCGGGCGTCTTGCGTATGTTCTTACCCTTTATGTACTCCGTGAGTCGTTGGGCAGCCTGGGTGTATAAGTCTGTATTCTCACTCATTCGCGAGTGCAAAGTTACGAATAAGTGAGGGAAATGCAAAGGGAAACAGGATTTATTTTTATTCCAAGAAAGAAGTCGCCGCTATGATGGCTTTCCGAAGGGGAAGGTCGGCAGAGGGGAGCAGCGATTGAGCCTGATCTTTCAGTTCGCTGACGGAGCGCTCCTGAAGTTGTGCCCCTTGCTGGAGCAGTCGTGCCAAGCAAAGGAAACCGCATAGCTGTCGCATTTGGGAAGGTGATGCTATCCACTCGAAGGCTGTAACAGCGCACCAAGGCTCCTTGCTGAGGAGTTGCATACATAGGACTTGTGCTACCTCGGCTGTGGGAATTTCATCCACCCAGATGTCGGCCATCTCAGGCAGGAACTCCTGTGGCGGCATGAGCATGGTAGCCAAGAGTTTGCATTCACGTATGTTCTCGTTCCAGAGTTCCTGAGCCAGTTGGCGTGAGGGTTGAAACTCGTTGGCTATGCTCTGCAAACGTGGCAGTTCAACTCCGAATACCAGTTTGTAGGGCGCTCCTGCTTCACGCATTCTGGCACTGAGTATGCCGTTCATGGCGGCACGCAGTTCCTTCTTAATATCAAGGATTACTGTAGAGTTTTCCATATCGTAACATCTGGTTGTCATAGGCTTCGCCATAGCGGATTTCTACATCGCATACGTTGCCTTGCTCATCATATACAAGTTCATATTCAGGATTGATGAACCCCTTGTAGGGTGAGAGGTTGAGTGCACGCCATCGGTTTAATACCTCAGCATGCAGTTGAGCATCAACTTTTACTCCGAACTCTTCTACCAACTGACGTGCAGCACTTAAGTCTCCCTCGCTCTTTATGCGCTGAATTTCTGCCAGCAAAGTGGCAAAAGCGGTGCGCAGCATAGGGTAGGAGTGCACCTTGATGTAGTGTTTGCCGTCTTTCTCTGTTAGGCTGGCGGCTTCAGGGAAATGCTGAATTGTCCAACGGGCTATGAGGGCTCGGTTGCGCATGTGGGCTTCCTCTATCTGGTGCCCTTCTTCTATGCGAACCAACTGCGTGAGAACCCCATTCATAAGATAGCTGTAATACTGCGCCTGATAAGCTTCTGCATTGGGGGTAAGACCCAGCTCCACCAGTTTCTCATCAGCCAGATAGTAAAGGCCGAAGAGGTCGGCACGCGCTTCTTCTATGGTGCTGCCATAGGCTTTCAGTGCATCAGGGTCGACACCTGGCAGCAGTTGTCCGCTACCATGACCTAAGCATTCGTGCAGGTCGGTATGCAAATCATCGCAGATGCCTGCATACTTATTTAATAAGGTAAGGGTTGGCTCGTCTATTACAAACTCCTGACGTAGGCCGCTGTCCTTGGCTGCTTCATCGTAAGCATGCGTAAGGTTGCCTATGGTAACACTCTTACTGCCGTACTCGGCTCTTATCCAGTTGCTGTTGGGCAGGTTGATGCCTATGGCACTGCTTGGGTATAGGTCGCCTCCTAAGATGGCCGCATTGATGACCTTTGCCGAAACACCCTTGCACTCCTTCTTTCGGAAGCGAGGGTCTATGGGCGAATGGTCCTCGAACCACTGTGCATTATCGCTCAGCGCTTGAGAACGACGGGTTGCTATGGGGTCCACAAAATTCACATATCCTTCCCAACTGGCTTTCAGACCCAGAGGGTCGCCATACACTTCGGTAAAGCCGTTGGTAAAGTCCACCTTACTTTCTGTGTCCTGTACCCAAAGGATAGTATATTCATCAAAGGTTTTTAGATTCCCGCTCTGGTAGAACTCAATGAGTTTCTCTATTACGGCCTGCTGTTTCTGGTTCTCGGCATACGGAATGGCATCCTTGAGAGCAGCTATGATACGGTCGATGTAGGGTCCGTACATGCCTCCGCTTTTCCAAATGTTTTCGTGTAAGGTGCCATCAGAACGTTTTTCCAGCCTGCTGTTCATGCCATACATTATGGGATGCAGGCTGTCCCCCTTTTCTTTCTGGCGGGCATAGAAAGCCTCGGCTTCGGCTTGCGTTATGCCGTCCTGATAATAATTACTAGCGGAAGTTAGCAATAGGTCATCGCCTTCAGCCTGATTCACTCGTTTGCTGAGGACGGTAGCATCAAAAATGATGGGAAGCAGGTCATCTACAGCCACACCCACCTGACCTGCTGCATCTATAAAGAACTGCTGGGAAAAGCCTGGTGTAAACTTCTGGTATCCGTAATGATGGTGGATGCCGTTGCTGAACCATACACGTTTCAGGTAGATGGTAAACTGCTGGAAATCGGCAGAGAAGCGGTCGCCCTGATACTGGGTATAGATGGTTTCCAGCACCTGACGTATGCGCAGATTGTAGGTTCCGTTCTGGTCCCACAGTATATCACGCCCCAACAGGGCCGCCCTGCTAAGGTGGTAGATGAGAAGTTTCTGTCTGAGACTCAGTTCCTTAAACCCTGGAACCTGATAACGGAGAAGTTGAATGTCGGCAAAGCGCTCGTCCTGGTAAATAAAGTCACTCTGCTCCAACATTATTTATCTTCGTTCTTCTTCTTAGCGGCAGTCTTTTTCTTCTTTTTGGAATCAAGCTTCTCCTGAAGCATCTCCATGTTGGTTATTCTGTACTCGCGGGGGGTAATGCCCACACGCTTGTAGAACGCAACGTAGAAGCATTGTCTGTTCTGGAAACCAACTGCCAAGGCAATATCCTCGATGGTCATGTTCTGGTTTCTGCGATCCTTAAGCATATACATAGCTTCTTTGATACGGAACTCGTTCACCATCTGAGAATAGTTGTCCTGATATCGCATGTTTATAATGGCACTGATGTATCTTACATTCGTGTTCAGCTCTTCTGCCATTTTCTTGGCAGAATAGTTGCAGTCGCGATACTTTTTCTCTACAATAAACTTTGCCATTATCTGTTGGTAAACTTCATCTACAGTTTCCATTTTAAGCATCGACCTGTAAAGAGGAGTCTTCTGCTTTTTCTCTGTTAAATTGTATTTTGCCATTGTTTCCGCTATAAATATTGTAAATATTCGTTGCAAATGTACAAATGTTTTCTGAATTATGTAAAGATTTCAAAAAAAAATGATAATTTTGTGCAATTTTTTTTACATCCGGATATGGAAAATGTATTAAAACGCTATTTTGGATATGATAATTTCCGTCCTTTTCAGCGTGAAATTATAGAAAATATTATGCAAGGCCACTCTTCCTTAGTGCTAATGCCCACAGGTGGAGGAAAGAGCCTTTGCTACCAGTTGCCCGCCTTGATGATGGAGGGGACAGCTATTGTAATATCTCCTCTGATTTCATTGATGCGCGATCAGGTGCGTCAGCTTCATAGTAATGGTATTCAGGCAGTTGCATTGAACAGTAGTGAGGAGGATTTCGACATGATGACCCTCCAGCGTGAGTGTCAGGACGGCCATGTAAAGCTTATCTTTCTCTCGCCCGAACGTCTGATGCTGGAACTTCCCCGTTTGCTTAGGGCTATCCGTATTTCCCTGATAGCTGTGGATGAGGCTCATTGTATCTCGCAATGGGGGCATGATTTCAGACCCGAATACAGTCAGTTGGGAATCCTGCGCGAAAAGTTTCCCCAAGTGCCTATTGTTGCCCTTACAGCTACTGCCGACAAAGTGACCCGCTTCGACATTCTGAATCAGTTGAATATCCCTGATGCCGAGGTGTTCATAGGCAGTTTTGACCGTCCCAACTTAAGCCTTGATGTCAGGCGAGGATTGGATTCTTACGAAAAGCGTATCGCCATACTGCACTTTCTGGCTTCGCATCAGGGTGAGCCGGGCATAATCTATTGCCTGAGCAAGAAGAATGCTGAGTCCATGGCCTCCTTCCTGCAGGCACACCATGTGGAGGCTGCTGTGTATCATGCAGGCTTACCGTTGATAGAACGCAACAGGGCGCAGGAGGATTTCCTGAACGATAGGGTGCAGGTGGTCTGTGCTACCATTGCCTTTGGTATGGGAATCAATAAGGGGAATGTCCGATTCGTTATTCATTACAATTTGCCCAAAAGCATCGAAAACTATTATCAGGAGATAGGTAGGGCGGGTCGTGACGGAGCTCCTGCCGATACGCTGCTGTTCTATAATGTGGCAGATATTGTCCAACTTACGCGCTTTGCCCAGACCAGTGGTCAGAGCGAGATAAATATGGAACGTCTGAGCCGTATGCGTGAATATGCCGAGGCCAATGTGTGCCGAAGGCGAATCCTGCTGAATTACTTTGGTCAGGAGACTGCCAGCGATTGCCATAACTGCGATGTGTGCCAGCATCCGCCTCAGTTGTTCGACGGAACTAAGTACGTTCAGATGGCATTGAGTGCTATTGTCCGTGCCAACCAGATGATATCCATGCACACCTGTATCGATATTCTTTGCGGTATTCCTTCTCAAGAGGTTGGTAAGTACCAGTATTTCAAGCTGAAGACCTTTGGCGTGGGAAGGGATGTGCCCACAAAGGACTGGAAGGACTATCTCCTGCAGATGTTGCAACGGGGTTTTATAGAGATCATGTACGACCAGTATAATCACTTGCGTATCACGGAATTGGGCAAGCAGGTTCTTTATGGCGAACGTCAGGCTATGCTGGCAGTGATAAGGCACGAGGTACAGCCTCCGAAGGGGAAACGAAGGCAGATGAGCCAGAAGGAAATGCTGCCCGGATTGTGGAATATCCCCAGGAATGAGCCGCAGGAAGACAAGGAACTCTTTGAAACGTTACGGCATTTACGACTCCGACTGGCCCAGCAGAAGGGCGAGCCTCCCTTTGTTATTATGTCGGACAAGGTGTTGCACCAGTTGGCCACCTATAAGCCCACCACTATGCAGGCTTTCGGAAATATCAACGGAATAGGGGAGTATAAATGTGCCACCTACGGTCCGGTGTTTCTGCCAGTGATTATTCAGCACATATCAGATTCCGGCACCTGATTCAGAGCCGAGTTGTTGGCTGAGTGGACAGCTTTCTCGTGCTCTTCCAGCGCTACGGACAAGCGGGCTATCTGCATCATAACTTCGCGTTGCTTTCCCTCAAGGTCTTCCATCTTGGCAGCCAGCGACTCCTGTAGCGTCTCATCATCAGCGCTGTGGTAATTGCCTTCGGCTTGCAGGGCTATGAACTGGCTGTTAAGGTCATCTACGCGAATCTGACTCCGCAGGGCATCCTGCCTGACTTTCAGAACGCGTGAGCGCAGGGTCACCCAGTCTTTCTCTTCGCTGAAAATCTCCTGTAGCTCGGCATATTGCACAGGTGGATGGTGCATGTTAAAGTTACTAATCCAGATGTCCAGTCGTGAGTGTTCCTCGCTCAGTTTATTGCTCAGTTCCTTTCCATACAGAATATGGAACTCGTTTCTGCCCCTCAGGTAGTCTGCTTCATGCTGTAGTTTCCGGGTTTCCTCCAACTCGTTCTTTTCTGTCTGTTTGACATTCTCCATCTGTTGGTATGCCTCGTCATACAGTTGCTTGGGCCCAGCCTCACCTGTAGTTTGTTTGATGGTATTGTTGTTGGTGTCTATACGGGTCTGGCGGTTCTCTGTACGGTTCTTAACCTGTTCAAGGTAATACCTGAATAGATTGAGTTGCTGCGTCAGGGTTTCATGCAGAGTTTTCTGAAGCGTCAGTTCCTGCTCCTCGTTGGTAATCTGGCTGTTTACAGCATTCCAGGCACTGGTCAGTTTTATAATCTGTTCACGCAGGGCCTCATGGTTCTTGTCCCATATACCTTTCCAGTCTTTAATGGTAATGCCTTCCTCCAGATGGTGGTAAACCTCGCTGAAACGGGTGTTCTCGCTGTCCATCATAGCAGCCACCCTTTCCACCTGACCGGCTCTTACCTGGCAACCTGTATTCACCTCGTTCAGTCTCACGCTCAGGTCTTTCTTCTGCTGTTCCAGCGTTTGCAGTCCTTCGCCCAGTTTGGTAATCTGGGCCATGTGGTAGTTAAAAGCATCCAGCTCTTTCTGCGCCTTCTCCGAGTCGTCGGCAGTGCTTTCTATCATGTGCCTGATCAGCGCCATTCTAGCATCCAGATTCGTGCTGGGAGAACAATCCTTGAACGATGGGTCCAGGGATGCGTAAATGCCCCATTCTTTCACATCGTCGTTCTGTCGGATGCGGATGGCATTCAGGGAACTCTCTTCCGAGAACTGTTTACCCTTGTTTTCTGCCAGGTCAAGGCGCAAGTCCTCCAGCGTCTGTTGTTTGCTTCGTAGCTCAGCCAAGAGCAGCTCATAGTCCGTCTTGAATTCACCTATCAGTTTACTCTGGTCAAGCATGGTGTCGCTGTGGTAAGGATGATGGGTTGCACCGCATACGGAACAACTGACACCCTCCTTTAAGTCGCTTCTCAGATGAATAATGTTCTGGCTCTTGCTCAGAAGGTAGGTCTGTTCTTTTTCGTGACAGAGGCGGGAGAGTTTGCCCACCTGCGTCTCCATTTCCCTGATGTTGCGCTCTATGTTGTCTATGTGTAGGCGCAGCTCGTTCAGGGTTTGGGTTTTCTCTTCAATGCTCTTGTACCCAAGGGAAATCTGATGCCAGAGCGACTGGGCAGAAATCAGCATCTGCTTCAGGCTTTTCAGTTGCATGGCACGTTCCTGCAGTTTGTAGCTGTCTTGTCCTAAAATGCTGGCCCTGTGGGTATGCAGTTCGCCTTCCAAGGTTTCTATTTCCGACGAAACCTCCTGATATTTACTGAAAACCCTTTCCAGCAATTTGTTTTCCTCGTTTTGCTTCTGAAGCGTATCAGCCTGCAGGCTCTTGGTTTTCTGCTGCTGTTCTTCTATTTCCTGAAGGTTGTCCAGGAGGAGCAGGTTCTTCTCGGCATGCTGAATCATCTGTTCATGAATTTCCATGCTCTGGCGTTCCTCCTTGTGGTGAGCAAGTTCATCTGAGAGGACATCTATCCTCTGTTCAGTCTCAGAGATGGTGCTTTCCAGCATGCTTACCTGCTGCTGGGCTTTTACCGAGAACTCAGCCAGATTGTCTATTTCTTCCTTGTAAGCCTGATTGGAGCCCTGAAGGGTGAAGGCATGGAAAATCTGGTCATGAATATTGTAAAGCCTTTCCTCGGCGCTCTTGCGCTGGTTTTCCATCTGAGTTTGCAGCTTCTCCTGCTTGTTCCAGGCTTGGCGAATCTCGTCACTCTCATGTTCCAGAATGCTCAGGCTGCGTTTGTTCTGGTCGGTAAGCTTTTCCAGGACAGCCCTTCGCTGGAAAGCTCCCTGAATGCTCTCGAACATCTCAAAACGCTCCAGCTGGCGGATATCATTCGCCATGGAAGCCTGTAGCTTGTTTAATTCAAATAGGTTGGCCTTCTCATGCTTCAGTTCCAACTTCAGCTTGTTGTATCTGCGCAGCCAGTCCTGCTGCTTGCGCAGTTGCACCAGACTTTCCTCAATGTTGTTCAACTTGGTTTCTGCCAGCCGTTTCCTCTCCTTAACCCTTTGAAGCTGCGTAGCATTCAGCATCTTCGCATTCCGTGCAGGCTGGGGTGGGGCAGCAAAGGTGTTTTGCTCTGTTTCGGTAGTCTGCTTGTCAGTATTTTTGCTAAAAATATTCATTGCTTTCAGATTTTTCTGTGCAAAGGTACAAAAAATTTTTTTCACTTTTCAATTTTCAACTCTCAATTATAATTCGTACCTTTGCGCCGCAAAAAAGAAACTTCAACAGAAAATGGCACAAAAACCAAGTATACCAAAAGGAACGCGCGACTTTGGCCCTCAGGAGATGGCCTGCCGTAATTACATCTTTAATACCATCCGTCAGGTCTATGCCCTGTATGGTTTTCAGCAGATAGAGACACCTGCTATGGAGAATCTGGGAACCCTGATGGGTAAGTATGGTGAGGAAGGTGATAAACTGCTCTTCAAGATTCTGAACAGCGGAGATTTCCTGAGAGGAACCTGCAGCGAAGAGATAGAAAAAGGTGCAACCGGTCATCTGGCTGCCCAGTTGTGCGAGAAAGGTCTGCGTTACGACCTCACCGTTCCTTTTGCCCGCTATGTGGTGCAGCACCGCGAGGAACTGACACTTCCTTTCCGTCGTTACCAGATTCAACCCGTTTGGCGTGCCGACAGACCTCAGAAGGGCCGTTATCGCGAGTTTTATCAGTGCGACGCAGACGTTGTCGGAAGCGACAGCCTGCTGAACGAGGTAGAGCTGATGCAGATAGTTGATACCGTCTTCCAGCGTTTTGGTATTCGTGTCTGCATAAAAATCAACAACCGCAAGATTCTTTCCGGCATTGCCGAAATGATTGGCGCAGCCGATAAGATTGTGGACATAACCGTAGCCATCGACAAGCTGGACAAGATAGGCCTTGAGAATGTAAATGCCGAGCTTCTTGAGAATGGACTTTCCGAGGCTCAGGTAGAAAAGCTTCAGCCCATCATCAACCTGTGCGGGACCAATGCCGAGAAGATAGCCACCATGCGCCAAGTCTTGAAGGACAGCGAGGTCGGTCAGAAAGGTCTTGACGAGGTAGAGTATGTTCTGAATATGCTCAATGTTCAATGTTCAATGTTCAATGAAATGGAGCTTGATCTCACTCTTGCTCGCGGCCTCAACTACTACACAGGCTGCATCTTCGAGGTTAAGGCCCTGGATGTGCAGATAGGCAGCATTACAGGTGGTGGTCGGTATGACAACCTCACAGGCATCTTCGGAATGCCAGGCATCAGTGGAGTGGGAATTTCCTTTGGAGCCGACCGTATTTACGATGTGCTGAACCAGTTGAATCTTTACCCCGAGGAAGTTACTACAGCCACCCAGCTGCTGTTCATCAATTTTGGTGAGACAGAAACCAATTACTGTCTGCCCATTGCCGACAAGGCCCGTCAGGCAGGAATCCGTACCGAGATATATCCTGATAGTGTAAAGATGAAGAAGCAGATGCAGTATGCAAATGCCAAGAACATCCCCTTTGTGGCCATAGCCGGAGAAACGGAAATTGCCGAGGGCAAGGTCATGCTCAAGAATATGCTTTCAGGCGACCAGAAACTCGTAACGCCAGAGGAACTGGTTTCTGAGATTCAAAAATAGTTCACACCAAAAAGGACATAAAAAAACTGCTATCTTACATAAAATAAGGTAGCAGTTTTTGGTTTAGAGGTTAACGTTCCAAAATGGTTAGCGTTTAGTGGTTAGTGGTTAGCGAACTTGAACCCTTGAAGGCTGCGATTGAGCGAGAGAAGAGCTAAGCTCGCTTAAGCTATCCCGAGCGTGAGCAGGCTCGACCGCAGGTCAACTTCTTAAACGGTTAACGTTAGGGTTAACGTTAAGGTTGATTACCTCATGCAGCTAGTGGTACCCAGCGCGGTAATGATTGGGGACTCTCCCCCCGCCCTCCCTTTAAGGAGGGAGCTAAAGACCACGCACACAACTTGCTGTGCCCAAAGCTGTGATAGCTGCCGTTATGATGCTCGCTATCAGTTGGAGGATTGCCCTCCACGTTTCTTTTTTCATATCGAATAAAGTTTAAAGGTTAATGGTTAAAGTTTAAAGATGTTTTGTTGAAGAGGGTAAGGAGCCTAATTGTCCATTATCAATTGTCAATTGTCAATTTGAAGAGTTGGGCCCGAAGGGTTAGGGGGTCTTAGTCTTCATCCGCTCCTGGCTCTTCGTCACCGCCGTTGTCACCACCGCCCTCGTTAGGGTTAGGATTTACGTTGGTGTTGTCACCGCCTCCGTTGTCGTCACCTCCCTCGTTAGGGTTGTCGTTCCCGTTTTCAGGGTCCTCAACGATACCCTCGTCTGCACTGGTTACGCGCTTCACTTCCTTACCTGTACGGTCGTAGCAGGTGATCTGGATGGCGGTGTCTGCCAACTCGTCCTTCAGGTCGGTCGTGGGAGTGAAGATGATGCGGCGACTGCGGATA
>JAFSRW010000061.1 GCA_017445925.1 Bacteroidaceae bacterium | reverse complement strand
TCTCGGGAGTACCGTCTTCTTCCAGCTTGATGTGTACCACCCGCACCTGCTCGGCATTCAGCGGTTTGTAGGAGCGGAGGATACTACGCGTCACAGTGCCTTTACGCGTGGTGATATATAAATGGTATTCCCAGAGTCCGGCAACCACATCGTCATCATCGGAAGCCCTTCGAAGGGCATTAACGGGGATGTCCAGCTGGTCGCGTGACGGGAAATTGACGGTGGTAAAGCAGACGTACTGCTGACCAGGCGTCTGCACACGTTCAGACCGCACGATGGGAGCCTTCTGGGCAAAGATAAAAGTGCTGTCGGCGATATGAAAGCCGGTGGCAAAGCCGGTGGCAAAGACTTTCATGTCGCGGACACCACTGCCCAGCGTATCAACAACCAGTACGGTGGCTGAGTTGGCCATATAGAGGTGTACGTTAAAGGTCTGGTCGATACTGTCTTTGATATCCATGTCGTAGCGGGCGGTGAACAGACCGGCCGTGTGCGACGGGATGGTGTCGAGCTGGTTCTGCGATAGGCGCGACCCATGGCACACGTGACTGTCGTAGGCGTCGACGCTTTGTTCCTGCTTCTCATTGGCGGTAGCCAGATGCTGATAGTGGCGGCGTGGAATGTTCAGCGTGTACGATTCCTCCTTACCGTTCATGTCGTGCTGGTCGTGCTGCAGGCGCACGGAGTCGCCAGCCACATCGTAAAACGAGAGGTCTACATCGTCGGCATAGTCGCGGAAAATAGTCTCCAGATGGGTACGCAGGGCTGCGGTCAGCTCCATATTGGTCTTCAGTTCCAGGTCGGTCTGCAGCTGTGTCTGCAGCTTCGTCTGGATATTCGTCACCAGCTTCAGCTCATAGTTCACCTCGAATCCGCAGTCCGACATATCCTCGTCAATGGTGCTACAAGCAACAAAATTAGTAATTAGTAATGAGCACACACCAAGCCTGCCGACCGCAGCTTTAAATACCGTAGCCAACCACTTCATGTTATCTGCCTTCATGCTCATCATCATCATTTATCACGTACAAATTTCAAATACTCCGAGAGTAATTTCAAATACTCCGAAAGAAAATTTATTTAGTCCGAGAGTAACGTTTCTTAGTCCGTAACTAACGAACTTTTGTTCCGTCCCCTGCGGACTCCCAGTCCGTAGGCACGGACTGGGGTCGCATAAGGATTCGGTTTCATCGCACAGGGGGTCTGTCCCCGTGAGTCATGTGTCACGTAAATTAATTTATTATTACATTATAAATAGCACCCGCCTCCCAACTCAAATCGACAGACAGACCAAACAGCAGTTCTGTAGATCGCAAATCAGGAATAGTGCTATATGCATTTTTCAATGCATCAGTATTAATAGTAATATTTGCTTTTGTCTTATAGTCCTGAACAAACACACGGTTCGTAGCTTCATGGGTAATACGATAAACTGTATTACGTTTAACTGTACTTGAACCAGTATTAACATTAGGGATAACACGAGCAGTGGCAGGATTTGATGCGCTTAAAGTACCTACCAAATAGAAAGTACTTCCAGCAGGAATCATACCAGTCTTACCATAGAAATCTTTATTGCCATTCTTTATCTGTAAAGCAAAATTCACATCATCCTGGGTATCTGTAGGAGCTGTAGTGGTTGTACCATCTCCCTTTAAGTTATCTAATACTATTGTGTAGTTAGAAGCAGATGGAGATGTGGAAAGAGCATTTCCATATTGAACATCGTTATCATATATTATTTTATCAAATCCCGTACTGTTGTTAGAAACCATATTCCAACCAACAGTCCCGGGCTGACCACCAATCAGAATACCTGTCACCTTCATACCAGTGCCGACAATATCAGTCTGGTTAGTTGCTGAACCACCTAAGATGACACTTCTATTGTCTGTAAGATTTGCAGTTTGCAACTGCACAGTTGATTCAAGCATTGAGACGCCGTAGTTAACATTGTTTTGCATGGCAACTGCACGTGTAGATGGTCCAACAGAAGTACCTGTCCAATCTCCAGTAGTAGCTCGGAACTGAATATCCCAACTTTCTGGAGTGCTTTGATAATCAGTTGCTTTTTTATACACATCTGTTGCACGCAGAGGAGAGTTATCAAAGTAAACGAGCTCTGAAGGATAACAAATATCAGTATAATTTATGCCAAAGGATGACAAATTAGTAACTGTTGAAGTAGGCTTATATGAAAAAGTCTGCGTAGAACCATCAAAAACTAACTGAACAGCACCCATAGGAAGTTTTAAAGTTCCAGCAGGGAATGTCGTGTCACTTAGTCCTGTCCAAGTAAAAGTCCAACTTGCGGGATCGGTAGCAGTATCAACTATAGTCATATACACTGCTGAGCTGTTATTTTTAATTGCATCACATATAGCAGTTGCAATTGTCTGAACTTCAGTCACACTACTTTGAGCATTGATAGCCTTAGCACTTTTATACAAATCCATTATTGTACGTTCAATTGCCTCAGCGGAACCGCAACGGTCAGTGTAAATTGTTGTAAACTTCGTATAGAGGTCAGCCAAAGAAACATAAGCATCTGGATTTGTGCTAGATGTGGTACCATTAACGATGCTCACTGTTCCAGCCCAATTAGTAGCCTGTGCTATCTTTGTTAAATAGGCTGCTAAATTAGTTGCATCAGCACTAAGAGTTGTAGCAATCTGTGCCAAACTAAAGCTAATATTGTTTGTATTGGCAACGTCACCATCTAAAGTACTATTCAGTTTACCTACAGCAAAATCAGTCTCTGTATTAGCACGTGTTGCTGTACCATAGAAAAGGAAATTATTAGTACCTATAGGAAGAGTCAAGGAATAAATCTTTTTCGAATTAGTGGTGCTAATTTCCGTTTTCGTGAGTGCACCTAATGAATAATTAACATTAGGAGATGTAAGGTTGGTTGTCTTATTAGCAGCAGGCACCTCACTAAACGGGAAGAGATACATGTTGCTCATTCCACGGAAAGAGTTGTCATTCTGCGTATTAGCCGAAGTCATACGGGTAGTTCCCTGAGAGGCCTTTGTAATATTAAAGGCAAAGTCTGTACGGACGCTGGTTCCGTCATAAGTGGGGTTCACGTCAGTAGTTGGCTCTGTTGCGTCCTCGCTGGACGAGCAGGCTGTGAATCCGATGGTGCCTGTGAGAGCTATCGCACTCATCAAAGCGAAAAACTTGATTTTCTTCATTTTTTTTAAATGTTGGTTATTACTATTAATTATTTGTTCACTATATATTGAGTTTTAATTGGCTTCTAATTCACGCAGATTGCGCTGGGCATCGGCATTGCCATTGGCTGCTGCACGACGAAGGCAACTGAGGGCTTCGTCTTTCTGGCCACAGAGCCAGAGGGCTACACCCAAGGCATTCTGGGCACGCTCGTCGTTGCGAACGGTCTGTAACAAGCGGAGGGCCTCGCGGTGGCAGTCGCCACAGTCGGTAGTCAGCAGTTCGCTGGCCTCGTTGATAGTAGCTGCCGCCTTGTCAGGCACATAGTCGAAGTAGATACGGATATAACCGGAGTTGCGCTGATCTTTCAGGATGTGTTGCTGGAGATAGGTCCATGTGCGGCCCTTATCCAACTGTTTGATGCGACGCTCACGCACCATGTTATCACTCTCCTGGTCAATGATTTCGATGACTTTATTTAAATCGGTGCGCTGTTCTACACCTTCCTTTACGATATCGTTCAACTGGTCGCGGAACTCGGCCCATGCTTCGCCACCGCCAACAGTCTCGAAGAGTGAGTCGGGAACGGTGACTTCCTGTTGGATATAACGTTGCAAAGCCAAGGCGCGGTTTTGGGCCAAGCGCTCATTGCCAGCGGGATTGCCTTCGATAGAGGCAAGACCGATGATTTGTATCTTCTTGACGCTGCTGGCGCTGTCGCTCATAATCTGTCGGGTGATGTCGACGATGCGGTCAAGCGTCACACGATTCTCACGGAAACCATTGTCAAGTATGCTCTTACCCAAAGCAAAGTGGACATAGAGTGCTTCCTTCTCCTTACGAAGAATGCGGGTACGGTCGTAAGGACGGTAGTTAGAGATATGCTGTATAACGGGGTTCTCCTGCTGCAACTGACCGGCACGTCCCTTGAAATCAGGAACAGCAGTCAGAGCGGGGACGAACGGCTTGACAACGACGGCAGCCGTAACAGGAGCCTCGACGACGGGCTGGAGCTGAAGAACAGGCTCTTCCATCTGACGGGGACGACCTGGGATGTTAAAGACGATGTTCAGTCCAGCCTGAGGCAGCACAGCAACTTTCTTCTCGCTGCCAAGTTTCGCACCACAGTGTGCACACTCATAGCGGTCGTACTTATTATAACCAACGGCAGCACCGATGAATGCCTCGAAATTCCAATGACGACCCAACGGCCAGGAATAACCGTAAAAAGCACCAATTCCAACGAAGTCGCCTTGCTGGCGCTCGTCGCGAACAGACTTCCAATAACCCAATGGGAAAGTGATGGAACCCACGTTGTAATGGGCATAAATAGCATTGAAACCAAAGAAATGATGAACATTCACCGAGTCAGTCCAATAGCGCAAATCGGGCGTCACCAACAGGTGCTTGTATTTACGAGTAGCCTGATCGTCGGTAGGCCAAGGGCGATAACCAGCCGTCAAGCCTAATGACCAGTGGGGCGACAAGCGCATAGCCACACGAAGGTTCGGCGTCAGCCAGGCATCATAAAGCAAATTGTTGCTCAGTGTCACCTGTTGAGCTGACACGGAATTCGTAACGAACAGAAGCAGTACGAATAGTGATTTGAAATAATTTAGTCCTAATTTCATACTTTTGCTAGCAAACTTAATGACTTTTTAGGTCAATTGATGTTGCAAAAGTACAAAATTTCTTCAAATATATATTATATATTACGTGCAAATATTTTATAATTTGTCCTTTAACATTTTTTATTTGTCCAAAATGTTTTTATTTTGTCCGCATATTTTTCATTTTGTCCTATTTAGGGGGGGGGTAATTCTTCTAGGGATTTGCGGTATTCCGAGGGAGTAAGGTCGTAGCTGCTACGGAAATTACGGATAAACGTAGCAGAGTTCTTCATACCGCAAGCCTCGGCAATGGCAGCCAGTGTATATTCAGGGTGTTCCTTCATTAGTTGTACGGCATACTCCATGCGCTTACCATTGACATAGCCTGTGACGTTCGTGCCCGTATAGCGCTGGATAATCGGGGAGACGTTGTTTTTATCGACACCCATGAGGCGAACCAGTTCATCGCGTCCGAAATTGGGATTACGGAAGAGTTCTTCTTTCATAATATGGTTGTCCACCGCCTCGAAACGAAGCTTGTCAGGATCAGACTCCTGCTCTTCTTTTTGTTCGGTTTCACCGGCTTTCTCTTCTTTTTCCCGCTGTTTCAACACCTGCTCACGATAATACATCAGCCTCTGGATGTTTTGTGCCATTGTCCGGTTGCGACGATGCTGTATACGGTCATGATAAATCAAGATTCCACCGACAACCAACAAGAAAACAACTCCAGATATCAAGATAACGATAAACAGATTGTGGCGCGAGAGCTCGTGCTCCTGCATCACCGCCTCACGGACGGTGGTGATGAGGGCCTGCGAATATTGCTTGCCTAAAGTATCGTTTATCAATTCTGAGTCCTTATAGGACCTGGCGGCCTCCTGGTATCTTTCCAATCCCATCAGCGCCTCGGCCTCATCCCTGAGAATCATATGCATCAGCAGACCGCAGGTGTCACCATCCTCGCGCATCTTCTTCTTAGCAAGTTGTGCGACATCTAAAATCTCCTGCCACATCTGGTGCTGACGCAGATAGGGCACTAGGTCGGGCTGTACTATCACGTCGGAAACACCTAACCGCTGACCGGCAGCATAACAGGAATCGGCTTCGTCATCACGACCCTCGGCAGTCAGCAAGTTCGTACGAATGGCATAGGTGCGG
>JAFSRW010000060.1 GCA_017445925.1 Bacteroidaceae bacterium | reverse complement strand
TTCGGGAAGAGCAGGCTGGTTAATCAGAGTCTGAGCCTCGCCATTGTAAACCAGACCCAGCTGTGCTGTAGGAGCAGCAGGCTTAGCAACCTGGGCAGCAATAGTAGCATTAACAGAACCTGATTCGTAAGCAGGATCAATTGCATAGTTGGTGTTAACAGGAGCAAATGTGTAGCCTACCTCATAGGTCTTGGCATCCTCTGCCTCTGCCTTGGTAACAGCCTCACCGTCAATAGTGTAAGATACCTCTACACCTTCGGGAAGAGCAGGCTGGTTAATCAGCGTCTGCTTCACACCCTTACTGTAAATCAGACCCATCAATGCTTCAGGAGCAGCAGGCTTAGCAACCTGAGCTGCGATGGTAGCATTAACAGAACCTGATTCGTAAGCAGGATCAATTGCATAGTTGGTGTTAACAGGAGCAAATGTGTAGCCTACCACATAGGTCTTGGCATCCTCTGCCTCTACCTTGGTAGCGGGAGTACCGTCAATAGTATAAGATACCTCTACACCTTCGGGAAGAGTATAGCCCTTAAGCAGAGCTTGCTTCTCATCCTTACTATAAACCAGGCCTTCAGCAGCTTCAGGAGCAGCAGGAGTTACTTCAAGAGGAGTAATCTCGAAGTCACCCTTTACAAATGTGATATCGTAGTTCTTATCTGAAGCGGTAGCAGTAATCTCATAATGGCCCACATCTTCGCCTTTTGCACGGGTTACTTTCAGGTTCATATCTGCCAGCTTGTCCTCGCCAACGAGAGGAGTAGAAGCATCAACAGATGCTGTGAACTCAGGATCCTCTTCCTTATATACCTTATTATTATTATCTGCCTTAACTTTCAGAGGAGCAGGATTAATAGTCAGTTTAGCCTCAGGTACCCACACTTCACCCACCTTGTAATTGAGATTCGTGGGAGCTGGACTTATAGCGCTAAGCGTTACATTGTACCAACCGGCATTAGTCTCATTATAACCTTCCACATTAACCAGTTCAGCAAGGATTTCCTTCTGTTGTGCAACATCCTCACCGGCTTCGAAACCTTTTCCTTCCAAGAAATTCTTCTTGTCAATAGGTTGCTTGTCATATATCTTTTCAAACCTCGTGGCGGTTACCAAGAGACCTTTCTGTTCGATTTCTGCATCTTCAAGGCTTCCTGAAACAGGTTTGTAGTCGTTCGCAAAGGGAGGCGCGGCAGAGACGAACCAGGAAACCTTATATTTCCCGGCATCTGTTGCCTTTACATTCTTAAAGTCCGAACCGGAGATCGGGTTGGAATGATCATTATCCAGGAAGTATGTTACCACAGCTACAGGACACAGGGTTTCATCACGCTTGCAACCCTGTGCAAGCAGTGACTGTTCTTTGGCGTTATATACCACGCCCTTTGCAGCGGCTGGGGACTGTGCCAGCACATAGTCTGTCTTGGCAATCTTCACTTCCACGCTGCCTACAGGCGAAGCCTCTGAACCCTTGTCGTTGTGGTTGGCATCACCCTTGGCATAGTAGTAGACGGTGTAGTTGTCGGTATGGTTACCTGTTGGGATAGTAGCTGAGTAGGAACCGGCAGCACCAGTCCGACTGTACAGTACGGTAGCACCAGGGCAGGTGCCGGCAGTAATCAGGGGCTGATTAACAGCCTTGTTGCCAACAGGGTCATATTTGAATTTCAGGTTCTCGGCAGCGGTAACAGTTATGTTGCCGGCGTCAGCCTTAACAATGGCAGCATTATTGATGGTATAAAGGGTCCCGTTCTCGAAGTTGGCATCAGCACCGAATTTGAAGATTGCTTTTACTTCATAATTGGGTTTGGCATTAACAGCCTTTGCCACATCTGCTTCAGCCCCGCCATCTACCTGATACTTAACGGTACAGGCTGTTGCAAGTTCTGCGGCAAACTCACCCTTGAATGTTACAGGATTGACAAGTTCCAGTTCACTGCCTGTATAGACAGGACTGGGATCCTTTGCTGTCTGGGGATTGAAATCGTCAGTGGTCAGGGTTCGCTTGTTAATTACAACAGTATATGATTTCTGGGCGGCACTGTTGTGGTTCGCGTCACCATCGCCCTTATAGAATACGGTATAGCTTCCTGCATCCGTTTGCTTGGGTACTTCCGTTGACCACGATGAATCGTCTGATGGAGTAAGCGTGTACAAGATATCACCGGCTACGTTGCCACCCTTATCCTTAAATTCAGGAGTAGCGTCAGCATTCAGTGTCTGAGGTTTGCCGTTATAGGTCAGGTTGGGACCGTTGCCTACCGTACTCAGTGTGGCATCAGCCTTCTCCACTTTCAGAATGGCTTTTGAGTCGTTAATGTGTATGCCGTAGATACTTTTACCTGTAACCTTCAGTGTGTATTTGAAAGTGCCTGCACTCACCACTGGCTCAACCTGATGCCACTTCAGGTAGGGTTTGATATCGTTCCAGCTTGCACCTGATACGGTGTAGGATGCGCTGGTAAGGTCGTCAATTGTAGGATTATTCCATGGTTTTTCCCAGGTTTTGGTAACTTCACCGAGCGTAAGGTTGACTGGAATCGGGTTGATTCGGAATTGCCTTATCTCGCTTAATACATTGTAGTTTGTTGATTGGGGAACGTAAGCACGTACATACCAGTCACCTGGAAAGTCGTTTACAATGTCTTCGTACTCGCCCCAGTTTGCTCCATCGCCTGAATATTGTATGCTTGGTGTACTATAATCTGTTGTGGTAGGAATCGTTGGATACTTTCTGGGTTCACCATAATTCCAGTTTTCAATGGTAAAAGGAGAGGTAATCTTATTATCCGCCCTTACAATTTTGAGTAATTTTAAAACAGTAGTCTGGCCCCAACTGCCAGCTTCTTTACGGTGATAGACAGATACGTTAAGATAGTATTCTTGCCCTGTTTCGCACGTGGTAGTAACTATGCCCGTTTTATTTATGGCATCCACAACGTTACGATAGAGTGCCAGATTATATTGGTTAGTGCCAGAAGGGAAATAAGCATTAGTGGTGTTAAACACACAAGGCTCGTTGCCATAACCACTTGTTACATTCAGTCTGCCTGCCAAACTTGATAAATCAGCACCCGACAATCCAAAGGGGACTTCCTCGGTGGATGCTCCACTCTTCCAACTTACATTTTGAGCCCAGCCTGCCAATGGCAGCAGGGTCATCAAAAGCAACAGATGAAAATATCTTTTCATAAGTTTAATTTTTTGGTGTTTTTCTTTAATACCTTTTTTCTTTAAAGTAAGGAGTCACTCACGCTCAGGTGAGCGACTCTCATTTCCCCGCCTCCCATTTGGGGCGTCTGGGGCCTTTAGAGGAACCACTGAATGTGGTTCCGGCCCCACAAAGGGGCGAAGAAGGCCCTTTGGAAGAAAGACTGAATGTCTTTCTGTGCCTGATGAGGGGAAGAATCTTCGATTCTGACGGTGGCCCGAAGGGGAGTCCCCATTCGCAACGGAGGGCAGAGTGGAATTTGGGTTTCAGGTTTTATTGGCCTATGGCCCAAGTCCCCCTCTCCTCGGAGCGAATGGGGTCATTAGAGTAGCCACTAAATGTGGCTGCGGCCCCACAGAGGGGAGAGAGTTCCCACTCTCGACGGTGTTCGGGTAAGGGGTGAGGCTTTACTTAATCACAACCTTGAACTATGTTCTAGCTTGTTCACGTTCGGAAGTGTGAGCCAGCTCTCACTTCGCTCACTTAATCACAACCTTCCTACCCTGATGAATGTACATACCTTGTGTGGTAGGTTTCTCAGAGAGGGGAGCGCCAGTAATGGTGTACCAGCCATCGTCCTGTGTAGCATCGGTGCTGAACTGACCTTCGCTGAAGGCCTCAGGGCTGACGATACTGGTGGTGCCGTCCGGCTCCTCGATGATAATCTGTGGTGCCATGTTCCTGGTATTGCGGGTATAGTCCACATAGGCACGCAGAGACTTCAGTTTTACGGGATTCTCTTCTGTATAGCGTGTGGCACGATACCACAGATTCTTCGACAGATACCAGTACTTGCTGCCATAGAACGTGGTAGGAGCCACTGTTCCTACGAACTTGTTACCTGCGGCATCGCTTACCTCTATCTTCTCTGGAACTGCCTTCAGCTTTACACCAGAGAATGACACTTCATTAAAGTTTTTCTTGCCATACTTCGGGTCGCTGGTGGGTTTGAACAAGAAGGGTGTGTAGGCAGGAATCTTACCTGTATATGTCTTAAAATGTACGTTGCCGCTCGCAACTTCCTCGTTGAGGATATCAACTGCAACATAGTAGAAAGCATTTGATATGGTAGCTACGTCTGTGTCGAACGGTAGCACCAGTACATTCCACATATCGCCGTTTACAGCACGGCTTGAGAATCTTAAGATGTATTCACTGCCTGACTCTGCTGCTGCGTTGATGTTTTCAGTAAGGTCACGCGTGTCTCTGAGTGTAAGCACCTGTGCATTAGCACCCATAACGCATGTTACTGCTATTAATAATGTAAGTATTGTTTTTCTCATTTTTTCATTTAGTTTACTGTTTACAGTTTACCGTTTACAGTTTGTTTTTCGTTTCATAGCTGCAAAGCAGCCAGTTCCAGATTTCCAGTTGAAGGTTGAAAGTTGAATTTCTATAACCCATAACCTTTATATAACGCTAACGTTAACGATAACGATAACTTTTTTGTTTTTGTCTTTGTTTTTGTTTCGCTAACCGCTAATTGGTTTCTCTAACCATTTAAGCTAATAAGCTATTAAGCTAATAAGCTATTTCAAAAGCGAGCCGGAGATGCATTCTCCTAAGGAGGGGTGCATCTCCGGCATGCTTATCGGAATTTATTATTTCTTTGTGACAATTAGTCTGGGATGTTTACATCTGGATCACCATCTCCGCCATCTCCTGGCTCATCATCACCACTTGCACAAAGCATCTTGGAGTACCTCAACTCAAGTTCCTCCATCTCTGGCACAATGTATTCAATCTTTTTCATTTCCTTAAATTTGTGTTTAATTTGTTATTATTAAAACGGTTTTGTTTGAGAAGGACCGCTCACGCTCAGGTGAGCGGTCTCTTCATTTAATGCAATGTATAAGGAATTACTTAATAGCAACCTTCTTGCCATTCTGAATGTAAATACCCTTCTGAGCAGCCTTGCTAACCTTCTTACCGTCAACAGTGTAGATGCTCTCGCCGTTAATGTCGTTAGCGAACTCGATAGCGTCGATTGCAGTCTCAGTACCGTCGGGCTCCTCGATGTAGATGCGAGCA
>JAFSRW010000059.1 GCA_017445925.1 Bacteroidaceae bacterium | reverse complement strand
TTAGAGTTTAGTAGGTTAGTAGCTTAATAGAATAGCCAAGCGCCAAGAGCCCTTAACCTATAACCTTTATTTTTGTTATCAATTCTTAATTCTTCTCTCTTAATTCTTAATTCAATAACCAATAACCCATAACCTATAACCATTATATTATTATGAAACTCAACTGGTCAACAATCAAAAAGATTATTCAGATTATTATCACTATCCTTACCTCTGTAGTTGGTACCCTCTGCGTACAGTCGTGCATGAATGCTTAACAAAGTTAAGCGTTCAAGAGGTTCAAGAGGTTCAAGGAGTTCAAGTTTATTAACTCCTAGAATAATTTTCAACTTTCAATTTTCAATTTTCAACTAACAAAAGTGAAATCTCTAAAGTCCGTTAAGTACATTATTGTTCACTGTGTGGCTAACAGGTGCAACAAGCCCTTCAGCGTGGAAAAACTGATAAAATGTGGTATGGAAAAGTATGGGCAGTGTAGCTACCACTACTATGTCCGTTATGATGGGACAGTTGTCCCCCTGTTGCCAGAGTCTGTTCAGGGAGTCCATGCCAGAGGTTATAACAGTTGTTCCCTTGGCGTAGTCTATGAAGGAGGTCTGGATGAAAACGGCGAGCCAGCCGACACTCGTACTGAGCAACAGAAACACGCCCTCTACGAGTTGTTGAAAGCCCTCACCCGCGATTATCCATCGGCCCGTATCCTCGGCCATTGTGAACTACCAGGCATCCACAAGAGATGCCCCTGCTACACAGCAAGTTCGGAATACGTCGAGTTGCAACCCACATTCTAAGCAAAAGACCCGCTATCTCGCGAAAGATAACGGGTCTTTTTGCTAGCCGTTGGCTTCTCCTAATACTTCTCTGCCGTAATGCGGCAGATATTGACGACGGTCTGCATGGCTTTCTCCATACTCTGGATGGGGACAAACTCGTGACGACCGTGGAAATTCAATCCTCCAGCAAAGATGTTGGGGCAAGGCAAACCCTTGAAAGACAACTGAGCACCATCTGTTCCACCACGGATGGGGATAATCTTACAGAAGCCGCAAGCTTCCTCAATAGCCTGACGAGCAATATCTGTAATGTGGGGCTTATCAGAGAGCTGGGAGAGCATGTTGTAATACTGGTCGTTCAACTCAATAAGCACCGTCCCTGCACCATAGCGCTGGTTGAAACGTTCCACCATGTCCAGCATGACCTTCTTGCGCATCTCGAACATCTGACGGTTGTGGTCGCGAATGATATAAGATAATCTTGCCTCCTCTACCGTTCCCTGCAAAGAGGTCAGATGGTAGAAACCTTCGTAGCCGGAGGTAAGTTGGGGCACCTCGTTCTGTGGCATCTCCTGTGCAAACTCACTGGCTATAAGAACGGCATTGACCATCTTATCCTTGGCATACCCCGGGTGTACGTTACAACCCTTGACAAGTATCTTGGCTCCTGCTGCATTGAAGTTCTCGTACTCCAACTCACCCACTTCGCCGCCATCCATGGTATACGCCCACTGGCAACCAAACTTCTGCACATCGAATAGATGGGCGCCTGCTCCAATCTCCTCATCGGGGTTAAAGCCAACACGAATCTTACCGTGCTTAATCTCGGGATGCTCCTGCAAATAGACAATAGCTGTTACTATCTCGGCAATACCTGCCTTGTCATCAGCTCCGAGAAGGGTGTGCCCATCGGTGACAATGAGGTCTTCACCCACGTGATCTCTCAACTCGGGGAAAGCAGCCACACGGGTAACAATATTCTGGGCAGCATCCAAAACCACATCCTTCCCATCATAATTTTTGATGATACGCGGTTTGATGTCGGCTCCGCTGCAATCGGGGGATGTATCCATGTGGGCGATGAAGCCTATTGTGGGCACAGGCTTGTCGGTATTGGCAGGCAGAGTGGCATAGACGTATGCATTCTCGTCCATGCAAACATCCTCAAGGCCTAAAGCGGTGAGTTCATCGCGCAGATATTCTGCCAAAGCAAACTGTTTGCGGGTGCTGGGACAAGAAGCGGATTCCTCGCTTGACTGGGTATCAAAAGATACATATTTAAGAAAACGGTCAACCAGTTGGGTATTCATAATGCTATAGTTTTTACGGTTTACTCTGCAAACTTACACTTTTTTTCTGACATTACAGCCGTTTCTCGTATTTTTTATCTAAATTTGCAAAGAAAAGAAAAGGCCTTCCCCCTCGGGGGAACGGGAAGAGGGGCGTATATGATAGACAGATTAACGGTAGATAAGATACTGGATGCGGCAAACATTGTGGATGTGGTGTCTGACTTTGTGACACTGAAACGTGCCGGCGTAAACCTGAAAGGGTTGTGCCCCTTCCATGACGATACTACGCCATCCTTTATGGTATCTCCTGCCAAGAATCTGTGCAAATGCTTTGCCTGCGGTGAGGGAGGAAGTCCTGTTCACTTCATCATGAAGCACGAACAACTCTCCTACCCCGATGCACTGCGTTATCTGGCCAAGAAATACGGCATTGAGATTCAGGAGAAGGAACTCACAAAAGAGGAGTTGGAATCGCGCAACGACCGCGACAGTATGTTCATTGTGAACGAATGGGCCCGCGACTGGTTCCAGAACGAGCTGAACAACACGCCCGATGGCAAAGCCATAGGTCTGGCCTACTTCCGTGGCAGAGGTTTCCGCGATGATATCCTGAAGAAGTTTCAGGTGGGCTACAGCCCCAACAGCAAGGAGCACACATTAGCCGCTGATGCACTGAAAGCGGGCTACTTAGAGAAGTTCCTGATTAATACTCCCAACGAGAAAGATACCAAACTGAGCTTAGGAACAGGCCTCTGCCTGAAGAACGAGCAGGACGGGAAGCTGCGCGACAGATTCCGCGGCAGGGTTATCTGGCCTATCTTTACCATGAGCGGCAGAGTGGCAGGTTTTGGTGGACGTGTGCTGGATGCTGCCACCAAGGGCGTAAACGTGAAATACATGAACTCGCCCGAGAGTATGGTCTACAGCAAAAGGCGCGAACTCTTCGGTCTCTTCCAAGCCAAGGAAGCCATCCGCAAGCAGGACCTCTGCTATCTGGTGGAAGGCTATACAGATGTGATGGCGATGCACCAACAAGGTGTGGAAAATGTGGTGGCATCCAGCGGAACAGCACTGACCAACGAACAGATCCGACTGATTCACCGTATGACCAATAATATTACGGTAATCTTTGACGGTGACGAGGCAGGCATCCATGCCAGCGAACGAGGTATAGATATGCTGCTGGCTGAAGGAATGAACGTAAAACTGTTGTTGCTTCCCGACGGAGATGACCCCGACAGCTTTGCACGCAAACACAATGCTACGGAATATCAGCAGTACCTGAAAGAGAATCAGGTGGACTTTGTGGACTACAAGACCAGCCATCTGATGGAGAGCGCCAAGGACGACCCCAATAAGTTGGGACAACTGATTCATAATGTTTCAGAGAGCATTGCCGTAATACCCGATGAGATTACCCGTGTGCTGTACATCCGTCAGGCTGCCCAAAAGCTGCACATGGAGGAACGCCTGATTTCGGATGCCGTAAAGAACCAGATACTGAAACTGAGGGACGAAAAGCGTAAGGAACAGGAACGGGAAGCAAGAAGGAATGTTCCACAGAACCCTGATGCCGGTCCCGAGAAAACAGACCCTACACAACAGGATGTTCCCAGCAACACAGAGGTTCACATACCTACCATTGCCAAAGGGAATCCCCGCGAACTTACCCTGATGCAGATGCTGGTAAGGCACGGAGAGAAATTCATGAGTCAGATGGAAGATGAAGAGGGAAATGAAATCCCGCTGACGGTAATAGAATACATTTATTACAGTCTGGAAGACGAGGAGATAAAACTCTCAGACCCCTTATATGAACGTATGCTGAAGGAAGGTTTTGAGCACATAAAGGAGGAAGGATTCAAGGCAGAGCATTTCTTTGTTAACCACCCTGATGCCGAAATCAACAAACTGGCGGCCAACCTGTGTCTGGACAATGTACCCCTTAGCAAACTGCACGGAGAGCTACCCACCGACGAACGGCTGGACGAGATAGTCCCCAACCTGATGGCCAGCCTGAAACTGAGCATTGTTCAAAGCGAACTGAAGTCGATTATAGAAAAGACGAAGAAGCCCGAAGTCAGGAACAACAAGGACGAACTGCGTGCCTTGATGACTGAATTCAACGAAAAGACAAAACGGGCAAAAGAGCTTGCCAAAGAATGTGGCGAGCGTGTTATCTTGAAATAAGCTGCAAGAATTCCTCTCGGGTCTTAGCCTGATTGAAAGCCCCGCAGAAATCACTGGTGGTAGTAATACTTCCCTGTTTCTCTACACCCCGCATCTGCATACACATGTGCTGAGCCTCCACCACTACCATTACACCCAACGGTTTCAATGCCTCCTGAATACACTCACGTATCTGCTTGGTCATACGTTCCTGAATCTGCAGACGGTGTGAGAAACAGTCTACTACACGAGCTATCTTGCTTAGCCCGGTGACCTGTCCGTTTGGGATATATGCCACATGCACCTTTCCGTAAAAAGGAAGCATGTGATGCTCACAGAGCGAATAGAAGTTGATATCCCGAACAATGACCATCTGACGATAGTCCTCGCTGAACTTGGCAGAATTGAGGATAGCTATAGGGTCCTCGGCATAACCTCTGGTTAGTGTCTGCATGGCTTTTGCCACACGGTGCGGTGTCTTGTGCAAACCCTCACGATTGGCATCCTCGCCCATCAGTTCAAGGATGCGATGGACGTGTTCCTCCAATTCCTTTTCTATGTCAGTCATAATTATTCGCGTACATTAATCTTACTCTTCACAATAACAGCCTCATCAAAGCGCCCCGTTTCACGCATCTGCTGCAGGTACTCTGAAGCCTCCTCCATGGTGCGGAAATCGCCAGCACGACAGATCCAGTGGGGCGACTGAAAACCGGCATAAACAGAGAGTTCGGGGAAGTAGCCTTTGACACGTTCCTTCATTGCCTGAGCCTCGGACTTTCCCTTGCGTGTATTGCCGCCCAGGTAAACCTGAATACGGTATCCGTTCATACGAATACGCACTCCCGGTGACATAAGCTTGACGGAATCCGCCAGAAGGGAATCCGGCACCTGAGGCTTTTTGGAGTACGGAGCCACCTTATTTTCTGCCTTCACAGCAACAGTTGCCAACTTAGGAGCAATGCCGTTAACCAAATCGGTAATGGCCTTACTCTGGTGCAACACAATCTTTCCCTGCCCAATCGTCTCGGTCTGAATCTCTTCGGTATACTTTACCTGAGCATGAGCCAAAAAGCAGGCAAGGGTAAGCGTCAATGTAAGAAGAACACTTTTCATGAAGGAACATTGAAATAAATCATCAGGTCCGCAAGCCTGAAGGCCTGCGAAACCTGAATGTATGAAACGATTACTTCCAAGCGTCAATGATACCCTTGAAATCGGGAGCCTTCAGAGAAGCACCACCAATCAAGCCACCATCGATGTCGGGCTTAGCAAACAACTCGGGAGCATTGCTGGCCTTGCAAGAACCACCATAGAGAATGCTGGTCTCATCAGCAACCTGAGCACCGTAAACCTCGGCAACACAGCTACGGATGTAAGCATGAATCTCCTCAGCCTGCTCAGCAGTAGCGGTCTTACCGGTACCAATAGCCCAGATGGGCTCGTAAGCAATTACAACATTCTTCCACTGCTCAGCTGTCAGATGGAATACGCTACCAGCCAACTCAGCCTTGCAAACAGCCTCCTGCTTGTTAGCCTCGCGCTCAGCCAAGCTTTCACCAATGCAGAAGATAACCTTCAGACCGTTAGCCAAAGCCAGGTCGACCTTCTCCTTCAGAATCTCAGGAGTCTCGTTGTAATACTCACGACGCTCGCTGTGACCCAGAATTACATACTCGGCACCAGTGCTCTTTACCATAGCAGCAGAAACCTCGCCTGTATAAGCACCACTCTCCTTGTTGGCGCAGTTCTCAGCACTTACAGCTATAACACTGTCCTTCAGCAACTCGCTAACAGTTGCCAAGTGGATGAATGGAGTACCAATGATAACCTCGCAATTAGGCTTCTCGGCAGCCAGAATATCCTTCAACTCAGTAGCCAAAGCTACACCTTCCTGCAGGGTCTTGTTCATCTTCCAATTGCCTGCAACAATCTTTTTTCTCATTTGAAATTTGTTTTTTAATGGTTTAATATTATGTAAATTTCTCAGTTTCCACATTACCCACAGGTTATCTGCCAAAGCAAAGAAAAGCAAGGGCAGAATATACCAGAGGAATATCTTGAACGCCTTATGCCGCAACCCGCTTCTGGCAGGATGGAAGTCGGGCAGTTCCTCCACAGGTGCCGTCAGCTCCTCCTCACCAGGAATGGTGGTTGATGGCCATTTGTTCTCCACCACACCGTTATGCAGCAATATCAATCCGGGATTGGAGCGTACCATGGTCTTCAGCACCTCAGCATCTGTGTAGCAGAAAGGATATTCGGCTCCTGTGAGTTCAACCCAATGTGCGATACCCTCTTCTCCGCTCGATGTGAGGCATAAGAACTGATAGCCGTTTCCGGTACAGTAATCATGAAGGCTTATCAGGCGCTCCATCATGCTGTCATCTGCCTTTTCGAGATAAGGAGCCACAAGCAGGAACACATACCCCGGGTCCATAATCACCTGTGGGGTTATATCCTCTCCTGTCTCTGCCGACAGAATCTGCAACGTCTCTATCCCTGAGCTACTCTTCTCATCACCGATAGTGGTGGTCTTGCTGTCTATGAATGTCCAGGTACTGTCGGGATAATCCTCCAGCGTAAACTCCTTCTGCACACCATCCTTCTCGAGAATGAATGTAGTGACATACTGCACATCTGACGTCAGCGCCTTCTTGAGATCCGCTCCAATATGATAGGGGCGAAAATCCACCACCGGCAGGTAATACAGGTTATATGACGCAAAGACGAACGCAAATGTCCAGGTATAGATGGATACCGTCCATTGGTGGCGCTTGGTCATAAAGCGTCTCATCAGCCTGTAATAACGCAGCACTAACACGGCAGCAGCCAGCAGCACAACGTTCTTGCCAAAGGTCTGCCAGTTGGTGAGCTTGATGGCATCGCCAAAACATCCGCAGTCTGCAATAGGATTGGCAACGGCAAGATAGAAGGTGAGCGGTGTCATGAAAGCCAGGAACAATATCATCGCAGTCGATGTGAGACGACGCTGAATGCCAAAGAGCATGTAGATTCCCAGCACAAACTCGCAGGCCGAAAAGAGAACGGCAAGCAACAATGGAATGGAAGCGAACAACGTATCGCCAAAGCCCAATGCTGCTATGTAGTCCTGTATCTTGTATTCGGTTCCCTTGGGGTCAATCAACTTAACCGTTCCAGAGAATAGGAAAGTAAAGGACAGCAGCAGACGTGACACATTAACAACTGCCCCGACTATCTTATTTCTGATTTTCCTCTTCACCAAACGTCAGTTTTATCAAGCCGAAAACAGCATAATTCATCATGTCCATATAGTTAGCGTCGATGCCCTCTGACACCAACGTGTCTCCCCTTAGAGACTCTATCTGTTTCGTACGGAATATCTTCATGAGGATGAGGTCGGTATAACTGCTTACACGCATACCGCGCCAAGCCTCATCATAATCATGATTCTTGCGTAGCATCAGTGCCAGCGTCTTCTGGGCTTGCTTGTCGTATGCGGCAAGTGCCTCCTGCTCTGTCATATCATCCGGAGTCTCGGAATACCCCAACTCCAACTGAATAAGACCTATGATGGCGTAATTGACAATACCGATAAACTCTGGCACTATGCCTTCGCCTACCAGATTTACGCCCTTGGTCTCTATGCTACGGATTCTGTTTGCTTTTATGTATATCTGGTCGGTGAGCGAGGTAGGACGCATAATACGCCAGGCGGCACCATAGTCGTGCAACTTCTTGGCAAAGAGTGCACGGCATTCTGCCATTACCTGCTCAAACTGTTCCTTAGTCTCCATATACATTATTTATATATTTCGCTGCAAAGTTACGAAGAAACGAGGGAAATACAAAATAAAATACAAAAAAGAAGACGCCACAAGAAGAATTCCTTGGGCGTCTGTATCTTTTGACAAATATAATCTTATCAGCTATGTTTCAGAATCTGCCCGACACGGAGGGTAGATGTCTGCTTGATACCGTTCAGGCGGCACAACTCCTTCACAGAAGTATGGTACTTCTTGGCAATGCTGGAAAGGGTATCGCCCGACTTAACCTTATGAATAGAGGTACGAGGCTTTGCCTTCTGGGCAGCAATGCGCTGCTGCTGGAACTCTCTGCTCTCCTCCTCCTTATCCAGAACGCTATTCTCCTCGTTCTCAGCTGCTGCCAGAACACCACTGGCATTCATAAGCGAACCGCTTCCGTTAGAACGATAAACATAATAGTCAGCCTTTACATCCTGCATCTCGAAGTTAAACAGTCTCTCAGGGTTGATGAACTTACCTAAGAAACGAGTTTCGAAGTGCAGGTGAGAACCCTTGGAACGACCGGTATTACCGCCCAGACCAATAGGTTCACCAGCTGTTACCATCTGATCTTCCTTTACCAGCTGCTTGCTCATGTGGCCATAGAGGGTTTCCAATCCATTGGGATGGCGGATAATAACATAACGTCCGTAACCCTTTCCCTCATAAGCAACAATACGAATCTTGCCGCTAAATGCAGCACGGATGGTATCGCCCACATAAACCTTAATATCTGTTCCATAATGGTTGCGGTGGAAAGTCCTGCGATAACCGTAATGGCTGGTAACCAAACGACTATCAGTAGGCATACAGAACCCACGCAAGTCAATCTTATACTCATCAGGCATTTCTACGCCATACTGGGTGGTATAAACATTGTTCCACTCGGGATAAAGTGCAGATGCAGGTGGCTGAGCAGATTCCTCGTGCTGAAGCAGATGTACAATAGAAAGGCTGTCGATGGTACGCATCTTCTTATCAACAGGAGCCATACTAGCCAGTTTGTCTTGCGCGACACCTGAAGTGGCAACGCAAGCCATAGCCATCATGAAAATAAACTTTTTAACTATCATTCTTGTTTTCATTTTTGCATTAGTTTGCTTCATCCACTGCATACAAGCGATCCATATTCAAGTTGCCCAAATCAAAGATTTCTTCGGGCTTGAAGAATCGGTTCAACTCTACTGCAGCGGCCTCTGGCGAGTCAGAAGCATGTACAATATTCTGCTGGTTACTCATACAGTAGTCACCACGGATGGTTCCGGCATCAGCCTTACGTCCGTTGGTATAACCTGTAATATATCGAACCACGGCAATTGCGTCCACTCCTTCAAGACACATAGCTATGACCGGGGTTTTCTTCATTGAGGCCTTCAAAGAAGGAAAAAAAGGTTTCTTTACCAAATGGGCATAATGTTCCTCCAGGATGGCGTCATCCAATTGCAACATCTTTAAACCCGCTATTCGAAGACCTTTCTTCTCAAAACGATTAATAATCTCTCCAATCAGAGCTCTTTGTATCGTGCTTGGTTTTAACAAAACCAGAGTTCTTTCCAGCATGTGGTTATTTTTAATTTCTTTTCAGTTAAAATGGACCTTCTTCCACTTTTCGGATGCAAAGGTACAAATAAAATTTGGAACGGCAAAGTCTTTTAACTCTTTTTACGATATCTGACTCCAATCCTCGTCTTTCTGGTTCAGATAGTTGAGCCTGTTCCATAGAATTTGGTTTTCCGGAAGGTTCTGTTGCGGGTCGGCATCCAATACGCTGGAAGCGGTATCGCGTGCCAACTGAACCAGTTGTCCGTCGCGTGCCAGATTAGCCAGTTTCAGATCGAAGGCCACACCACTCTGCTGTGTTCCTTCCAAATCACCGGGGCCACGAAGTTTCAGATCTTCCTCGGCAATCTCGAAACCATCGTTCGTTTCCGTCATAATCTGTATACGTCTTCGGGTATCCCTGGCCAACTCATAACCGGTAACCAAGATGCAGTAGGACTGTTTGGCTCCCCTGCCTACCCTTCCTCTGAGCTGGTGAAGTTGGGAAAGCCCGAAACGCTCTGCGTTCTGAATAACCATCACCGATGCGTTGGGCACATTCACACCCACCTCGATTACTGTCGTTGCGACAAGAATCTGCGTCTCACCACTCACAAACTTCAGCATCTCGGCATCCTTATCGGCAGGCTTCATCTGTCCGTGCACCATACTGAGGCGGTAATGAGGGAACACCTGTTGCAGGTGCACAAACTCTTCCTCCACGTTCTTCAGTGCCAGTTTCTCGCTCTCCTTAACCAAAGGGAAAACAAAGTACACCTGATGTCCGGCTTCTATCTCCCGTTGGATTCCCTGATACAGGATTTCAGGTTTGTTATCGTACGTATGGATTGTCTTGATGGGCTTTCGGCCAGGCGGCAGTTCATCTATTACGGAAACATCCAAATCGCCATAAAGAGTCATGGCCAATGTGCGAGGGATGGGAGTGGCCGTCATCACCAGCACATGAGGCGGCACCAGACTTTTTCTCCACAAGCGGGCACGCTGTGCAACACCAAAACGGTGCTGTTCATCTATAACGGCAAAACCCAGACGTTGGAACTCTACGTTATCCTCGATAACTGCATGCGTTCCCACCAAGATATTCACCGTACCGTCCTTGAGTCCGTCCAGAATGGCCTGACGTCGTTTCCCCTTTACGGTTCCCGTAAGTAATTCTACCCTGACAGGCATATCCCCAAGGAAGGAGCGGAACGTCTCCAGATGCTGCTCGGCAAGAATCTCCGTGGGTGCCATGATACACGACTGGAACCCGTTGTCCAATGCCAGCAACATGGTCATCAGCGCCACCAAGGTCTTACCGCTTCCCACATCACCCTGCAACAACCGGTTCATCTGCCGACCGCTGTTCATATCCACTCGCATCTCCTTGATGACACGCTTCTGAGCACCTGTCAGTTGGAAAGGCAAATGATGATAGTAGAAGGTATTAAACGTGTCGCCAACCTTTTCAAACCGATAGCCATGCCTTTTTGCCTGACGTTCACGTGAATACCTGAGGATAGAAAGCTGGATATAGAATAGCTCCTCAAACTTCAGTCGCATGGTGGCATGGGAAAGTTCCATAGCCGTGGAAGGATAATGGGCCAGTCGGAGCGCCTTATCCAGCGACATCAGATGCAGCCTTTCAATCAAGTAGGTAGGAAGTGTCTCGGGAAACGGCTCCTGCAACTTAGTGAACAGCGTACTGGTAAAATGTTCCAGCGAGCGGGAATTAAGGCCCGCCTTCTTCATTTTCTCCGTCGTGCTGTAATAGGGTTGCATACTCATCTTGCTCAGCACAAGGGTGTTGGCAGGATCTATATCGGGATGGGTAATATTGATACGTCCGTTATAGACGTTGGGACGACCAAACACAATGTAGTCTGTGTGCAGTTTGTAGGCTTTCTTGATATAACTGATACCATTAAACCACACCAGATCCATCAGCATAGCCCCGTCTGTGAAGTGTGCTATCAGATGCTTTTTCCTGCCCGCACCTGCCTCCTCAAAACTCAGTATCTGACCCTTCACCTGCACAAAAGGCATATCCGCTGTAAGCTCGTTTATCATGTAAAGCCTACTGCGGTCGATATGCTTATAAGGAAAATAATACAGGAGGTCGTGCCACGAGTTGATGTTCAACTCCTGACTCAGCATCTTGGCCCTATTAGGTCCTATGCCAGGCAAGTAAGTAAGTTCTAGCTTTCTTAAATCTTGCATTTCTCAGAGCAGTCCGTCTGCAAATCGTATGTCAGCCGGTGTCGTTATCTTTATGTTCTCTCGGTTTCCCTCCACCAAATGTACGGGTTTGCCCAAGGCTTCCACAACGGAGGCATCATCGGTAAAAGCGGGGATATAAGGCTGCCGGTAGGCTTCCTTGAGCAACGATACACGGAACGCCTGGGGTGTCTGTACCAGTTTGTACGCATCGCGTGGAACGGTAACACTTGTTCCGTCCTCACAAATTTGGCGTACCGTCTCAACTACCGAGACTACAGGTACCACAGCCCCTCGCTCAACAGCCTCATCATAACATCGTCGGACGGTTTCAACAGACACAAAAGGCCTCACACCGTCATGAACACCTACAATGCCTTCCGCATCGTCAGGTACCAACTTCAGTCCATTGCTCACCGAATGGAAACGCGTTTCACCGCCATCGGCTATCCGGAAAGGTACGCTAAAGGCATATTCACGACATAATTGCTGCCAGTATTCCTGTTGCGAAGCAGGTAATACCAGAATGATGTGAATATCCGGATAAGCCTGTCGGAACACCTCGATGGTACGCATCAGCACAGGCTTGCCGCCAATAGGAAGGAACTGCTTGGGAATATCACCGCCCATACGAAGTCCCTTGCCTCCTGCCACAAGGATGGCGTATCGCTCCATATCAACCTACCAGTTCCTGGTATATCATACCCTGACGCAAAGGATTGCTTGCCCCTGCGCCTTTAAAGAAATCCACAATGGTATAGCCGAATTCGAAAGCTGCCGCTGGTCCCTTTCCTGTGATAACATTGCCATCCTGTTCCACAATGGCTGCAGTATAGGTGGCACCTGCCAGTTCGCCTTCCACTCCGGGATAGCAAGTTGCCTTCTTCCCTTGCAGAACGCCCAGATGACCGAACACAAGAGGTGCTGCGCAAATGGCAGCAATGGGCTTTCCTGCTGCAAAATGGGCGGCAATAGCATTGGTAAGAGGGGCACATGCATCCAGATTGGTACTTCCGGGAAGACCACCTGGTAAGACTATCATGTCTGCCTTGCTGAAATCTACCTCAGCAAGCAGCCTGTCGGCTTTGATGCCAACGCCATGGGCACTCTCTACAATCTCTGTTCCCGTAATGGAAACGGTTTCTACCGGCAGACCAGCTCTGCGCATAATATCAACGGGAGCCAAGGCCTCAATATCCTCGAATCCTGTAGCTAAAAATACGTAAATCATTCCTTACTCTATATTAATGGGTTATCTTTTTGTGCAAAGTTAAGAAATTTTCTTATCTTTGCCAGACAAAATGAAAGAAAAATGGAGAAAACCCTGAGATTTGCACTCTTTGGCAATATCTATCAGCACAAGAAAGTGAATTCCGTACAGAAAATACTGACGGAACTGGAGAAGCATAAGGCAACCATACTCATAGATGCCCCGTTCTACGAATTCCTCACTCAGGATTTACGTATCAATGTACCTTGCTCACAACTCATCGACGGAAATGATTTTCAGGCAGATGTAGCCATCAGTATGGGAGGCGACGGAACATTTCTGGAAGTGGCCCGACGTGTGGGCAACAAGGAAATTCCCATCCTGGGTATCAATACGGGCCGATTGGGATTCCTTTCCGACTTCTCTCCTGAGGATATCCCTTATGCCATAGAAGAGATTTATACCACCGGTCTGAGAACCGAGGAGCGCAGTGTGCTGCAACTCTCCTACTCTCAGGGCGAGCCTGCCGACTACCCCTTTGCGCTAAACGAGGTAGCTGTGCTGAAACGCGATAATTCCTCTATGATTAGTATCCGAGTGGATATCAATGGTGAGTACCTGACCACCTACCAAGCGGATGGCCTTATTATCAACACCCCTACGGGAAGTACCGGTTACGCCCTTAGTGTGGGAGGTCCTGTCATGCACCCCGACAGCAAGACCATCGGTTTGGTACCTGTGGCTCCGCACAGCCTGAACGTCCGACCCTTTACCCTTTCGGACGACAAGGAAATCTCCCTGACAGTGGAAAGCCGCAACCACAATTTTCTGGTTGCCGTGGACGGACGAAGCGAAAAATGTCAGGAGGGCATCCGACTTTCTGTGCGCAAAGCTCCCTACCTGATAAAAGTCCTCAAGCGCAGCAACGGTTCCTATTTCCACACCTTGCGAGAGAAAATGATGTGGGGAACCGATGTGCGCATCTAAAAGCTAAAAGAAGTCTTCGTCGCGCTTCCAAAGTACAACGCTTCCCTGTTTCAATGAAGCCTGTACATCTATAAGCCGTTGGTTACTGCTGCCGCAGAACAGCAGGTCCTCATCGCGCAGTTCCTGTATAAAGGGGCCGTCCACCAGCACATCCAAGTATTTGAGCAGGTTATAATACGCAGGAACCTTCAGCAGGTCCTCAAAAAGGAAACCCGTATAGCACCAAATGGTCTTGTCGGTTTCTTTTTTTATCCGTTCTGCCAACTCAGCAAATCCTTCAGCCTGAAAGAACGGATCACCTCCTGTGAAGGTGACATGAGCTATCGGATCGGCAACAATCTCCTGCATCAGCGAGTCAACAGTCCTTTCCTCTCCTGCCCCAAATGCCCACGACTGCGGATTATGGCAGCCTTCACAATGATGCTTACAACCACTACAGTAGATGGAGGTTCTGAAACCCGGTCCATCTACTGTAGTGTCATTAACAATGCTTAAAACGTTGATTGTCATCTTTCAAGCAATGGTATTTTAGTCATGTACCACACGGTCGTTGAGCTCAGCCAGCTTAGCCTTGTTCCAACGGTCGGTTGTACCCACCAGATAACCTGTGATACGCTGCAGGCGGTCTACATTGTGGCTGCCGCATTTCGGACAGGTATCCATATTCTTCTCGGCATTCTCGTAGCCACAGTCCATACAACGGTTGCGTGTGTGGTTTACACTACCGTAACCAATGTTGTACTTATCCATCAGGTCAACGATGTTCATTACCACCTCGGGGTTATGTGTTGCATCACCGTCAATCTCCACGTAGAAGATATGACCGCCTCTGGTCAGATCATGATAGGGAGCCTCTATCTGAGCCTTGTGCAAGGCAGAGCAGTGATAGTACACAGGCACATGGTTCGAGTTGGTGTAGTACTCTCTGTCGGTAATACCAGGCAGAACGCCATACTTCTTACGGTCGAACTTGGTGAACCTTCCGCTCAAGCCTTCGGCAGGAGTTGCCAGAACACTATAGTTGTGCTGATACTTCTCGCTGAACTCATTCACACGGTCGCGCATGTAGGTGACAATTCTCAAACCCAACTGCTGAGCCTCATCGCTCTCACCATGGTGCTTACCGACTAAGGCAACCAGACACTCGGCCAGTCCGATAAAGCCGATACCCAGTGTTCCGTGATTGATAACGGGAGCAATCGTATCATTGGGCTTCAGCTTCTCGCTGTCAATCCAGAGGCCTTGCATCAACAGGGGGAACTGCTTAACGAAAGCTGTCTTCTGGAACTCGAAACGTTCGTGCAACTGCTTGGCAGTAATCTCCAGCACATTGTCCAACTTAGCGAAGAAGGCATTGATACGGTCTTCCTCATTCTTGATACCCATACATTCAATGGCCAGACGTACAATATTGATGGTAGAGAAACTGAGGTTACCCCTGCCGATACTTGTCTTGGGTCCGAATCTGTTCTCGAACACACGGGTACGGCAACCCATGGTAGCACACTCCCACTTGTAACGCTCCGGATCATCCTCGCGCCAGTTTTCGTTGAAGTTGTAGGTGGCATCCAGGTTGATGAAGTTGGGGAAGAAACGTCGTGCCGTTACCTTGCAGGCATACTTGTAAAGGTCGTAGTTCCTGTCGGTAGGCAGATAGCTGAGGCCCTTCTTCTTCTTCCAGATCTGGATGGGGAAGATGGCAGTCTCGCCGTTGCCAACACCCTCGTAGGTGCTACGCAGGAGTTCACGGATAATACAACGTCCCTCAGCACTGGTATCTGTACCATAGTTGATACTGCTGAATACCACCTGATTACCACCGCGTGAGTGAATGGTGTTCATGTTGTGGATGAAAGCCTCCATAGCCTGATGAACCCTTCCCACGGTCTTGTTGATGGCATGCTGCTTGATGCGCTCACGTCCCTCAAGGCCTGTCAGGGGCACATTCAGGAAATCATCGATGGGGGCATTGTACAGCTCGCTGTAATCCTCGGCATTCAAATCCTCCAGCACCTTTACCTCCTCGATATATGAACTGCGGACAAAGGGAGCCAGATAATAATCGAAGGCAGGAATAGCCTGACCACCGTGCATCTCGTTCTGCACAGTCTCCATACTGATACAACCCAGGATACTGGCTGTTTCTATACGCTTGGCAGGACGGCTCTCGCCATGTCCAGCCTGAAAACCATGCTTAAGAATCTTATCCAATGGATGCTGCACACAGGTGAGCGACTTGGTAGGATAATAATCCTTGTCGTGAATATGCAGATAATTGTTCTGAACAGCCTCACGCACATCCTCGCTCAGCAGATAGTCGTCAACGAAGGGTTTGGTTGTCTCGCTCGAGAATTTCATCATCATACCGGCAGGTGTGTCGGCATTCATGTTGGCATTCTCACGCGTTACATCATTGTTCTTAATATTGATAATCTCCAGGAAGATGTCGCGGGTCTTGGCCTTACGGGCAATGTTACGTGCATTGCGGTATTTGATGTAAGCCTTTGCAACTTCCTTGCGCGAAGACTTCATCAACTCGTTTTCTACCAAGTCCTGAATCTCCTCTACCGTCATCTGCTCCTTTCCCTTTACGGAAATACGGTCAGAGATGGAGGTTATCAGTGCCTCATCCTCACCCTCTTCGGTGGTCAGCATAGCCTTTCGTATGGCAGCAGCAATCTTCTGCTCGTTGAAGCCAACTATTCGGCCGTCTCTTTTTACTACAGTCTGTATCATTTCGTTTGATTTATATTAGTTTTTGTTTTTCCGAAAATTGCTGTGCAAAATTACAAAAAAGGAATAATCCGTGCAAGAAAAACCGGAAAAAAGTTTCCCTTTTTGCAAAAGTTTTTTTCTCCAAAAATAAAAAAGTTTTCCAAAAATTTTTATAACTATCTGATTTTCAGCACCCAAATTCACAAGATTGAAGAAAAAGTTTTCCAAAACGAAATTTTCCTGTTCACATTAGACGAAAAAACTGTTCATTTAGGCGTAATCCTTGTCCTGCATCCTTTTCACCCGCATTAGGGGGCACAAACGACATCTTTTATCATAAAAAAGTGTAAAACCAACCCGTATATCAAAAAGAATTTGTACCTTTGTCCAAAATATGTACTATACATTATATATTATATAAGATATGAACAAGAAACTTACCGCAACCCTTATAGTGGCTGCAATCATCGTAGCAGGTATCATTGGTTTCCTGATTTACACCATGCAGAAGCAGCAGAAGGAGAATGCGCAGATGCTGGAATTGGCAGAAATGGACAAGCGAGAGATGGAAAACGAGTACGAGCAGTTTGCCATGCAGTACAACGAGATGAGGATGCAAATCAACAACGACTCACTTGTTGCCCAGTTGGAGAAGGAGCAGCAGCGTACAGAAGAGCTGCTCGAAGAACTGCGTCGTGTCAAGAGTAACGATGCTGCAGAGATTATGCGACTGAAGAAGGAACTGGCTACCCTGAGAAAGGTTCTGCAGGACTTCGTTCACCAGATTGACTCACTGAACCGTCTGAATGAGGAGCTGACACAGGAGAACTCCAACCTGAAGACCCAGAACCAGCAGGCACAGCAGCATATCACCAACCTGAGCACCCAGAACGAGTCGCTCTCTTCCAAGGTCGAGATTGCCAGTCAGTTGGATGCCACAGGCATTTGGGCAGAGGGACGCAACAAGAAAGGGAAGTCTGCCAAGAAGATTAAGGATGTCAAGAAGTTTGTCATTGGCTTCAAGATAGCACGTAACGTTACTACCAGCACAGGTATCAGAAGTCTCTACCTACGTATCAGCACACCTACGGGCGATATCCTGACAAAAGGCGGAACCTTCCAGTACGAGAACCGCAGTCTGGAATACAGTATTCGCAAGGACATCGAATATACCGGTGAGGAGCAGAGCATAACAGTTTACTGGGATGTAGCAGAGGCCCTGAGTGCCGGAACATACCGTGTGGATATCTTTGCCGACGGTCACAACATAGGAACTACCTCATTCTCGTTCGAGAAGTAACATGGGAAAAGGTAAACTTGCCAAGTTTGCTGAGATGGCGGCAAACCCGTTGGTCGTGGAATGCCCCACAGCAGCCATCATGCAGGATGAGTTCCCGCTCAAAGGGCATTGGGGAGAGCAGTTCTTTCACAACACCAACCCCATAGTTCTGGAACTGGGTTGCGGAAGAGGCGAATATACCGTAGGACTGGGAAACCTGTACCCCGACAAGAACTTCATTGGTGTGGATATCAAGGGAGCCCGCATGTGGACAGGAGCCCAGGAGGCGCTCCTCTCCAACATGAAGAATGTGGGTTTCCTGCGCACCAACATAGAATTCATTCACAAGTTCTTTGCCCCTAACGAGGTAAGCGAGATATGGCTCACCTTCTCCGACCCGCAGATGAAAAAGGTTACCAAGCGCCTTACCAGCACCTATTTTCTACAGCGCTACCGTCAGTTTATGCAGGAGGGCGGCATCATTCATCTGAAGACCGATTCCAACTTCCTCTTCACCTATACCGAGGAGATGCTCAAGGCCAATAACATTGAGGCGGATTTCAAAACAAGGAATCTGTACGCCGAGACGGAGGGGGGCTGTGCCTCTGCAATCCAGACCTATTACGAGGGTATGTGGCGGGCACGCGGCATCGACATTAAATACCTTCGCTTCCACCTTCCCTTAGCAGGCGAATTAGTGGAACCCGATGTAGAAATCCCTTTGGACGGGTATCGCAGTTACAGCCGCGAGAAGCGTTCCCCTTTAAAGGTTAGGGGTTAGAGGTTAGAGGTTAGAGAGGATATGAACAGCAAATGTGAATGCTTAAATAATAACAGAAAAAAGATAATAATGGAAAAAGAAGAAAAGGTGTTTTCTTTTGAAGGCCTTGAGGTTTATAATACAGCGAGGATATTGGTTCGGGACATATATCGTTTACAACATAAATTCCCCAAATATGAGACTTACGCTTTGGGAGATCAGATTAGGAGATCAGCCTCATCCGTAACCTCAAATATCGCAGAGGGAAGCGGACGAAATTCTTTTAAGGAGAAATCTCATTTCATTGAGATTGCCTATGGCTCTTTGATGGAGGCTTACAGTCAGTTACAAATCGGTCAAGATCTTGGTTATCTAACTCTAAATGACATTGACGAAATACGACCATCATTTATCCACGTTGCTAAAATGCTCTCTGGTCTCAGAAAATACTTTGACAGCACCCCCTCTAACCCCTAACCCCTAACCCTTCATAGAATCCCCTAACCCCTAACCCCTAACCCTTCATAGAATCCTCTAACCCCTAACCCTTTAAAAATGCAATTATATCCCAAACTTATACTGGATGCCCTTGCCACCGTCCGTTACCCTGGAACGGGTAAGAATGTGGTAGAGATGAATATGGTGGAAGACGATATGCGCATTGCCGGTCTCCACGTCAGTTTCAGCCTTATCTTTGATAAGCCCACAGACCCCTTCATGAAATCTGTGGTAAAGGCTTGCGAGGCAGCCATCCATGCCTATGCTTGCAAGGATGCCGAAGTAGAGATAAAGACCAAGAGCCTGCAGGCTCCCCGTCCTGATCTTCCCGACCTCCTGCCAGGTGTCAAGAACATCATTGCCGTCAGCAGCGGCAAGGGAGGCGTCGGCAAGAGTACAGTAGCCACCAATCTGGCCGTTGCCTTGGCCAAAGTAGGTTATAAGGTGGGCTTACTGGACTGCGATATCTCCGGTCCCAGTGCTCCCAAGATGTTCCAGATAGAGGACGCACGTCCGTATAGCGAGAATATCGATGGTCGCGACCTCATCCTTCCCATCCAGAAGTATGGTGTCAAGGTGCTCAGCATCGGGTTCTTTGTCGATCCCGACCAGCCCACCCTCTGGCGAGGCGGTATGGCCTGCAATGCACTGAAACAGCTCATTGGTGATGCTAATTGGGGCGACCTCGACTATTTCATCCTCGACACCCCTCCCGGTACCAGCGACATACACCTCACCCTCGTGCAGACGCTTCCCATCACAGGTGCAGTCATTGTCAGCACCCCTCAGCAGGTGGCTTTAGCCGATGTACGTAAGGGTATAAATATGTACCAGAACGAGAAAGTGAACGTACCCGTATTAGGTCTGGTAGAGAACATGGCTTGGTTCACGCCCGCTCAGCATCCAACCGAAAAGTATTACCTCTTCGGAAAGGAAGGCGTGAAGGATCTGGCTGATAAGATGAACCTTCCCCTGCTGGGGCAGATTCCCATTGTGCAGGATATCTGCGAGTCGGGCGACAACGGCACACCCGCTGCCCTCAATGCCTCAACGTTAACCGGTCAGGCTTTCCTGCAGTTAGCAGCCAGGGTGGTAACAGAGACCGACCGTCGCAACCTGGAGCAACCTCCCACAACCATTGTAAATACAAAAAAATAACAAAAAAATGAAAAGAATCACATTATTACCCTTATCCCTATTTCTTTGCAATGCACTTTTCCTGAATGCTAGCACATCATCGGATCTCAATCCCAACGAAGAGATTACTTGTCCATTGGAAGGATACCAGTTGGTATGGTCCGACGAGTTCAACACCTCTGTTATCGACAACACCAAATGGATGTTCCAAGAAGCCCATGCGGGTTGGGTCAACCACGAGTTACAGACTTACGTAAAAGAACAATCGCCTCAGGGCAAGAAGGTAGCTGAATGCAGCAACGGAACGCTCAAGATTCATTGCTTCAGGGAAGGCGACAAGATATACAGTGGCCGTATGTACGGCAACAGAAACGTAGGCTTCAAATACGGATACATAGAGGCAAGCATAAAGCTGCCCAAGGGCAAAGGTACATGGCCTGCTTGGTGGATGATGCCCGTGAGCAACGGCAGATGGCCTGGATGTGGCGAGATAGATATTATGGAGGAAGTCGGAGTGGATGCCAACGAGGTATCAAGCAGCATACATTGTCAGGCATACAACCACCCCAACAAGACCCAGAAGACACATGCCATGACATGCGAAGGAGCAGAAGACGGATTCCACGTCTATGCATTGGAATGGACCGCAGACTACATCCGCACCTACGTAGATGGCAAGGAACAACTCTATTTTGAGAATGACGGCAAAGGCAACAATGACACTTGGCCTTTCAACAAAGCCTTCTACCCTATCCTGAACGTAGCTTGGGGAGGCGACTGGGGAGGCTATAAAGGGGTGGACGAAACGGCTCTGCCCGTCACCATGGAAGTTGACTACGTTAGAGTATGGGAAAAAAAAAAAAGAGTAAGGCGCGCACACCTTACTCTTTTTTGAGATTCAGGATTCAAGATTCAGGATTCAAGTTTCTCTAACCCCTAACCTCTAACCCCTAACCTTTTATCTGGTTATCGTTATCGTTAACGTTATCGTACCGAAGGTTTCTCTAACCTCTAACCCATAACCTCTAACCTTTTACTCAATCACCACCCTTGTCCAACCATGCACGTCAGGTTCTATGCCATACTGTATGTTGCGCAGTTTGTTATAGAGTTTGGTACTGACGGGCCCCGGTTCTCCATTCTTGCTGATGATGTAGCTCTTCTTGTTCTCCAGGTCGTCAATGCGCTCAATGGGGCTGATAACAGCAGCTGTTCCGCAGGCTCCAGCCTCCTCGAATGTTGACAGCTCCTCCTCCGGAATCTGCCTGCGCTCCACCTTCAGACCCATATCCATAGCCAACTGCATCAGGCTCTTGTTAGTGATGCTGGGCAGGATGCTGGTGCTCTTAGGCGTAACGTAGGTATTGTCCTTGATACCGAAGAAGTTGGCAGCACCGCACTCATCAATGTACTTCTTCTCCTTGGCGTCCAGATAGAACTCACAACTGTAACCCAGGTCGTGTGCCATCTTGTTGGCACGCAGGCTGGCAGCATAGTTGCCGCCCACCTTGTAGATACCGGTACCTAAGGGAGCGCTACGGTCGTACTCACGAATAATCACGTAAGGGTTGGTAGCAAATCCGCCCTTGAAGTAAGGACCTACGGGAGTAACAAAGATAAGGAACAGATACTCCGATGCGGGATGTACCCCCACCTGGGCGCTGGTACCAATCAGCAGCGGACGTATATATAAGGTAGCACCGCTCTCGTAAGGAGGAATAAAACGCTCGTTCAGGCGTACCACCTTCTCAACCATCTCAATGAACTTCTCGGTGGGGAGTTCGGGCATCAGAATGCCACGGCAAGTACTCTGCAGACGGGCCGCATTCTCATCGGCACGGAAAACGCGCACCTTTCCGTCGGGACAACGGTAAGCCTTCAGACCCTCAAAAGCCTCCTGTCCGTAATGCAGACAGGTAGCAGCCATGTGCAAGGGAATGGTTTCTTCGCTGCAAGTTTCTATCTCACCCCATGCACCATTGCGGTAATAGCAACGTACATTATAATCTGTCTTCATGTAACCAAATGAGAGGTTACTCCAATCTATCTCCTTCATAACTTAACTATTTTATACCAAAAACGCTGTAAAGTTACGAATAAGCGAGAGATTAATAAAATAAATCATGATTTATTTTCTTTATCCGAGCGAAAGTAACTTCGACGATAGTCAAAGTTACACTTTTTCCTCCATTTGGAGCAAAGAATTACAGTTTTTTTCCGACTCATACAGTCGTTCTTTACAAAATTGCATCAAAGACTGCGCTTCCTGCAGTTTTTTTGCCATCTCATCTATCCCTATTTCGCTACGCTCCATCTTTGAGGCAAGCGTTTCCAAGCGCTCCATTGCCTGCTCGTATGTCAATTCTTCTTGCATAATAAAACTGTTGAATGTATCTCGCCTTTTTGCAGGCTTGTTGTTATCACTTCACCCTCTCTCACATCATCGGCAGTCCGTACCACCTTACCACCGCACATGGTTATGCTGTAGCCGCGTTTCAATAGCGTGCGTGGATCCAGGCTGTCTAGGCGTTGCTGCAGCAATGACTGTCTGTGGTTTTCCTGTTCAATCCTGCGCATCACAGCCGTTTGCAGTCGGTGTACCAGCAGTTCCATCTGATTCTCCTGTTTCTGCCTGAATCCTGCAAACAGGATGGGCAGCACCCTTTGTACATGCTCCAGTCGCTGGCGCGCCAATTGTATGGTCATCTCAGCATTTTTCTGGATGCGACGGTACAAATCATCCAGCAGGGCCGCCTCCTGTGCCTGTCGGTCTATAAGGAAGGCAGCTGCAGCTGTAGGCGTCTTCACACGGGTATGGGCCACATAGTCGAGCACCGTCTCGTCGCGCTCATGTCCTATTCCCACGATAACCGGTATGGGCATCTGGGCCACAGCAGCGGCCAGGGGGTAGGAATCAAAGTCGGACAAATCGCCTGTCGCGCCTCCTCCACGTATAATAACCACACAGTCCCAATGGTCGGCTTCATCGGCAATGGTTGCCAATGCCGTCATCACACTCTCCTCCACATTGGTTCCCTGCATAACTGCGGGGAACAGTTGCAAGTGGAAGAACAGGCCGTAGTCGTTATGCTCCAACTGGTTACAGAAGTCGCCATATCCAGCAGCACCAGCCGAGGAAACCACGGCAATCCGACGTAAAAGTCTTGGCAGGGGCAGATCCTTATTATCGTTGATAATGCCGTCCTGCTCCAGTTGGGCCAGAATCTCCTTCCGTCGCTTGACCATATCGCCCAGCGTGAAGGAGCTGTCCACATCCAGTATGTTCAGTGCATAGCCGTACTGCTCGTGGAAGGTAACCTTTACCAGCAGTTTAACATGCAGTCCCCTGCGAAGCTTCTCGCCCGTTTCCTTCTGGAAGCGCAGACTAATGATGTTATAGTTTCTGGCCCAGCAGGTGACACGGGCGCGTGCCACAATGTTACGCCCCTGCTCATCCTTCTGGACCATCTCACCATAGAAGTGTCCGCCGAAGCCTACAGAGGCATCGGCGAACTCTCCTTCTACCCAGTACTCCTCATCTAAGGAGGACTCCAGTACTGAGCGTATAATATGATTTAACTCAAATAGTGTCAAGAACTTACTTCACAAGCACTTTGCGTGTTGTTCCGTCGCTCATGCGTACAATATTTAAACCACGCTGGATTCTGGGTTCCTGCATGCCACCCACACTGTAAACGCGCTGAACCTTGCCGACACCCTGCAGTGCTGCAATAGCAGTCTCAGCATCCTTCTCAAGTGCAACCTGGCTAGCGTTGCCGCCAACGATGGTACCAAACAGGTTCCAAGGTTCAACCAGTGTATAAGCACCGATGGATGCCTCAGGAACATGAAGTGTAGCACTTTCTATAGATGTACCATAGAAGATATCGTTAGTTCCTGTGGGGCACTTCTGTGCACTGATGTGGAAATCCTTCAGGGAAGGGCAAACGGCAAAAGCATAATCCTGAATCTTGGCAGTTGAAGCAGGAAGGGTTACAGTTGTCAGATTGTCACAGTTGGCAAAGCACCACTCGTCAATTTCTGTGATGGACTCAGGAACAATTACGCTGGTCAGACCTGTGTTCATGAAAGCACCTACACCCACAACGGTTACGCTGGTAGGGATATCAATGCTGGTCAGACCTGTACAGTTCTGGAAGGCGTAGCTGCCAATCTCCGTTACACCGTCGGGAATAACTGTGCTCTGGCATCCGGAAACAAGTTTGTAATTGGTAATGGTCTCGCTCTGCTTCTTCACCACATAGGTTTCAATGATAGCATTGCAATTGTTACGTGAGTCATAAATGGGGTTACCGGCAGCTACGGAAATAGAAGTCATACTGGTGCAACCGCCAAAGCTGGAGCCAACCAATGACTTAACTGTGCTGGGGAGAGCCAGAGAAGTCAGACCTGTGCAACCCTCGAAGGTAGCACGTCCTATCTGCTCCACACCCTCGGGAATGGTAACGGACTTCAAGCCTGTACAACCCTGGAAAGCAGCATCGCCTACATTTACGATACCGGCAGGAATGGTAACAGCAGTAAGGCCCGTACAGTTCTGGAAGGTGTAGCTCTCTATCTGACCCATATTGGCAGGAATGGCAACGTTTGTCAAAGCAGCACAACCGGCAAAGGCAGAGCCGCCAATCTTCTTGATGCCACCCAGGTTAATGCTGGCCATACGCTTGCAGCCAAAGAATGTGTAAGGTTCAATGGCAGTAACACCTGCAGGAAGGGTAAAGGCTGTCAGGCCGCTGCAACCGAAGAAAGCGGAATAGCCGATGCTGGTAACACCTGCAGGAAGGGCAAGTGTAGTCAGAGCAGCACAGTTACGGAAGGCATTGGCGCCAATCTTCTTAACACTCTCAGGAATGGTAACGCCTGTCAGGCCCTTGCAATAATAGAAGGCCTTCTCGTCAATGGCAGTAACACTATAGGTCTTGCCTTCATAGGTAACGGAGGAAGGAATGGCCACGGTGCCCTCATAGCGTGTTTCCGTATCGGCTGCTACGGCAACCTGAGCAGAAGCCGTTGCTGTATCCGTCACGGTGTAGTAGATACCATTGGCCTCAAAGTCGTATGCCTGCATGTTCAGGCTTCCGAACAAGGCCATCAAGCAAAAAACAAAGTAGTTTCGTTTCATTTTAGTTTAATATTTTTATTTGTTATTTCAATCAAAATAATGCCTATTACGCCACAAAAATAGGAAATTATTCTTTTCTAACAAAGAAAAACCGCATTCTTTTTGCAAAATCTCTCACTTAATTGCAATTTTGCAACCATAAAAACCGATAAATCACCAAGGTCTCTCCTGATCAACCCAGGTTTGAATCCTTATCCACCATTTCTTTTGGCCAAAATGGGTTCTATCCGATACACGTCTGATCCAGGAGTCTTTGTTATATTGAACAATCCTGTTCAAATAAAAATACATACCCCATACCAGCGCCAGGGCAGATACCAGCACCACTGCAAACTGGGCATTCACAGACCATCCTATATAAAATGAAAGAAACCACAGGAGCACCACGACAATGGTGAAGAGCAATTCATTGAAAGCCGTCACAGCATGGCTCAGTCCCACGGCAATGAATATATGGTGTAAGTGTCTTCTGTCTGCTTTGAAAGGACTGTCGCCCCTCATTATCCGGGCGGTCATCACACGCAGTGTATCAAATACCGGCACACTTGCCACCGACAACATCATAGGCACCAGTCCCAGTTCCCTTCCGGTAAGGGCCAGCCTTCCTATTGATTCATTATTTTCTGTACTCAGCACACATATGGTAAACCAGCTCACCATCAGTCCCATTACCATTGTTCCCCCGTCTCCGATAAACATCTTCGTACGTTTGCCGAACACATTGTGAACAAAGAACACATAAAGGCTGGCACCATAGCAGAATGCCAGGGCAGCATTTGCGAAATCAGCTCTTTTGCAAGATATGATACCCAACATCACGGAACACAAGATACACAGGCCGCTCGAGAGTCCGTTTACCCCGTCCACCATGTTATAGGCATTGATGATACCCACTCCGGCAAAAACAGTCAGGGGAACGCCCACCCACCAACTGAAATCGTTCACGCCGAACAATCCGTGAAACGAATCTATACACATGCCGGAACCGTATATGAGCCCCAGCATAATCAAAACCTCAACCACTATACGTTGCCAGGCTTTTAGTCCGGAAAGATCATCCAAGACCCCCACATAAAGTGTTATGCCAGCTCCCAACAGAAGCGGGGTTAATTTTTGAGTTACCTCTAAAGGCTGATTCCTTTGTAAACCGTCAAACATCAGGCCACCGCATAACATGCCAAAGAACACCACCAGTCCACCTATAACCGGCACGGGCCTGTTCTGGAGTTTTCGCGGATTCGGATTGTCCACCAGACCTTTATCCTTAGAGATTCTCAGAAAGCATGGGAAGGCCCATTTTGAGGCTATAAAAGAAGTTATAGTACTTAATAATAATTGCAAGGTTGCGTCCATAATTCAATGATATGATTATCAATATTCACCACATCCTTATTATCTGATAACTCAGGCAAATAAGCATATTCCGCCGCAAAATTAAACATTTTTCACATACCTACAAAATTTTTAGCAAAAAAAAAAAAAAAAAAAATGCAAATCAGCGAAAACCGATTTGCATTTTTTTAGCTTAGTAGCTGAGGGCTGAGGGCTGAAGGCTGATGTTTGATGTCTGATGGATGATGTTCTCTAACCTCTAACCAATAACCTCTAACCTTTAAGATGTCTGAAGGCTGAGGGCTGAGGACTGAGAAGATGTTTGATGTTTGATGTCTGATGGATGATGTTCTCTAACCTCTAACCAATAACCTCTAACCTTTAAGATGTCTGAGGGCTGATGTCTGAGGGCTGAGAAGATGTTTGATGTTTGATGTCTGATGGATGATGTTCTCTAACCTCTAACCAATAACCTCTAACCTTTAAGATGCCTGGTGTCTGATATCTGCGATTTGAACTTCGTTCGAGCCTGCTCACGCTCGGGATAGCCTAAGCAAGCTTTGCTCTCCGTTCGCTTAATCGCAGCCTTCTGTGTGACCTAAAAAAAAGATCTGTTAGATTGAATGAGATCTCTTGCCCATAGGGCATAGGAGTTATAAACCGTAAACGGTAAACAGTAAACCGTAAACCAAAAACTAGTTTTCGTTATCGTTAACGTTATCGTTTAACTTGAATCTTGAATCTTAAATATTGAATCTTGAAACCATAACGGTTATCGTTTTCGTTATCGTTATCGTTGAAGAAGGTTAAACCGTTCCACCTCCTTTTGGAAGTCCTTCCTCGGCAAGGTCGGGAACGCCTTATAGGGCGAATTGCTTTTGGGGCAGATAATCACCCAGATGGTGAAGAAGATAATCTTTACATCCACCCATATACTGCGGTTCTGATAGTACCACACTTCCAAGCTCCCTTTGAAGGGCTGGATAACGTTACGGAGAAAACCCATCGGATCTTTAGCCTTGGATATGTAATACTCCTCGTCGCGGAAAACAATGCTCCCGATGCCGGAAAGACCTGGTGTCAAAGCCCTGTAACACTCCTTGGCATCATCCGTGTAAGCGTCATAGTCAGGTTGAACCATAGGTCGTGGCCCCACCACACTCATGCTACCCCCCAGGATATTGAACAGCTGAGGCAGTTCATTAAGCTTGGTTTTGCGTAAGAACTTACCCACGGGCAGCACCCTCGGGTCATTGCGTGTCGTCACCAGTCCCGCGCCCATATTCGGACTGTTTTTCAGCATGGTGGCGAATTTCAGCACTCCAAACAGTTTTCCTTCTTTCCCCACTCGCATCTGCCTGTAGAATATCTCATGCTCGCCCGTGCAGGCCAGTATTATTATAATAGGTATGAACAGCCAGCTCAAACAGATGATTGCTATGAGGGATGCCACAATGTCAAAGATTCGTTTTACAAATAGGTACATAACATTAGGTTTTAAGGGTGACTTTCTTTACATTTTCTGATCCAGGTTCTTTCCCTTCTCTTCATGCTCAAAGTTGGGAACAAACTCCTTAAGCAGGTCTACCACATCGGCTTTCGAAAAATCCGGACGGGCAAACAGTTCCTGCAGCTTGTCGAAATAGCGGTCTATGTCGCTCAACGGCTTGCATGGGTACTCTTCAATCACACCCAGCGACGAGAACCGCTCCATATTCAGTTTCTCCCCAGGAATGTAGAACTCCTCGAACCCTTTTTCGCCCGTGGTGTCCGAACCGAAATAGTACACGGGATAAGTGTCGCTGTCCATAGGCATCTCGGCAGCAAATTTGCGCGCCTCCTCCTCACTGCTGCAGTATTTAATCTTATAGCCCTGTTGCGTGAGGAACTTGTCGCAGATACTGGAGAAGGTCATCATCTGTTCCTCACCCAACTTGGGGAAGAATATCTCCCCGCTCTTACCCAGCATGCAAGCCAACATACAAATCTGTCCACTCTCATCAGGACTGACAAAGTAGCGCTTCACATCGTTGGGTGAGCTCAGTGGCTGACGCTTCATCATACGTTCCAGGAAACCGGCCAACAACGACCCGTTACTGAAAGCCACATTGGCAAATCGGGCGGTACAAACCTTGAATTTCTTCGAGTAAGCCATTATCATCTCCTCCATCACCTTCTTGCTGCATCCCATGATGTTCACAGGGTTGGCAGCCTTGTCGGTGCTCACGCAGAAGAAGTGTTGGGGAGGCATCTCCACCAGCAGATCCAGTAATTTGCGTGCCTTCAAAACATTGTTTTCTATAAGGGCCTCCACCGAATAGCGGTCCTTTTCGCTACGAACATGCTTGTGGGCACTGAAGTTGGCCACAATGTCAAACCCGCCTTCCGCCCTGAAGATCTTTTCGAAAATCGGGTCGGCATAGTTCAACGGGTAGGTCCGGTAGTCCTCCGGCACATACATACCATACGAGGAGCGGAGGTCACGGGTCAGTTCCGTAAGACCGTTCTCACTAATATCCACCACCACCAGTTTGGAGGGGCGGAAAGGCAGCAGAGCCCTGATATACGAGGAGCCTATCGTGCCGGCTCCACCTATCACCAGAACGCTCTGGCCCTCAATGGCCCGGGTAAGTTGTTCACGGTTGTTTTCGATGTCCTGCAGGAACATCGACTGCGGTCGCAGCGTGATATAGTCTGATATAAAAGAATTTACGTTTATCATATTGGTATTATAACGTCAACGATAACCGTTTTGGATTCAGGATTCAAGATCCAAGATTCAACCTCCTATGCCCTTTTCAACGATAACGTCAACGATAACGATAACTATTTATTTTTCACCTCTAATCTCTAATCTCTAATCCCTAATCCCTAAGCACTAATCTCTAATCTTAAATTTATAACGTCAACGATAACGATAACGTCAACGATAACGATAACTTTTTTCTACTAAGCTACTAAGCCATAAACCTTAATGTCTCTAACCCTTAACCATGAACCATGAACCATGAACCATGTTCGCTAATCTCTAATCTCTAATCGGTAAGCTCCTTTTTTTATATTCTCGTAATAGTGGGGAACGATCACCGTACTGGGAATGTTCACCACACGGTCTTCCAGCCACTCAGCGTTCGACAGGTCGCCACACTGGCATCCCTTGTACATATCCAGTCTATTGTTGAGCACCCAGATGGGGCGGGTCATCACCCCGTGGTCATTGGTGAATGTCAGGAAGGCATCACGCTCTGTCCGGTCCTTCAGAATCACGGCATTGAGCCAGTAGTTCGACCGGCAGTTTTCGGGTTCCGTAAAGAACGTCATATCCTTGTCAGCAAAGAAAGCCTTGTATTTCTCTGTCAGCTTACGTTTCTGTTCTATAAAGAAGTCGCACTGCTCTATCTGGCCTAGGCCGAGGGCAGCAGCCAGATTGGTAAGGCGGTAGTTATAGGCCGTATAGTCATGGTTATACTCCCATCGGTGAGGCACCTTGGCAGTTGTAGTGATATGTTTGGCCAGTTTTGCCAACTGCTCATCCTGCGTAAGAATCATTCCTCCGCCACCAGTAGTAACCACCTTGTTTCCGTTGAAGCTGAGGGCCGACAGTTTGCCAAACAAGCCCGTGTGCTTCCCTTTGTACAGACTGCCTATACTCTCGGCAGCATCCTCTATCAGTGCAATGTTATAGCGTTGGCAAATCTCGGCAATATCTTCGATGAGACAGGGATGGCCGAAGGTATGCATAGGCACCACGGCAGCAAAACGTCTGCCCGTCCGTACGTTATAGCAATAGCCGTCAACGTCTTTACGGGCATTCGCTTTCAGGAAAGCCTCCAGTTTTTCAGGGCTCAAGCCCATGGTATGGCGGTCCACATCCACAAAGACGGGATGAGCGCCCGTATAGGTAACAGCATTGCAAGTGGCAATGAACGAAACAGGCTGCGTGATAACCTCCTCATCACGCTTCACGCCTGCTAACAACAGACAGATGTGGAGGGCAGAGGTACCGTTCACAGCGGCCACGGCATACTTGCTTCCCGTATATTGGGCCACGGCATTCTCGAACTTGGTGACGTATTCACCAACGCTCGACACGAAATTAGAGTCCATGGCATCCATGATATATTTACGCTCATTGCCGATGAAACGCGGATCGTGCAAAATAATAAATCCCTCCGGATCATCGAACGTGGCACGGACAAAATCAACAAAGTCTTGATACATAATTAGAAATAACGTCGTAAAGTCAAATTCAATCAATATATTTGCAAAATTACAAACAATTCCCGAAACCGCCAAATATTCAACTATTTTTTGTTTCTGGTTTCAATCTCCTATGGCGCTTGCGCCAAGAGATCCAACAAATCTTATTTTTAAAAGGTCACGCAGAAATCGCAGATATCGCAGAAAACTGCGATTAAGCGAGAACAGAGTCAAACTCGTTTGAACTCTGTCGAGCCTGCGATTTAGCCAAATAGCAACCGGGGTTTTTCCTTCTGAAGTTTGTAATAACGAAGTTAGGTGATAAGAGGTATGGATTTGGCGTAAAAGTTACTTTTAAAGGCAAATCCCGGTGACGAGGGACTGGTACGTGTAACCAACCTGGTGACAGACTGAAGTGAACCCCAAAGTTTGGACGGATTAAACATTATTACTCATTTGGAATTGAGTCCGGTATTGTACTGGGCTCATTCCATTTAATCTGAGCTTTATTCTCTCGTTGTTATAATATTCAATGTATTCTATCAGGTCTT
>JAFSRW010000058.1 GCA_017445925.1 Bacteroidaceae bacterium | reverse complement strand
TTACAGTTTCTATTTTAGAAAAAACACCTTAAAATATGTTTTAATATTATTTTATATTATATATATAATATAATATAATAGTAAGGGCAAATTTGCTCTCTAAACAAAACTGTCATCTGTCATCTGTCATCATCTCTTTTCCTAAGTAATTAGTGTAATTTGATGATGTCACTCCACCTTGTCGTGGGATTCTTGCTCTTGTGGTCGTGCTTGATGGCATTGGCGAAGGCTTTGGTCCTAATTACTCCACAAAAGTACATTTTTTCTGCTTCTCATTACTCACTTTTCACATTTTTTTTGTATCTTTGCAGAAAATAAACCAACAACCTATGATTATGAAACAGAGATTACTTCTTACCGCTTTTGTTCTGCTTGCCGCTGTTGCAGGGCGGGCCGACGAACTGATTAACTCCACGAACTTCCCCGATGCGAAATTCCGCAATTGGGTGCTCAGCCAGTGGTTTGGCAAAGACGGGGTGCTGACGCACGATGAAGTGCTCAACATTACACAAATCAATTTAACCAATAAGGGCATCGCGGACCTTAAGGGCATTGAGCACTTTGAGGCACTTGAAGATTTATATTGCCCGGGCAATAATCTTACCTATCTGAATTTATCTAAGAATACTGCGCTGATTCAGCTGTCCTGCGGCAATAACCAGTTGAACTATCTGAATGTATCTAAGAATACTGCGCTGGAATTTCTGTCCTGCGGCAATAACCAGTTGACCTATCTGGATGTATCTAAGAATACTGCGCTGAAAGAGCTTCACTGCTACTTTAACCAGTTGACTGAACTGGATCTTTCCAAGAACAAGGGGCTCATTTTACTTCGTATCTACAACAACCAGATTAAGGGCAAGGCAATGGATGCACTTATCGCGAGTCTGCCCACGGTAACCAACCGCGACTTACATGTTATCGGCTACGAGGGTGAGCAGAATGATATTACCGTCGAGCAGGTGAAAGCGGTCAAGGCCAAGGGCTGGAATCCACTTTATTACGCTAATGGATCGGTGCATGAGTGTACAGGCTCTCTCTCTATTAACGAGACCAACTTCCCCGACGCTAACTTCCGTAAATGGTTACGCATACAAGGTTATGGAATTGATGATGTACTGACGGATCACGAGATTGCAGACATTACAGAAATCGATGTAACAGAGAAGAGCATCTCGAACATGAAGGGCATTGAGTTCTTTACGGCGCTTAAATGGTTATATTGCTCCGGCAATAATCTTACCTCGTTGGATGTGTCTAAGAATACTGCGCTGATTTGGTTGTACTGCCAAAATAACCAGTTGACTGAACTGGATGTATCTAAGAATACTGCGCTGTTAAGGCTGTCCTGCTACAGTAACCAGTTGACCTCTCTGGATGTATCTAAGAATACTGCGCTGTATTATCTGTCCTGCGGCTATAACCCGTTGACTGCACTGGATGTATCTAAGAATACTGCGCTGGAATATCTGCAATGCGGCCTAATCCAGTTGACCACTCTGGATGTATCTAAGAATACTGCGCTGAAAGAGCTTTACTGCTCCAGTAACCGGTTGACCACTCTGGATGTATCTAAGAATATTGCGCTGACCAAACTGGATTGCTCCAAGAACCGGTTGACTGAACTGGATATACGGAGTAATAAGAATCTGGAAATATTAGATTGCGAAGAAAATCGGCTGAAGACCTTGCTACTGTACAATAATGAATATCTGCACTCTATTGTATGCTACCATAATCAGATTTCTGGCACGGATATGGATTTCTTAATTGAAAGTCTGCCGTTTTGCTCATATGGCTCAATATGTGTTTTAAACCCAGAGCAGAAAGGTGAAGGGAACTTGATGACAACCGAACAGGTGTCAAAGGCTAAAGCACGTGGTTGGACGACATATTATGTAGATGGAGAAGACGAGTACGGGATTCCGATGTGGTGTGAATATTCCGGCACCGATGATCCAAACGCTATAGCCTCTCCCATCGGGGAGACGGAAGAGGGGGCCGTTTATGACCTCTCCGGCCGAAGGGTGGAGAAACCCGGCAAGGGAATCTTCATCTGCAACGGCAAGAAAGTGGCCGTGAAGTGAAAACCGACTTTTATTAAACATTAAACATTTAACCTTATGAGGGTGTGTCAAAATAGGCACATCCTCTTTAAAGTTAAAAGTAAAGAAATTGTACTTATTGTAGCACATTAAGATGAAATTGTATCACTTTTTGCGCAAGATTTGTCAAATAACAGACAAATTGATAATGTTTCTTCGTTTAATTAAGACTTTATTATTATCTTTGCATCTTGAACAAACCAATACAAACCAAAAATGCAAGATAATAAGACGCTGAAACTGCGATATGACTTAACGATTCTAATTACTATCCTGTGTTTCCCTCTCCTGCTGCAAGCACAGACAATGAAAGAATGGGACGATGTTTCTGTGTTCCAGCTGAACCGCGAGACGAATCACGACTTAAGCATCCCTTTCGCTTCAGCAGAAGCCGCCCAAACACTCGACCTTGCACATTCTCCCTATTATCTTGATTTGAACGGGACATGGAAATTCCACTGGAGCGGGCTCCCAACAGGCGTTCCATCAGAATTCTACACTAAGGATTATGACGATACAGGCTGGGACAATATCACCGTCCCCTACCCTTGGCAGATGTATGCTGTCAGGAACAATAAGAAATGGGATAAACCTCTGTATGTCAACACATCATACCCATTTGCCTACACCGATACTTATAGTGTAATGGCCGACAGATACAGTAACTGGACATATAGCGGGAACATGAAGAATCCCGTTGGCTGTTACCGTCGCACTTTCACCTTACCCGAAGGCTGGAAAGACCGCAAGACCTTCATCCGTTTCTGTGGAGCAGGTCACGCATACTATGTGTGGGTAAACGGTCAGTTTGCCGGATATGCCGAGGATTCTTACCTGCCCAGCGAATGGGATATTACCGACAAGGTTCAGGAGGGCGAGAACACGGTTGCCGTACAATGTTTCCGTTTTTCGAGCGGTTCGTTCCTTGAGTGTCAGGACTATTGGCGCCTTACTGGTATCACACGCGATGTTTACCTCTATTCTACGCCCAATGATTACATCAAGGACTTCTTCTTTACTACCACTTCGCTGAAATCCCAGAATACCGCTGCTACGGCAAAACTGCAATACAGCATCACCGCTGCCGACGTCAGCGGCCTTTCGCTGCTCGTCAGCATCACCGACGATGCGACAGAACTGGTACAGGAGAACAAGGAACTGACCTCAGCCAGCGGCACACAAACCATCAACGTTTCAAACATAGAGGCTTGGAGTGCTGAGAATCCCAAACTGTACGACCTTACCCTCTCCCTGAAGCGAGATGACGAGGTGATAGACCTTCGCAGTTGTAAGATCGGTTTCCGAACGGTGAGCATTCGCAATGACGGAGCACTCCTTATCAATGGCAACAGAGTTATCTTTCATGGTGTAGACCGTCACGATTTCAGTCAGGAAACGGGTCGCACAGTAAGTAAGGAAGAGATGCTTCAGGATGTGCTCACCATGAAGCGCCTGAACGTAAATGCTGTGCGTACCAGTCATTACCCTAATAACGCCTATTTCTATGAGTTGTGCGACAAATATGGGCTTTACGTCTTGGCCGAAGCCGATGTGGAATGTCACGGTAATATGGGATTGAGTAGCGTGGAACTTTTCCGTGCTCCTATGGTAGAGCGTAACGAACGACATGTTCGTACCTTCCGCAACCATGCCTGCATCTTTGGTTGGAGCGGAGGAAACGAGAGTGGTGGCGGTAATAACTTTCAGTATGTAATGGAGGCTATCAAGAAACTGGATACTAGCCGTATCACTCATTACGAAGGCAACAGCACCTGGAGCGATGTCACCAGCACCATGTACGGTTCTTACGGTAGTATGCTCAGCACTGGGGTAAGCCGACTGAAAGACTACAAGAGCGGCAAGAAACCAAGACCGCATGTGCAGTGTGAAAATACTCACTCTATGGGTAATGCCATGGGCAACCAGAAAGATATGTACAGGGAGATTTATGAGCCCTACCCCGCTATGGCAGGTGAATTTGTCTGGGACTGGAAAGACCAAGGATTGCGTGTGCCCGTCTCAGGGAAAGCCAATCAGTATTATTGGGCGTATGGAGGCGACTTCGGCGATATTCCCAACGACGGCGCTTTCTGCTGTAACGGTGTAGTGTTGCCAGACGGAACTCCCACGGCAAAAAGCTACAATATGAAAGCCGTTTATCAACCCCTCGATGTTATCATGAAGGACAGCTTAGCCGGCACTTTCTGGCTTAAGAATAAACTCCAGCAGAAAAACCTCAAGGACGTAGATGTTCGTTACAGCATCCAGCAGGACGGAATAGAGATTAAAGGCGGTTTACTGCCCGATATCGACATCGCACCTTATGACAGCATCATGGTAAGTATTCCATTGGATGATATAGAGATGTTGCCCGAACATGAGTATTACATCCGATTCAGTACCACACAGCGCGAGGCAACTCCTTGGGCAGAAGCTGGCTATGAAGTGGCAGTATCAGGAGCTGAACTGCGCAAGGCAACAGCACGGAGTATCTATCAGTATCAGGGAACAGACTCGTTAAGTCTTACCCAGAGCAGTAGTACATCGTACACAGTAACAGGAAAAGATTTCAGCGCAACCTTCTCGCAAGGTACGCTCTCAAAGTATATCTACAAAGGCAACACACTTATCAGTACGCCCGTGAAGTTGAACACCTTCCGCGCTCCGACGGAGAACGACCATGCACAGGAGGGCAATTGGGAGGCTCTGGGAGTGCGCTCCCTTACGCTGACAAAGGGCAACTTCGCTGTAACAGAAGACGAGCAGCACAAATGGATTGACTTACAGATTACCAATAAGTATAAGACCAGCACAAGCACCATAACCTTTACTGTACAGCAACGTTTCCGTGTTTATCCTGACGGAACGATAGCTGCCAGCAACATTATTACTCCTAATGTGGACGGGCAGATACTGCCTAAGTTGGGATTCCGATTTGAAATGCCAAATGCTTGTACTCAACTCACCTGGTTCGGGCGTGGGCCATTGGACAGCTATGCCGACCGCAAGGACGCCTCCCTGCCAGGCATCTATCACAGTACCGTTGCTGCACAGTGGACTAATTTCATCCGTCCTCAGGAGACGGGCAACAAGGAGGATGTCCGTTGGTTGGCTATTCAGCAATCAACAGGGGATGGCCTTCTTATCTCTAATTCTCAGCAGATGGCAACTACCGTTGGCAACTGGCGTGCAGAAGAGATTTACAAAGGAAGAGGCAATCGTGTGAAGCATCCGTATGAAATGACTGCCGTTAAGAATACTGTTGTCTGCCTGGATGCCTGGAACCGAGCCCTGGGTAACGCTTCCTGCGGTCCTGATGTACTTGACAGGTATGAGCGTAAGAATGCACAGACCCCTTTCAGCTTCATTATTCGACCCCTTGACAACATAATTTCAGATCAGGAACTTACGGCGTTAGCTAATGTTACGGCTCCTGTTTGCGAACCTGTTGTCATAAAGACAGACCGCAACGGATACGCTCACCTAAGTACCACCACACCAGGTGCCACCATACATTATAAAAAGGTAAGTAAGGACGGAACAGAGGAAGAGGGCGAACTTACTGAAGTTACCAACAAACCCATAGATATGCGCATGGGAGGTACACTCACGGCATATGCGACTTGTGAAGGTTGGGCTGACGGAGTAGAAACTACCCAGCAGTTCGGGCTCCATGTGGATAAGCGCGACTGGAGTATTGTATCGTACGACAGTCAGCAAGGCGGCAAGGAGATTGCCACCAATGCTATCGACGACGACGAGAATACCATCTGGCACACCATGTACAATCCTAACACGCCTGATTGCCCCCACGAGCTGGTCATTGACATGGGACATACGTACCGCGTCAACTCGTTCAGCTACAAGGGACGTATGGACGGATCTAATGGACGTGTTATCAACTACGAAGTATATTTCAGCAACAATCCCAAAGTTTGGGGCGAGCCTGCTGCAAGCGGAAGTTTTAATGACGTAAGCGACATACAGACCGTAGCCATAAGCAAGAAGGTAGAAGCCCGCTTCCTGCGTTTTGTTGCCAAGTCGGTGGTCAATAACAACAAGTATGCCTCGGCTGCCGAATTATACATTGGTGCAGAAAGTATGGTAGAGGACAGGCCTACAGAGTTGACACACATCATTACCTCTCACAAATACCGCATTCGTGAGGTAGACAGTAATCTCTGCTTGCACTATCAGACCAATGCCACCGAAGGACACTTCTGTCTGGGGCAGTACGACGAGAACGATAACACCTATCAGTTTACCTTCACCCTCGCTTCAGGTTTCAGCGCATTGTATAAGTTGAAGGGAGGAACACACTACATGTGTGTGGATGGAACGGACACCTGGCGCATTATCAGCACCACCAAGGCGCCTACTGATGCCAACGGCTATATCCAACTGGAACAATTGGATAACGGAAAGATACATCTGCGAGCAGGGTGGCAGAATAGCAAACATGTGGGCTTAGACAAGAAGACGTCAGGCTCTTATATCTATGCCGACAAGTCAACCCCAGGCGTCTTTGTCCTTGAAGATATTACGCAGGAGAAAGAAACGGATATTAAAGAGGTTACAACTACAGAAGAACTTGGTTTACTGCAAAGCGACGGTTTATTACGCGTCATAACCCCTCCTAACAGTACACTTAGCGTGTACAGTATTACAGGTCAGGTTATCTCCAACTTACGATTGGCTGGCAGCTGTTATCTTCCTTTGGCTTTACAGAAAGGAACTTATATCATCAAGCTAAGCTATAAAGACGAAAGTAGAATCATGAAGATTCATAAATAGCACGAAACTAAAAAAACATACATAGAAATGATACAGATTATTTATGTTACTGATGCAGGTAGAGAGATCGCTCAACGACTGTTGAATGAGTTACCCGAGGCCCATCTGCTTCCAGCAAAGGCTTTTGTTTCAAACACTTTTTCACGCAATGAGGCACTGGTGTTCGTAGGTCCCATGGGAATCTGTGTGCGCACCATTGCACCTTTTATGAAGAGCAAGAAAACAGACCCGGATGTTATCTGCGTTGATAGTTCAAGCAATTATGTGATAAGTGTATTAAGCGGTCGTATTGGCGGCGCCAACAAGCTTACCCGACGCATAGCTCGAATCTTAGGAAGTGTGCCCGTTATCACCACCGAAAGTGACAACGATGGTTTCTGGGGGTTGGACACATTGGCTCCCCATTTCGGATGGCAGGAGGAGCACAGAGACGGTCGGATGAATCACATCATCTTCCACTTTGTAAACGGTCGTCCCACCGTCCTGAAACTGGATGTCCGTGGTGGCAGAGGCGTTGATTATCTGAAACGCAGCAAGCCCGCACACGTTGCTATCTATGATGCTGAAACAGAGGTGGAAGCAGATACTTTGCTTCTTGCTGTCAGCCCCTTCTGGAATCCTACAGTACAGCAGTTCAGTAAATCTGTTCTTTACCGTCCACCCGTATTGCATTTGGGAATCGACTGTATAAAAGAATGTCCAGCAGGAGAACTTCCACGTAAAATACGCGACCTCATGCACCAGCACAATCTCTCTGAGAAGAGTATTGCTACTATTGATACCACATCCAGGTGTGCCGACGAGTTACTTATCCAGTCACTTCTGATGGCTTTCCCTTGGGCACAACTTAAAGTTCATGAGTCGGAGGAAGGTCTTGCTGACATCTGTGAAGCCTGTGCCTCTGGTTACGGTCCTCTACTGATGGAGAAGCAGGAACTGGACGATGTATGTACCATTAGCATCTCTATCTCACGCGAGGCACAATTGGGCGGTCATGTCGAATTTGTGGGAGCCGGACCTGGTGATCCCGACCTTGTTTCAGTACGTGGTATGCAATTCTTGCAGCAGGCCGACCTGATTCTTTATCCTTCTGATTCTGTCTCAGAACGTCTCACCCATTATGCCAAGAAAGGCTGTATGGTACGTTCTACAGAGAACATGAAGCCAGAGGACATACTTCACTTCATGCAGGAGTATTATAAAAAAGGTCTTCAGATTGTCCGTTTGCTGGCTGGTGATCCCAACCACAACCCCACTTTCACAAAGGAGAAGAATCTACTCGAGAAAGAAGATATGCGTTACCACGTAACCCCAGGTATCCAATAACTATCAACTGTCAACTATCAACTGTCAACTAAAAAACGTGTACTTCCAAGGAATCATCATAGCCATTGCTACTTTTCTTATAATAGGAGCATTTCACCCCATTGTTATTAAGACAGAATACTACTGGGGTGTTCGCTGTTGGCCTCTTTTTGCTCTTGTGGGTGCCCTATTGCTCATTGCCTCTCTTTTTGTTTCCAACACGCTGATTGCAGCTGTCTTGGGCGTAACAGGGTGCTCCAGCTTATGGAGTATTCTGGAACTTTTCCAGCAACGAGAGCGTGTCCGCAAAGGTTGGTTCCCCAAGAACCCTAAGAAATCATCATAAAAAGAACAAACTTAAACTAATCATAACAACATGAGACAACTTTATTTATCGGTCTTTGCTTTTTGCCTGACCATATCCAACATTCAGGCACAGACACCACCTTATCAGAATCCTAATCTGTCGGCTCATGAACGTGCCGTTGACCTGTGCTCCAAGTTAACCTTGGAAGAAAAAGCCCAACTGATGCTCGATGAGAGTCCTGCGATCCCCCGTTTAGGAATAAAAAAATTCTTCTGGTGGAGCGAGGCCTTGCATGGAGCAGCCAATATGGGTAATGTTACCGTGTTCCCTGAGCCTGTTGCTTTGGCGGCTTCCTTTAACCCCGATATGGTTTACAAATGTTTCGATGTCGCCTCTACCGAGTTCCGTGCCCAGTACAATCATCGTATGCACGACCTTAAGGGTGAGGACGAGAAGTTCCACAGCCTCTCTGTATGGACACCCAATGTAAACATTTTCCGCGACCCACGTTGGGGACGTGGCCAGGAAACATACGGCGAGGACCCTTATCTGACCAGCGTTATGGGTACGCAGGTGGTACGTGGCTTACAGGGCCCAGAAGATGCAAAATATCGTAAGCTGTGGGCTTGCGCCAAGCATTATGCCGTGCATAGCGGTCCTGAATATACCCGTCATTCAGCCAACCTGAACAACGTTTCGCCACGCGATATGTGGGAAACTTATATGCCAGCCTTCAAGACCTTGGTGCAGGATGCCAAAGTGCGTGAGGTGATGTGTGCATACCAGCGTTTGGATGATGACCCTTGCTGTGGTTCGCAACGTCTCTTGCAGACCATTCTTCGCGATGAATGGGGTTTCCAATATCTGGTTGTCAGCGACTGTGGTGCGGTGAGCGATTTCTATACCAGCCATAAGTCGTCATCCGATGCTGTTCACGGCTCTGCCAAAGCTGTGCTGGCTGGCACCGACGTGGAGTGTGGTTATGGCTATGCCTACAAGAGCATTCCTGAAGCTGTTAAGCGTGGTTTCATTACCGAGGCCGAGGTAGATAAGCACGTAGTTCGCCTGCTGGAAGGGCGTTTCGACTTGGGTGAGATGGATGACCCGTCTCTTGTAGAGTGGTCCAAGATTCCCTATTCTGCTATGTCTACTAAGGAATCGGCTAACCTCTCCCTCAATATGGCTCGCCAAACCATCGTCCTTCTGCAAAACAGAAACAACATCCTCCCCTTACAGAAGAAGGAGAAGATTGCTGTTATTGGTCCTAATGCCGACAATGCTCCCATGATGTGGGGTAACTACAACGGAATGCCAAACCACACGATTACAATCCTCGACGGTATCTGTGAGAAGTTGAAGGTGAAAAAACAGACTCTAAACTCTAAACACTCAACTCTAAACTATATCCCTGGTTGTGATTTGACTTACGACAAGGTATTGGATTGTCTCATGGCTTCACAATGTAGTTTCGAAGGCAAGAAAGGCCTGAAAGGCACATTCTGGAACAACCGAAAGATGGAAGGACAGCCAGTTACCACACAGTATTACACCACCCCGTTGGCTGTTACTACCGCTGGTATGCACAATTTTGCTCCTGGCGTTCAGTTGGAGGACTTCTCTGCTAAATACGAGACCACCTTCACGCCCAAGGAGGCTGGCGAATATGTGGTAAACGTAGAGGGATGCGGCCACTTTGAACTCTACATAGATGGTGAGCGTAAATTCCGTCATCACACATGGCGTACCACACCCAACCGAGTAGCTATTCAGGCAGAGGCAGGAAAGAGTTACAACATAGAGGTACAGTTCTCGCACATACAGACTTACAATGCTAATCTAAAGATTAATGTAGCTAAGGAGTTTCCCATTGATTATCAGCAGATTATCAGTCAGCTAAATGGTATCGACAAGGTAATCTTCGTTGGTGGTATCTCTCCTGCTCTTGAGGGTGAAGAGATGCCTGTGAATATTGATGGTTTCAAAGGTGGCGACCGCACTCATATCGAGCTTCCTGCCGTTCAGCGCAACTTCCTTAAAGCATTAAAGGAGGCAGGCAAGCAGGTAATCTTTGTCAGCTGTTCAGGCTCATGTATAGCTTTGCAACCAGAGACAGAAACCTGCGATGCCATCGTTCAGGCGTGGTATCCTGGTCAGGAAGGCGGAACGGCTGTGGCAGATGTCCTCTTTGGCGATGTGAACCCCAGCGGCAAACTGCCTGTTACGTTCTATAAGAATAGCAGCCAGTTGCCCGACTATGAGGATTACTCCATGAAGGGACGCACTTATCGTTATTTCGATGATGCCCTCTTCCCCTTCGGATATGGACTCAGTTACACAAGCTTCAACTTAGGCGAAGTTAAGATTACCGAAAACGCTGTAAAAGACAATGTTCAATGTATAATGTTCAATGTTCAATGTCAGATAACCAATACTGGCAAGCTCGACGGAACAGAGACCATACAACTCTATATCCGCGACCTGCAAGACCCAGACGGACCACTGAAGAGCCTCCGTGCTTTCCAGCGCGTTGATGTAAAGGCAGGACAGACTGTAACGGCTGAGTTAAAGCTAACCAAGAAGAGCTTTGAGTTCTGGGATACTGAGACCAACACCATGCGTGTGAAGCCTGGCAAATACGAGATACTTGTGGGCACAAGTTCTCAGGACCAAAACATGAAGAAACTGAATATCACCATTTAACAGGGTTCGACCATGAGACAACTTTCTATGCTGGCCGCCCTTACCATTGTAGTAGCGGCAACAGCACAAAACCCCATTATACACGACCAGTTTACGGCCGACCCTACCGCTCGTGTATTTAATAATAAGGTATATCTGTTCCCTTCGCATGATATTCCTGCACCAGCAGGACAGCGGCAAGACTGGTTCTGTATGGAGGACTACCATGTCTTTTCTTCTGAGAACCTAACCGACTGGACAGACCACGGTGTAATTCTGTCGCAGGAAAACGTGCCTTGGGGAAAGCCAGACGGTTATTCCATGTGGGCACCTGACTGCGTTTACAAAAACGGCAAGTATTACTTCTACTACCCCAATGCCCCTCGTGAGGGACGTGGCTTTGCCATAGGTGTGGCTATCGCCGACCGTCCGGAAGGCCCCTATACGCCTGAGAAGGAATCCATAAATGGAGTTGGTGGTATCGACCCATGCGTGCTAATCGACGACGATGGTGCTGCTTACCTTTACTGGAGCGGAATGGGCATTCGTGGAGGCCGACTGAAAGAGAATATGACGGAGCTGGCAAACGGCAGTCAGGTGATGGAGGGCTTACCGGAAGGGTTCAAGGAAGGGCCCTTTGCCTTCAAACGCGATGGACGCTATTATCTAACCTTCCCTTGGGTTCGCAAAGACAAGGGAACCGAAACGCTGGCATACGCCATGAGCGACTCACCCCTTGGCCCCTGGCAGTTCAAGGGCATTATCATGGCCGAACACGACAACAGTTGTTGGACCAATCACCACAGCCTTTTGGAATACAAGGGCCAATGGTACCTATTCTATCATCGCAATCACTACTCACCCAATATGGACAAACGCCGTTCTGCCTGTATAGATAAGGTTGCGTTCAATGCCGACGGCACCATCCAGGAGGTAAAACAAACCCTGCGTGGCGTAGGCGTCACACAGGCAACTGATAAGATAGAAATCGACCGATTCAGTTCAGTTAGCGATGGCACCACCGTCGAATTTAACGACACCGCCGCAACTTTCAACGGCTGGCACGCCATTCTGCCAAAGAAAGGTTCTTGGGTAAGATATAACGATGTGGACTTCAGCAGCATTACAGACGGCTACGTGGTGGTTAAAGCCAAAGCCAATGCTAACACCAGTTTCACCATTCGCGAGAAATCCGAGAAGGGCAAGGTGGTTGCTAAGTTGGACATTACCGTTGAAGGAGAAACAGGTCCCTTCCGTCGCAGTATGAAAGGACAATGGTTGACGCTTACAGTACCCGTGGAATTTGTGCCAAAGGGGACCACCAACCTATGTGTTGTATGTGAAGGTCCTGAGGTTGATGTCGACTGGCTGCAATTCAAGAACCGTACCATCTACATGAAGCCTGCTACCTCCGCGAGTGCCCAACCCGATGCTGAAGGTTTTATTCGCAGATGGATGCTCTTGGAACCTATCAAACAGGACATCCGTTCAAATGTTATCTTCACTAACACCTGGTTGCGTGAGGCTTTTGCCAAACAATATTTTGATGGTCAGATGACCATTTTGCCCAAGGACGGACAGAAGGTGAAGGTCGACAGTCAGAAGTTAGAATGGCATCTTTTGGACAGTGAGACATATAATGTAAGGCTCTTCCGTTTTGCTGAGAAATGGGGGCAGCAGACATACGGTTCTTTGTTTTGGGCCGTTACCGTTATCGATTGTCCAGAGGAAATCCGTGATATCCGACTGGCAGCAGGCAGCAACGGAGCCTCTATGTGGTGGCTGAACGGAGAAGAAGTGCTGTTGTTGGAGGGTGACCGCCGTATGGTTCAAGACGATGGTATGTCACAACGTCTCACACTCCGGAAGGGTCGGAACATCCTCCGAGGTGCTGTCATCAACGGCCCTGGCCTTAGCGATATGTGTGTCCGTTTCTTGGACGATAAAGGTAATCCTGTAACCTGTTATTCATTGAACATTGAACATTGAACATTGAACATTATTAACGACTAACTCCCCAAACGACCAAACGACTAACTCCCCAAACGACCAAACGACTAACTCCCCAAACGACCAAACGACTAACTCCCCAAACGACCAAACGACTAACTCCCCAAACGACTAACTCATTATGAAAAAGATATTCCTTTTATTCTTCACTCTTCACTCTTCATTCTTCATTAGCCGAAGCGTGGCACAGGTTGGTGCTCCCTATATTCACGACCCCTCAACCATTGCGGAATGTGACGGCAAGTATTACACATTCGGAACAGGCGGAGGCGGACTGATTAGCGAAGACGGATGGTCGTGGCACTCGGGTGCTGAGCGTCCAGGAGGTGGTGCGGCACCTGATGTGTTGAAGATTGGCGACCGCTACCTTGTTATTTATGGTGCAACTGGAGGCGGACTGGGAGGCGGACATAACGGACGCATCCTGACCATGTGGAACAAGACGCTCGACCCTAAATCGCCCGACTTTAAGTACAGCAACCCTATTGAAGTTGCATCAAGTGACGGGATGGAAGACTGCGATGCTATTGATCCCTGCTTACTGCTCGATCCGTCAACAAATCGTCTGTGGACAACATACGGCACCTATTTCGGCACTATCAGGCTGATTGAGTTAGACCCAAAGACGGGTGAACGCATAAAAGGCAATCAGGAGAAAGACATTGCCATCGACTGCGAGGCAACCGACCTTATCTGGCGCGACGGCTGGTATTATCTGTTGGGTACTCACGGCACCTGCTGCGACGGCGTGAACTCAACCTATAACATAGTGGTGGGACGTTCCCGTAATGTGGAAGGTCCTTATATAGATAATGTAGGGCGTGATATGTTCCATGGCGGAGGCCGCATGGTCATTGCTGCAGGTGACCGCAAGACAGGTCCCGGGCACTTCGGACGAACCATCATCGACGAGGGTGTAGAGGTGATGTCTTGCCACTTCGAGGCCGACTTCGATATGAGCGGACGCAGCGTTCTGGGTATCCGACCTTTGCTTTGGAAGAACGACTGGCCTGTGGCTGGTGAACCTTTTAAGGGTGGAACCTTCGAGATTGAGTCGGAGCGTCGCGGCTACTCGCTGGAACTGAGTGTCGATTTCGTTCGCATGGAGCAGGAACGTCAGCGTTTCTGGCAGATTGACCCTAACGAACCCGTAAAGGTCCTCCCCGACCAGAAGTTAGAGGATGTCATCGGCACATGGCCCAAGGGCGATATTCCTGTGCGTTGTAGCGACTATATGTTCCGCCCCTGGCAACGCTGGAGCATCACTCCCGTTCCTGAGGCTGGTGGCTATCTGGGCGGTCCTTACTTCCGTATCGTCATCGAGGGGACTGAACGTACGCTGACGGCAACTGCCAATCTGGAAGTTACCACCGTACCTTCCTTCACGGGTAAGCCCGAACAGCTATGGCGCATCGAACAACTCACAGATGGCACCTACCGCATCATGCCGAAGACTATTCCCGGCCAGCAGGGGCTGAACACACGTTATGTACTGTATTCCATTGCCGACAGCACACCCACGTTGGCTCCTTACGACTTCAGCACCGACAATGCGAAATGGAATTTCCGTAATCATTAAATAACAAAATCACATATCATTATGAAACATAACATCTTTACGAGCCTTCTGGTTCTTATGCTGTTAATTATGTCCAGCACCCGTTTGTCAGCTGCCGTAGATGAGAACTTCTATATCTTCCTTTGTTTCGGACAATCCAATATGGAGGGCGCTGCCAAGCCCGAAGCTGCAGACTTGGCCAGCCCTGGGGCGCGTTTCCTGTTGATGCCTGCTGTGGATTTCCCAGCCACAGAACAGCGTCCTGCACGCAAGATGGGCGAATGGTGCGAAGCCTCGGCTCCCCTTTGCCGTCCGAATACGGGCCTCACACCTGCCGACTGGTTCGGCCGTACACTCGTTGCTTCGTTGCCCGATAATATCAGGATTGGTGTTATCCATGTGGCCATCGGAGGTATCGACATCAAGGGATTCCTGCCAGACAGTATTCAGAATTACGTTGAGAAGAAGGCTCCGGGTTGGATGAAAGGTATGCTCCAGGCTTACGGCAACAACCCCTACCAGCGCTTGGTAGAACTGGCCAGGAAAGCACAGAATGACGGTGTTATCAAGGGCATCCTGATGCATCAGGGTGAGACCAATACAGGCGACCCGAAATGGGCCGGCATGGTGAAGCAGGTCTATGACAACCTATGTTCCGACCTGCAGCTAAAGCCCGAAGAGGTGAACCTATACGTTGGAAATATCGTTCAAGCAGGTGGAAAGGGTGTTTGCATTGGCTGTAAGAAGCAGATCGACGAATTGCCCCAAACCATCCACACCTGTCAGGTCATTTCGTCCGATGACTGTTCCAACGGCCCCGACCGCCTGCACTTCGATGCTGCCGGCTATCGCGAACTGGGATGCCGCTATGGCGAGGCCGTTGCCCGTCAACTCGGTTTCGAGCCCAAGCGGCCCAAAGAACTCTCAACTCTCAATTCTCAATTCTCAACTATCCAAGTACCCGAAGATGCCGTAACAGCCGAGACTGCCATCCCAGGCAACGAGTTCCCCAAAGTGGATAAGGAGCGTCGTGCCTACTTCCGCATCCATGCTCCACAGACCAAGAAAGTCATCGTGGATATCTGTGGCAAGAAGTACGATATGCAGCCCGATGGCAAGGGCGGCTTTATGGCAGTAACCGAACCCCTGCCTGTGGGCTTCCATTATTATTTCATGAATATCGACGGAGTGAACTTCGTAGATCCTGCCAGCGAAACCTTCTTCGGTTGCAACCGCGAATCAGGCGGCCTTGAGGTACCCGAAGGTCCCGAGGGCGACTATTACCGTCCGCAACAGGGCATCCCCCATGGCCAAGTGCGTAGCATCTATTATTGGAGTGAACACTCAACGAAAAACGGCCATCAACCAATAGCTAATAGCCAACAGCCAACAGCTGGCGAATGGCGTCACGCTCTTGTCTATACACCTGCTGAATATGAGAAAGGCAAGAAGCGCTATCCTGTGCTCTACCTGCAACACGGCATGGGCGAAGGCGAAACCAGTTGGATGATTCAAGGCAAGATGCAGCACATCATGGACAACGCCATTGCCAAGGGCGAAGCTGTACCGATGATTGTAGTCATGGAGAGCGGCGACATCAAGGCTCCCTTCCGTGGCGGCAACAATCAGGCAGGACGCAGCGAGTACGGCGCATCATTCTATCCCGTACTGTTGAACGACCTGATTCCCTACATCGACGCCAACTTCCGCACTAAAGCCGACCGCGAGAACCGTGCTATGGCCGGGCTCTCATGGGGTGGTCACCAGACCTTCGATGTCGTACTGCAGAATCTCGACAAGTTCGCCTGGATGGGAACCTTCAGCGGTGCCATCTTCGGTCTCGATGTGAAGACTGCCTACAACGGAGTCTTTGCCGATGCCGATGTCTTCAACAAGAAGATTCACTATTTCTACATGAACTGGGGCTCTGAGGACTTCATCAAGAGTCAGCCCATTGTTGATAGCCTGCGTGAGCTTGGCATCAAGGTAGATTCCTCTGTTTCTCAAGGCACCGGTCACGAGTTCCTCACCTGGCGCCGCGGCCTTCACGAGTTCATCCCGCATCTGTTCAAGAAATAGAGCAGAAAAAACGACTTCCTATATCAGACCGCAGATTTCCTCCAGGAATTTGCGGTCTGTTTCGTCGAAGGTTGCCAAATGCTCGCTGTCGATATCCAGCACAGCAATCACCTTTTTTTCATCGTCGTGCGAAAATACAGGGACAACTATCTCAGAGCGCGACTGACTGCTGCAAGCTATATGCCCAGGGAACTGTTCTACGTCGGGCACAATGATTGTTTCGGCTTTCTTCCAAGCTGTACCGCAAACACCCCTTCCGTAGGCAATGTGCATACAGGCAATAGGTCCCTGGAATGGCCCCAGCACCAGCTCGTCGCCTATCACACGGTAGAAGCCCGTCCACCAGAATCCCATAGTCTGATGGATTTCTGCTGCCACATTGCTCATCACAGCTATCATATCCGTCTCACCCTCTATGAGTGCCCTTATCCCACTCACCATATCCATGTATTTCTCTTCCTTTGTCATCTTTTTGGCTTTTATCTTATAATTATGCCGCGAAGTTACAAAAAATAATCGTTATTTTTCATTTTTCTTTCCCCTTAAAGGGGGTTAGGAGGTCGTTTCTTCTATATTAATCACTTTTAGTTCCCCCTAAAGGGGGTTAGGGGGTCCTTTTTTTGTACCTTTGCCCTTGAAATGGATGATAAAAGATATCTTCTTAGCCTCATTCGCGAGGGCGAGCATCAGCAGCAAGACTTCAAGTATCGAGTGGCCGATGCCAGCAAACTTGCCAAGTCTGTTTCGGCTTTTGCCAATACGGATGGCGGCAGGTTACTCATTGGCGTGCGCGACGATGGACAGATAGCTGGTGTCCGTAGCGAAGAAGAAATCTTCATGATGCATCAGGCGGCATATAAATTCTGCAAGCCGGAAGCCAGTATTAAGTTCGATACCTATCATATCGACGGGCGTACCATTGTTATTGCCACCGTTCCCCCATCCGTTAAACGACCCGTTTGTGCATTGGATGAGGAAGGAAATAAGCGTGCCTATATCCGCATTGCCGACGAGAATATTGTGGCTTCCCCCGTTCATCTGGCTCTCTGGCGCGAATTACAGAAACCTCAGGGCATTATGCTTACCTACGACGACAATATAAGCAAGCTGCTCCGTATTATGGAGGGGCGTCGTCAAACGTTGAACCAGATAGTCAGCCTATCGCGCATCCCTCGCTTTAAGGTCATCAGTCTGCTGGCTCGCCTTATCCGCTTTGGCACCGTTCGTTGCGACTATACAGGTCAGCAGTTCCTTTTCAGCATGATATAACCTCAGTTCCTCCTGTCAAACAAATTTCAATATTTCAATTAACTAAGGGTTAAAGCCTAATGTTCAATGCTCATGATCATTGTTCAATGGTTTTTTGTAGCCCTTAAGGGTCGCAAATTTTTTCCTTAGGGGCTGCCGCTGCAGCCCTTAATTTTCACACCACAAAGATACGGCACTGGTATTGCGGTTCTCGAATGATTGACAAACTTTTTTCAAACTTTTTTTCATCAGCGTGTTGCAGTGTTGCAGTTGTTGCAGTTAGTTTTCAAACCAACAAAACCTAAAAATTACCTTTATATTTATATATATATATAAATATAAAAGTTTAGTTTAGTCTTTTCATAGTCTTATTTTTAACTGCAACAACTGCAACAACTGCAACACTTGCGAACTTTATTCAGGGTTTCAGGGGGCGCGGTCATTTGGTCATTTGGTCATTTGTCAAAATCGAAAACAGATTGTGTCAAAACCGCCACTATATTATAAATCTATTTATATATAGTGAGCAAATGACTGCGTTCCCGAAATCGAAAATGACCAAATGACCTTGACCAAATGACCACTTGCAAGCCGCTTTTTATTTTTATTTTCGAGATACTGTCATTTTATGATGACCATCAGAAACATGGAACCTGCATGGTCGAAAGTTAACGGGCGAAAATTTGCGCTGGTGTTTAGAGAGGTGCTCATCGGCAATGGTGCCGTTCGTCGCGATTCGCGACCATGCTGATGACGAAGATACCTTCAAGCGTTGCGTAACCAGTAAGGCACCGCCCTGATTCAGGGCCCCCCTTGGTTATACCCCAATCCGCGATGCCTGATTATTGTCCACACTGTCCATTTTCGAACACTCAAGTGTCCAGAAATGGACAGTTGTTTTTTGTCCCACTGCTGATTTTCAGGCAGTTACGTTTTTGGCACGATTGTTGCTGTATAATGAATGAAGACACAGCATCTCCCCTAACCCCTCTCCCGTGGGCGAGGGGAACGCATACGATAAACAAATAACAAAACACAATATAAATAATGAGTAGAATATTTAAACATAGTTCTTTCTCTCCCTCCCTTGGGGGGAGTTGGAAGGGGGCTTTTTCCATGATGCGAGAAGAAAAGCTGTTCTCTGCGATACATATTGCAGGAACGGCAATGGCCATTGCTTTCACGATGGTGATGGCGGTGGTGTATTACATCAAGCTGGCACCCATTTATCCCGAGGTGAACAGGATGCGGACGGTTTACTTCGATGGCATCATAACGATGAATGACGGAGAAGGAGGTGGAGCAAGTATGACATATTTCGGTTCGAAGGCTTTTGAGGAATGGTTCATGTCCAGCCCCAACATAGAGTACTGCTCTCCTACCAACTTGGCCGTCGGAAGGGGCAAGTACTCCTCGGAATGCCAAGGTTTTGTACTCGCAAAGAAGGGCGAATACATGGAGGTTATCCTCAACTGGACAAGCGCCGACTTCTTCAAGATTTATGAGTACGACTTCATAGAGGGACGACCATTCACCAAGAAGCAGGTAGAAGCTCGCGAGAAAGTCTGCGTCATCAGCGAAGCCCTTGCCGAGCGTCTGTTTGGTAAGGACAAGGAGGCAAAGGGGCAAATGGTGACCATGGAGAACGGATTGAGCGTACGTGTGACAGGCGTAGTGCGAAACGGCAGCCAGCTAACGCCCGACAGCTATGCCGACCTGTTCCTACCCTACACGCTTCGGGAAGACAAATACGAAATTAATTCCCCTTACACAGGCCATTTCTCTATCGTTGCCACTGTGAAGGATACTGAGCACCTGAAGGCATTGAAGCAGGAACTTGCCGAGATAGAGGCACGTCTGACGAACAACTCTTCTGAGATTCTTGGCTGGAGCACCAGCAGTGTGGAGATGGAAAAAAAGCACGTAGAGCTGGGAAAGGACATGGAGACGCACCCGATGCACACCCTGCGCAGAAATAACGGCGGTGACTGGTACAATAAAATCCCCAACAGCCAACTCATCTATCACTTTGCCGGCTTGCTGTTTGTCCTGCTCTTCGTACCTGCCCTGAACCTCTGTGGCATTGTGGCGGGCAGGATGGAGCGCCGCACAGCAGAGATGGGTATCCGTAAGACCTTTGGTGCCCGCAGGAGCACTTTGCTCTGGCAAGTAGTGACGGAGAATCTGGTGCTGACCAGCATCGGCGGCATTATCGGCCTCGTAATCTCTTGGCTTGCCATTTACGGCTTCCGCTTGGAGCTTCTCAGCTTGTTCTTCGACAGCTACATGATGAGCACAGCCCCCATCGTAACGGGTGAAATGCTCTTTTCGCCGCTGCTCTTTGTGGGCTGCTTCATCGCCGTAGTGGTGCTGAACCTGCTGTCGGCCTTGCTTCCCGCATGGCTAAGCCTAAGAAAACCTATTGTTGAATCTATGATGGAGAAAAGATAGAGCCCCCCTCCCGACCTCCCCCCGAGGAGGGAGGAGAGACTAACAAGAAATATAACATCAAAAGAGATGAAAACGAATAAACTATCATTCATAAATCTCCTCCCTCCCCGGGGGGAGGTTGGGAGGGGGGCTATTTGGCTCTTCCTCGAACTGGTGGTAATCAGCGTTGTGGCATGGGTAGTTATCGACCCGGCTGTGGTGAACCTCTACTACCGCAGTTTGCCAATGATGTACGATGCAGACCAACTGCTCCATGCCAAAACGAAGCCGAAGACAGATGCCGATGAATCTGTCATTAATATGACTGAGGAACGCCAAATGCAGTTCCTCCGCCAGTTGGAATCGATGGAGGGCGTAGAGAGTGCATATATTTACAATCGAAACGGTACGGTAATTGGCGAAAACAGTCCATCCTACCACACGGTCAGCAACGAGAAGGATACCATCTGGATAACAGAGGTTTGCTTTGCGAGTAATGCCAGATTCTTTGAAACCTACGGCTTACGGCCAATGCCTGGAAGTCCGTCGGCAGAGGAACTCTCTAAGATAATGAAAAAAGGTAAGCCTGACAAGGCCGTTCTGACCCGAAAAGCTGCCCTTACACTCTTTGGTACGGACGATGTGGTAGGCCGCCACTTCCAACATTATGGTCAACCAGATACAGGGCGTCCAATGGAGTGGATCGACGCTACCGTCATGGGCGTCGTGGAAGACTTCCGCCTGTCCTTAGCCCGCGACATACGCACCATCATCTTCTTCCCATACACTAACTTCCTTACCGATGCGGACGTCGTCATCCGACTAAAGAAGGGCATCCACCCAGGACGCTTCGTCGAGGAGCACGGACAAGAGCTCATATCAAAGGGTGATACGGAGTTCTGCCGCATCAGCAAACTGATGACCTTCAAGGATTACATCAAACAATCAGAACTGAGGGAAGGCAATACGCAGGAGGTAAATCGCAGCCTGATGCTGGCACTTTTCTTCCTGGTAAACCTCAGCCTCGCCATCATCGGTACCGTCTGGCTGCAAGCCAAGCGCCGCACCGAGGAATGTGGTGTGCGCCGAGCCTTCGGAGCTACCCGTCCGCGTCTGTTGCTGGGTTTCCTCTCCGAAGGGGCGCTCATGGCAACCGTTGCTGTCATTATCGGCTGCATCATCTACCTGAACTACGCCTACAGCGGCTTGGAGTATAACGAAGGTTCTAATATAACTCACTTCGGATTGGAGCACTTCGAGACCATGTACAATACCAGCCATTACGAGAATCCTACCGACCAGACTTGGCCCGACCACTTCTGGCCGCACTTCCTCATCGTGTCCGGCATCGTGTACCTTATTATATTATGTACTGTCTTGATAGGAACAGCCATACCGGCAATAAAGATAATTAATACGAAAATAACAGATGCAATAAGGGAAGAGTAGAACCCCCATCCCTTCGGGTCCCTCCGTCGCGAATGGGGATTCGCTCCCCTTTGTGGGGCCGCAGCCACATTCAGTGGCTACTCTAAAGACCCTAGTCGCCCTTTAGGGGGAGTGAAGAGTGAAGAGTGAAAGTTACTGAAGCACGTGTAAAACTATCGTCTTTAACTTCTCAGGCCGAAAGGCCGATAACTTCTCTAACTTCTTTAACTTCTAATCAAAGAAATTATAAACCAATAAAATAATAAGATTATGAACACAGAAGAAAAAGTATTCAATCAGAATCAACCAAGTCAATCACAATCTACTCCCTCTCCCACGGGAGAGGGCCGGGGTGAGGCCGTAATTAAACTGACTGAGATCAACAAAATCTATCGTACTGACGAAGTGGAGACACAGGCGTTGGAAAACGTGAACCTGGAAGTGCAGAAGGGCGAGTTCCTGAGCATCATGGGACCTTCCGGTTGCGGCAAGTCAACGTTGCTGAATATCATGGGCCTCTTGGACGAGCCCACGAGCGGCACCATCGAACTCTGCGGCACGAAGATTGACCCGAAGCTCTCCGACAACAAGATGGCGGAGATTCGCAACAAGACGCTGGGCTTCGTGTTCCAGAGCTTTCATCTCATCTCAACGCTCAACGTACTGGACAACGTGCAGATACCGCTCATCTATCGCGGCGTGCGCAGCGGCGAGCGTCTGCGCCTGGCAAAGGAAGTCATCGAGCGCGTTGGCCTCTCGCATCGCATGAAGCATCGTCCCACTCAGCTCTCCGGCGGTCAGTGTCAGCGTGTCGCCATCGCTCGCGCCATCATCGGCAACCCCGAGATACTCCTTGCCGACGAGCCGACAGGTAACCTGGACTCGAAGATGGGTGCCGAGATTATGGAACTGCTGCACAAGCTGAACCGCGAGGATGGACGCACCATCGTAATGGTAACACACAACGAGCAACAAGCACAGCAGACAGACCGCATCATCAAGTTCCTCGATGGAAGACAAATACAGTAAAGACCCTCCCCCATCCCCTCCCTCTAAGGAGGGGAGAAACAATCACAGAAGATGAAAAATATAACGAACATTTTACGCAAATGGCTCCCCTCCATAGAGGGAGGGGGTTGGGGGTGGGTCTGCCACGCCTTCGCCCTCATCCGTGCTGACAAGTTGTTCTCCGGAATTTACATTGCGGGAACGGCGGTTGCCATTGCCTCGGCTATGGTGGTGGCCATCGTGCTGAACATTCTGCTGGCAGACATCGCTCCCGAGGTGAACCGCAGCCGGACACTGTACCTCACAAACACATTCTATAAAGAATCACACGGTGAAGAACGGCACCTGGAGAATAGTTCTACCGAGGCCATCGATTCCTGCTTCCGTCGGATGAAGTGCGTGGAGTTCGTCGCACCTGTCATCCCTCCTGGAGAGCACTGGACTATCTCCGCTTCCGACATGGAAGCACGTAGAACCATCAAGTCTCTCACCATAATGGGTAGCGATACCGAACTCTTCCGCCTCTACGACTATAGATTCGTAACTGGACGTCGATTCTCTGAGAAAGAATTCCGCGACGGTGAACACGTCTGCGTGATAACGGATAGGGTGGCTAATCAGTTAGGACTCTTCCCTTTAGAGAAGCCAGAAGGAGAACAGTCTATCCTCATAAACAAAGTTCCGTTCCGCGTGGTAGGCATCATCAAGTCGCCAAGTTTCCTGATGCAGGAATCCGCAGCGGACATCTTTGCCCCCTACACAGCGGAATGCCTTGGGTATAGACCCGATGGCAAATTGGAGACGTCCTACGACATCTCCTATGCCGGCAACCTCGAAGCTCGTATCATTCTGAAAAAAGGTTATTCGCGGAAAGATTTCTTGGAGGAATTCGAACCAATACGAACACAGTACGAGGCTATAACGAGTACGCAGGTTGGTGAATCGGTATCTTGGACACCGAAGGTGAAGTCACACTGGCTCAAGAAAATAACTTTCTTTGGCGCATTGGACGTCTATGATGACACAACCTATAAAGCCATGAACCTCCTACCGCCAGTAATCCTGATGCTGCTATTCCTCTTCCTGCCTGCCATCAACCTGAGCGGACTGGTTAGTAACCGCATGGAAGCACGCCGTGCAGAGATGGGCATCCGCAAGGCCTTCGGAGCCAAGCGCAGAACGCTACTCCGTGAAGTCATCTTTGAGAATCTGGTACTGACGCTCTGTGGCGGCCTGGTGGGCTGGGTGCTCTCTTGGCTTTTCGTCTCTGCGTTACGCTACAATGGCGTATTCCAATTAATTTTCATGGGAACTAATGACTTGGATACAATGAATGCCATGAAGGTCTATAGCCTCAACTATCAGATGTTCGTCACGCCGACCCTTTTCCTTGTCGTTTTCCTATGCTGTGCCGTGCTTAACCTCATGGTGGCACTCATCCCTGCATGGAGGTCGCTAAAGAACCCTATCGTTGAATCGTTAAATCAAAAGAGATGATATTTAAGACACTTTGGGCCCACCGCAAGCAGAACGGCTTCGTGTTCGCCGAAATCATACTCATAACCGTACTCAGCTTCTACTTCATAGACCACATCATCGTCAGCGCATACGGAAACTATTTCTGTAGGCCTGTGGGCGATTTTGAACGCGATCACTTATTGGTAGCGCAGACTGATAAAGACTATGAGCTGGGTGAAAAGCGAGACTCCTTCGAGCTTTCCTTCGCAAACCTCTATGCCCTTCGCGATCAAGTCCGTGCTCTCCCTGAAGTACAATATGCCTGTCTGGCAAACTTCTTTATCGGAGAAAGTGGAAGTTATTACTACAGCGGTTCCGTACGCACCTATTCTTCTGAGGCTGACAGTACCCACATGTGTGATGCATTCCAATCATGGTTCACGCTGCACGAGCAGTACTTCGAGACACAGGGCCTGACACCCATTGAGGGCAGTCCTACAGCTGCACAACTCTCAGAGGAATGCCCCGTGAACGGTGCCGTCATCAGCCGTAGCCTAGCACAGGAACTCTTCGGCACCGATCAGGTGGTAGGTCGTCGCATCGTGGAGTGGGACACCAGCGACCGGGCCATGAAAGAGAACGGAGGCCCTGTGATAATGAATCGACACACCATTGGCGGTGTATTAGAAGACTTCCGCATCATCGCCTATGACCGATATGCCTACACCATCCTCACAGCACATGATTCACATGCCGACAACAGTCCCGAGTTGCTCATCCGCCTGCGACCAGAAGTAGATGCCAAGACCTTTGTCAGAAGGATGAGCGAAAGGCTTGGGGAATTCCGTGCGGGACATGAGGTGCTCTCCTTGTTGGAAACATTCTCCGACTACCAGAAACGGTACTCCAGGTACAGCAATGATATTTTTAACTCGTTCTTGGGCATCTTTCTCGCACTACTTTTCGTAAACGTCACACTCGGAACCCTTGGTACCTACTGGCTACAACTACGCAAGCGAACAGAGGATATTGGCATCATGCGAAGTTTCGGTGCCAAAAGGCATAACATCTTCAGTATGGTATGGGGAGAGATTGCCATACTTACCCTCATAGCCTGCATAATCGGTCAAATAATTTGGCTGCAGTTCGCCATCAACATAGGTCTGGCTGATGGTTACTCTGTGGTTACCAACGGTCACGAGTCGGACTGGGTAACGAGTTTCTGGCCTCATTTCTTCATCATCTGCGTCATTCAGTATGTGCTGATGCTGGTGATTGTTACCCTCGGCATCATCATCCCTGCCCTAATAGCTATGTACAGAAAACCTGTTAATGCGTTGAGATATGAATAAGGCCCCCTCCTTCTTCCCCTTTGGGGGAGTGCCTCAATCCCATTAAAAAATAAAATATGAATAGGATATTTACAAAACTGAGTAGCTTCTTCTCCCTTACTTTTCACTCCCCCAAAGGGGGAGCCGGAGGGGGCTTTGCTCACGCCTTTGCACTCATCCGTGCCGACAAGCTGTTCTCCACCATCTATATTGCGGGCACAGCTGTTGCCATTGCCTCGGCTATGGTGGTTGTGATAGTGTTGAACATAAAACTGACTGACATTAAGCCAGAGGTGAACCGCAGCCGGACGCTGTATCTAAACATGAGATTTAAGAGTGAGAATGTAAGATCAATCTATACAGAATTCTCCACCTTAGCCCTTGACTCCTGTTTTAGAAAAATGAGAAGCGTTGAATTAGCTACAGGATTCTACAATACAAGTCAATCTATTTATCCGAAGGGGGAGAACCCCTGTTACGTTGCCGCAAAATGGTGCGATCATGAATTTTTCCGCCTATATGACTTTACATTTGTTGATGGACGGCCATTCTCGGAAAAGGAGTTCAGAAACGGTGAACGTGTTTGTGTTGTTACGGAAAATGTGGCAAAGAAGCTGCAAATAAAAGAAAACGGAGGAACGCTCAATCTATATCATGTGGTGGGTATTATCAAGCCGGTATGTACCCTATCGGAAAATGCTGTGGCAGATATATTTTATCCTTACACGTCAGAACCGTCCAGGCAGGAGTATATAGAACACAATAGCATGTTGCCAATGGTCACCTATGCCGGATCTCTTACTACACGTATTCTTCTTCGTGAGGGTTATACGCGTCAGGATTTCCTAAACGAAGCAGAACCGCTGTTTAAATTTTATTGCAACCAGATTAATATTCAAACTGGCGAGAATATAGAATGTGAATTGAGTGCACGAAGCAACTTCTTTCAACAATTCAGATTAGGAGAAGGGGGATCAGATGCAGTAGTCAAAACAATCTTTTATATTCCAATAACCCTTTTGATACTGATTTTTCTCTTGCTGCCCGCTATCAATCTGAGTGGCCTTGTCAGTAACCGCATGGAGTCACGTCTTCCGGAAATGGGTATTCGCAAGGCCTTTGGTGCCAAACGTAGCACGTTGCTGCGTGAGGTCATTAACGAGAATCTGGTACTGACACTCTGTGGCGGAGCCGTAGGGTGGGTAATCTCGTGGTTCTTTGTCAATATTCTCCGTAACAGTACGGTGTTCATGACAGTATTATTCCAAAACCAAACGGAAAGACAAGCCAATGCTATCACGGATGCTGGAATGGAGTTTGCCATGTTTTTCACGCCTAAGCTGTTCCTGATTTGCTTCCTCTGTTGTGTAGTGCTCAACTTGATGGCTGCACTCATCCCTGCGTGGCGTTCGCTGAATAATCCAATTGTTGAATCACTAAATCAGAAAAGATGAGACAGACCATAAAGACATTCTGGGCGCATCGTAAGAAAAACGGATGGCTTATCGCAGAAATCGCCCTCATCAGCCTGCTGAGCTTCTATTTTGTAGATCACACTCTAATGATAGGATACAATACCTACATCTGCCGTGCGGACGGAGAATTTGAACGAGAACATCTGGTTACAGGATATGTGGCACACATCACAAAAAAGGAAAATAACAATGTTAGCTACAACTACGATATAACAGGCAAGGACCTTGCAAATCTCTATGCCCTGCGTGAATATTTGATGGCTATGCCAGAGGTACAATCGGTATGTTTCACCGATGATTTTATCGGATATAGATCGTGGCATCAAGATGTGATAGTATATCCCGAAGGCGATACTACACGTACGTGTCCTGTGTATTCTCAGAACTTTGTTCCAGGACAGCACTACTTCGAAACACAGGGACTTACCCCTGTAGATGGTAGCCCCATGACTCAAATACTCTCTGAAGAATGTCCGAATGATGGTGTAGTCATCAGCCGCAGCCTTGCCATCTCTCTCTTTGGCAACGACCAAGTTGTAGGGCGTACTATAGTAGTGAATCGTGAAAAGCAAGACCCGCCACTCGTAAAGCATTGTAAGATAATGGGTGTTTTGAAAGACGTTAAGATAGATCCGAACGAGCGCTATTGTTATACTATCTTCGAACCAGTTGTAATAGTAGATAATATGCCCAGGCTACTTCTTCGTTTGAAACCAGAAGCCAATGCCAGGGAATTCCTGGCAAAATGGGTCGAAAATAGGCTTGAGAGAGATGATTATTGCGTAACATCGTTACAAATCTACGAAGACAGAATGGAAAATAGTCATTCCATTACCGGCACTACCGTTTTCCTTTTCTTTATTGGTATTCTTCTATGTCTCTTCATGCTGAACGTTGTTATTGGTACCCTCGGAACATTCTGGTTGCAGATACGTAAGAGGACAGGTGATATAGGCATCATGCGAAGTTTCGGGGCTAAGCGGCGTACCATCTTCGGTATGATATGGAAAGAGGCAGCCCTGCTTACGTTCATTGCTTGTTTAATAGGTCAGATTATCTGGCTGCAGATTGCTGTCAACTCTGGCCTTGCTGATGGTGGTATCGAACTGAAGTCAGGTCGGGAAACGGAATGGATAACGCAGTTCTGGCCGCATTTCCTCGTTGTCTCTGCTGTACAAATCCTTCTTCTGCTTGCCATTGTTACTCTGGGCATCATCATCCCTACCCTGATAGCTATGTATAGGAAACCTGTTAATGCGTTGAGATATGAATAAGCTAGCCCCCTCCTTCTCCCCCTTTGGGGGAGTGAAAAGATTGTTGCTTCTGCTTTCTTTACTGCCGATAGCAATCAGCACAAAAGCACTCCCCCAAAGGGGGAGCGGGGAGGGGGCTCTTACTTTGTCCCTTTCCGACTGTATCGCTTTGGCACGTAAGCAGAGTGTGGATGCTGCAGTGGATTTGGGTGAACTGAAATCTGCCTACTGGCAATGGCGCAGCTACAAGGCTGACCTGTTGCCGGAGGTGTCCTTCTCTGCCACATTACCCAGCTACAACAAGCGCTACAACAGCTACCAGCAGGCGGACGGCGGCGTGTCGTATGTCCGCAATGATTACTTAGGTATGGACGGCTCCCTCTACATAAGCCAGAAGATATGGCCCACGGGTGGAACACTGTCCGTAGAAACATCGCTGGACTTCCTGCATCAGTCGGGCGTAGGGGGCGGCAACCAGTTTATGTCGATGCCCGTAGCGCTGACCCTTTCGCAACCCATCTTCGGTGTGAACCACCAGAAGTGGAACCGCAGGATAGAACCCTTGCGTTACCGCGAAGCTCAGGCACGCTTCCTAAGTGAAACGGAAGGGGTGGCTATGAAGGCCATCAACCTCTTCTTCAATCTGATATTGGCAGGCGAGCAGGTGGGCATTGCACGTCAAAACCTGCAGAAGGCGGAGGAACTCTACAAGGTGGCTCAGGCTAAACGAGAGATGGGAACCATCAGCGAGAATGACGTGCTGCAACTGAAACTGGATGTGCTGAACGCCCACAGCTCCTTGACAAACAGCGAGAGCAACCGTCAGGCCCGCCAGTTTGCCTTGCAATCGTTCCTGGATGTAGAGGCGGAGATTGAACCAATAGTGCCAGCACTCCCCCAAAAGGGGAGCGGGGAGGGGGCTTTGCATCTTTCTTATGATGATGTCCTGACCCATGCCTTGGAGAATAATGCCCTTGCCACGACGATGCGGCGCCGTCAGTTGGAGGCTGACTACAATGTGGCATCGGCAAAGGCCAACCGCAGGAGCATCAACCTGTATGCGCAGTTGGGCTATACAGGAATGGCAGAGAATCTGAGCGGTGCCTATCGCGACCTGCTGAGCAAAGAAGTGGTACAGGTGGGCTTCTCCATTCCCATCCTTGACTGGGGCAAACGCAAGGGACAGCGCAAGATGGCGGAAAGCAACCGCGAGATAGTACAAGGTCAGCTCAGGCAACAAGCACAGGAGTTCAGGCAGGACATCTTCATCCTGACGGAGCAGTTCAACAACCAAGCTGAGCAACTGCGCATCGCATGCGAAGCGGACACCATTGCCCAGAAGCGTTACAATACGAATATAGAGACTTTCAAGATTGGCAGCATTTCCATGTTGGATATCTCGGATGCTACAAAGGCCAAGGACGAGGCAAGGCAGAACCGCATCGCGCAGTTGCATTATTATTGGTACTATTACTACCAGCTGCGCAGCATCGCCCTTTGGGACTTCGAGAAAGGATGTGACATAACAGCAGATATAGAGAAGTTAGTAAAAGACCCCCTCTAACTCCCCCTCTATGGGGAGAACACAAATGGTAAATGATTAATTGGTAAATGAAGAGATAGCAAATAATATGAACACAAAAACACGGAACCAATCGTTCCCCTCCATAGAGGGAGGGGTTAGGGGTGGGTCTTCTATGGATAGGGCCATTCCTGTCAGCGAACAACGCAAACGCAAGATGAAGAGAGCCGGCATGTGGATTGGCGGCTTCGTGGTGGTAATGGGCCTTGCTGCATGGCTCGGCACGCAGATGATTCCGACATTGGACAAGAAAGCACTCGTCATCTCGGATGTGGACCGTGGCACGATAGATGTCAGCGTCTCGGCTACGGGTAAGGTGGTGCCGGCCTTCGAGGAGGTCATCGTCTCGCCCATCAGTTCGCGCATCCTCGAGGTCTATGCCCACAGCGGCGACAGCGTGGATGTAGGCACGCCGCTGTGCCGACTGGATCTCCAGTCGGCCGAGACGGACTACGCCAAAGCCCTTGATGAGCGGGAGATAAAGCGCCAGCAGATGGCACAACTCAAGGCAAACACCGAAACACAGCTCTCCGACCGACAGATGCAGATTGAGGTGGAAGAGATGAAGGTCTCGCAGTTGGAGGCGCAGCTCCGCAACGAGCTTTATCTGGACAGCCTTGGCTCCGGGACGCGCGACAGAGTGCGGCAGGCAGAGACGGCCCTGCGCACGGCACAGCTCCAGCTCAGCCAATTGCGCCAGCAGTACGCCAACGAGAAGAAGGTGAAGCAGGCCGACCTGCGCATGCAGCAACTGCAAAACGGCATCTTCGAGAAAGGTCTCGCCGAGAAGCGTCGCACTTTGGATGATGCCAAGATATGCTCGCCTCGTCGCGCAACACTCACTTACATCAATACAGAAATAGGCAGCACCGTGAGTGCCGGACAGAAGATTGCCATCGTGAGCGACCTCCGACACTTTAAGGCAGAATGCGAAATTTCAGACACACACAGCGACCGCGTCCGTGTAGGTGGTGCCGTCCTGCTGAAGATTGGCAAGGAACGTCTAACAGGCACCATCAACACGGTTACGCCTCTCAGCCAGAGCGGTGCCATCACCTTCACCGCTGTGCCCGATGATATGAGTCATCCGCGCCTTCGCTCTGGTCTCCGCTCGGAAGTCTTCGTTATCACCAGCATCAAGGACGATGTCATGCGCATCCGCAACGGCTCGTTCTACAGCGGCCCGGGGGATTATACACTCTTTGTAATTAAAAGAGAAAAATTAAAAGAGAAAAATGGAAGTGGAGTACTCCGCCCCCGTCAGGTGAAGTTGGGCGAATGCAACTACGATTATATAGAAGTTATCGAGGGCCTGGAAGAGGGCGAGCAGGTGGTGGTCAGTGATATGAGTAAGTATAAAGGGAAAGAAAAACTGAAGATAAAGTAGGACCCCTCTCCAACTCCCCCGAGGGGGAGGGCTGAAATAATATTAGGTTAACAAATAACAAACACAATATGAACAAAAGCAAATTTCTATCACATCTATCTCTCCCCTCCATAGAGGGAGGGGACGGGGGAGGGTCTCTCATGTACTCCGCTATGTACATCTGCGGCACGGCCCTCGCCATTGCCTTCACGATGCTCATTGCCGAGGTGTATTACGTGAAGACTGCCGACATAGCGCCGGAAGTGAACCGCAGCAAGACGTACTATCTGGAAAGGATGGACAACCGAAATTGGAAAGAAAACTCTAACGATTCTGTTCCTATTGTAGTTGAAATCACACAAGAGATGTTCCGCGACGTGTTCCTGAAAATGAAAACACCAGAGTGTGTAGCGGCTGAAGTCTCCACATGGATGCTGGGCGATTGGTACATGAAACTGGCCGACGGGATACACGATCGTTCCATAGTATTCAAGTTGACAGAGCCCAACTATTTCCGTTTCTTCCAGTTCCACTTCACCGAGGGAGCACCTTTCACGCAGGACGATTTCGACAACGAGCGTCGTATGGTGGTTATCACAGAGGAAATCCGCGAACAACTCTTCGGCAAAGGAGAGAAAGGTGTAGGTAAGACCGTCCGTGTGGAAAACCGCGATTACCATATCTGTGGCGTGGTGGAAACACCCAGCATTCTGGCAGAAAAATGCTGCGCAGATATCTGGTTCCCCTACTCTGCCGACAGCCTGCTCTCAGACCGAGGCATAAACTATCACACACAAGGGTTGTCACTTTCCTTCAGTGTTGCCTCTAACAAGTTTGATGCCTTCAAGCAGGAGATGCGAGAGGTGGAAGCACGCTATAATGCTGCGCACAAGGAGAACGACCTGGATATGCTAGATAATCTTGATTCCTATTATAATAATGTATGGCGTAGCACAGCCGAGATGTTCAACACTTACGCCTCACAGAAGAACTGGGAGTGGTACGTGGTGGTTGCCATCTTTATGCTGCTCTTCGTGCCTGCCCTTAACCTGAGCGGTATGGTAGTAAGCCGCATGGAGCGCCGCCTGCCTGAGATGGCTATCCGCAAGGCGTTCGGAGCCAAACGTCGCACACTACTTTGGCAGGTGATGATGGAAAATCTGACGCTAACGCTCATTGGCGGCTTCATTGGGCTCTGCTTGGCGTGGGCTGCAATCTATCTCTGGCGCAGTTGGGTATTCTACATGTTCTTCGCATTTAATGGCCGCGTGCCTATCCTGCAAGGCGAAATGTTCTTCGCCCCCGCTATCTTCCTTATCTGCTTGCTGATATGCTGCATACTGAACCTACTGGCAGCAGCCCTGCCCGCATGGCTAAGCCTAAGAAAACCGATTGTTGAATCTATGATGATAAAGAAATGAAAAGCCCCCTCCCGACCTCCCCCCGAGGAGGGAGGAGAGACTAACAAGAAATATAATATCAAAAGAAATGAAAACGAATAAACTATCATTCATAACACTCCTCCCTCCGCGGGGGGTGGTCGGGAGGGGGGCTTCTTGGCTCGCTTTGGAACTCATCCTCGTTACCATCATCTGCTGGTGGACATTCAACCCTGTATTGCTGAACGCGTACATCTGGAATCTCCCGTTAGGTTACGATCCTGACAGAATAGTAAGGATGGAAGTGGCAAGCACCCTGAACAATACAGAACGGATGAACAGAAAAGAAGAAATCTCATCTGAGGAAGAAATGCTGCTCCAGAAAGTTCAGGAGGTAGAAGATGTGGAGGTAGCCTTTCGTACCGTCTATTACGCTCCAGGCTTTGATTCGTATTTAGTACATTGCCAGATAGGAGACAGCACTTGGATCCGATTCCCGACCATCTATTTCCAAAGCGAATCCCCTATATTCAAAGCATACGGCATTCAGTCGCTGACACCAGAGGTGCCTACCAGTGAATTGACAAATGACTGCGAGGAGGACAGAACCATTATCATTTCGCGTACCTTTGCAATGGCAGCTTTCGGCACAACCAATGTGGCAGGACGTACGATTAAATTATATTATGTGGCGCGAGACGAATTTATAGAATACCACATCCGTGCTGTTGTTGAGGATGTGCGCCTTTACTGGGTGGACAGAAGCCATACAAACTCATACATCTGTTCCACAATGGGGAGCTCTATGACCAATATGCCCATCATTGTCCGTCTGCGTGAAGGTGTCAGCCCGGAGCAGTTCAGGGAGAAATGCGAGCACGAGTGGCAGCAAAGCCTCACGACAGAACATTGCTACATCCGCAAGATAGAGTCAGTCCACGAAAAACTGGATTTCTATACTGGAAGGCGTGATGGTCGTCTTATGCACAGGAACGTGCTTGTTGCCGTCTTCTTTGCCATCAATCTGGCGCTTGGCGTATTCGGTACGCTGATAATGTACACGCGGCAGCGCAAGGAAGAGGCTGGTGTAAAACGGGCCTTTGGAGCCACCAAGTGGAGTGTATTCTGGGGTTTCATCCGTGAGGCATGGGTGCTCACAACAGTCAGCGTCCTCATAGGCTGCATCATCTATTTCCAGTACCTGATTTCAGGAGATTTCTACGAGAAAGGAATGTATGACAATCCTATTGTTCACTACTGGTTCGACAGCATAGAAACCCACTTCCCCATCGTCTCCCTCTGCGTGTACCTTTTTATATTATGTACCGTCCTCCTCGGCACCGCCATCCCCGCCTGGCGCATCTGCCGAAGCGAAATTACAGACTCATTGAGAGAAGAGTAGTCGCCCCCTTGGGGGGAATTGATAATTGACAATTGATAATTGATATGAATGGATAATTCAATTTTTTTCACTTTTCACTATATTTTTGAATTTTGAATTTTGAATTATCTGTCGTAACTTTGCAACTGATAATATTTAATCAATTTCAAACATAGAAGTATGGATACTGATAATATGTTGTCTGTTCTCGACAATTACACGATTGAGACGGCAGATGATATAGCTCTCAAATTGGCTGAGGATTTCCGATTCAGGAGGATTGAAAAAAGTATGACTCGAGAGGAAGTGGCAGAATTGGCAAATGTCGCCCTCAGCAATATCGTCCGGTTTGAGCAGAAAGGGCTTATCTCCTTGAAGAACCTGATAGCTCTCGCAATAGCTTTGGGCTATACTTCTGAAATCAAGAATCTGTTTTCAACGCCCAAGTATACCACGATGGAAGAACTTACACTGATTCGCAAAAATGCAGGTAAGAAGAAAGCTTATAGAAAGTCATGAGACAAATAGAACAGCTTATAGTGAAATATCACGGACGAGTTGTGGGGACGCTCTCGCGAACTCCAGATAACAAACTCTGCGCTTTTGAATACGACAAGAGTTGGCGGGCAGATGGGTTCAGTATTTCACCACTTGAACTTCCTCTGCGTGAAGGACTCTTCATTGCTAAGCCCCATCCTTTCTATGGTAACTTCGGAATCTTCGAAGACAGCCTGCCAGACGGCTACGGACGTTATCTGCTTCATAAAGCACTACTGCGTGAAGGTATTAACGATGCCAATCTGTCGTCATTAGACAGGCTGAGCCTTGTAGGAAGCAGTGGTATGGGGGCGTTGACCTATCATCCGGAGACACAAATCCTGCCAGATAATGATATTGTTGATTTGGATGTTCTTCAGCAGAAAGCCCTCGAGGTGTTGAAAGAGCAGCAGGATACAGATGCCGGACTGCTTTTATATAATAGTGGAAATAGCGGAGGAGCGCGTCCCAAAGCTGTTTTTCAGGATGAAGAAGGGCATTGGCTGGTGAAGTTCCGCCATACCTACGACCCCAAGGATATCGGGCAGCAAGAGTTCCATTATAATGAGGTGGCAAGGAGATGTGGCATCTGTGTGCCAGATTTCAAACTGATGAATGGGCGTTACTTTGCTTCGCGCCGCTTTGACATCGATGCCAATGGGCAAAGGATTCATACCGCTACGGCAGGTGGGCTTCTCTGTCTGTCGCTTTCTAACCCTGTTCTTGACTATAGCAATCTACTTGCCTTGACGGGCTACCTAACCCAAAGTGCCCAAGAGGTGGAAGAGATGTTCCGCCGTATGGTGTTCAACTACTTAACGGACAACAAAGATGACCATTGCAAGAACTTCAGTTTCTTTGTGCGTGAGAATTCCACTGGACACTACACCTGGCACCTTGCTCCAGCCTACGACTTGACGCTCTGCACAGAAGGCTACAATGGTGAGCATGCCACATCCGTAAATAATACAGGCAATCCTACATTGGCAGACATGATTGCCGTCGGCACTAAAATCAAGATGAAAGAACAACGATGCCGCGAGATCTTCGATGAAGTTGAGTCTGCCTGTGGCGACTTATTGCTTCACCACATCAAAAGATGAATGTACTAACTTTCCATTTTCAGCTTTCAACTTTCCATTTTCAACTTTCAACTTTCAACCCATGATTCTCGTAGTTGACGACGATAAAAACATACGCCTCACCCTGAAGCTCATTCTGGAGCGCAACGAGTACGAGGTGGCGCTGGCCGAGGAACCCAAGGCCGCTATACAGATTATCCGCACAACCCCCTCCGTGGAGCTTGTGCTGATGGATATGAACTACAGCAACAGCACTGATGGCTTTGAGGGCCTGACGCTGCTGAAGCAGATAAAGGTGTTCCGCCCAGACCTGCCTTGTATCCTGATGACGGCTTGGGGCAGCATCGACCTGGCCGTGCAAGGTATGCGTGCCGGAGCCTTCGACTTCATCACCAAGCCCTGGGACAATGGCGTGCTGCTGGAGAGGATAGAGACGGTAAAGACCCTCTCTAACTCCCCCTCTAAGGGGAGAATAAAAGAAAGCCTCCCCATAGAGGGAGAGGTTTGGAGAGGGTCTGGAATAATCGGTAATTGCCTAAAGGATGTGTTAAGCACAGTCAGCCGTGTGGCCCCCACCAATGCACCGGTACTGATTACGGGTGAGAGCGGAACAGGTAAGGAACTGATAGCCGAGGCCATTCACCGTCAGAGCCGCAGGGCCAACGGGCCGTTCGTGAAGGTGAATCTGGGCGGCATCTCCACATCGCTGTTCGAGAGCGAAATGTTCGGCCATAAGAAAGGTTCGTTCACCGATGCCACTTCCGACCGCTTGGGTCGCTTCGAGTTGGCAAAGGGCGGCACCATCTTCCTGGACGAGATTGGCGAACTCTCGTTGGCCAGTCAGGTGAAACTGCTACGCGTGCTGCAAGACCAGACCTACGAGGTGCTGGGTGACAGTCACACCCGCCGAACCGATGTGCGTGTGGTTTGCGCCACCAATGCCGACCTGCGCCAGATGGTGGAGGAGCACACCTTCAGGGAGGACCTCTTCTTCCGCATCAACCTTATCAACCTGCACCTGCCACCCCTGCGCGAGCGTCGTGAGGACATCCCCCTACTGGTGAACCACTTCGTTCAGGCAGCTTGTGCTACCAATAAGATACAACCCGTAAGCGTCTCTGCCGATGCTATCGCATTTTTGCAGACACTCCCCTTCCCCGGCAACATCCGCGAGCTGAAAAATCTGGTGGAAAGGGCTGTATTGATGCACGAAAGACCCCTATCTGCTCCCCCTTTGGGGGAGAACTTAAGGGAGGGAGATATGCTCACGGTTGCTGACTTCCAGAATAAAGTTCTCACCAGTAATGAAGTACTCCCCCAAAGGGGGAGCGGAGAGGGGGCCTCACTCTCTACCCTCGAACGTAACGCCATAGCAGCAAGCATTGCCAAGCACAACGGCAACCTGACACTCGTGGCCAAGGAGTTAGGCATCAGCCGCGGTGCCCTCTACCGCAAGAGAGAGAAGCACGGACTTTAAAAAATGAGGAGGGAAGAGTGAAGAGTGAAGAGTGAAGAATGCTGCATTGTGTTCGCTAACCGCTAACCTTTAACCGCTAACCGATAAAATAAATTGAAACTAAAGTATTACTTCTTTATTCTCGCACTGGGTATATTAGCATTGATGGCCATTACCCTCTACGGCACATTCCACAGCCACCCCCGGCTGTTCTATGTTACGGAGGGCTTTGTGGTACTGCTGATACTATACCTATGGCTCTTCTACCAGAAAACACTGCGCCCCTACGACACCCTGGTCAGCGGCATTGAACTGGTGAGGGATTTGGATCTGACAACACGCCTGTCACCCACGGGTCAGCCCGAGACGGACATCATAGTTCAGGCCTTTAACGACCTGCTGGTTCGCCTGCGCAGCGAACACCTCTCGCTGGAAGAGCAATACACCTTCCTGAGCCTGCTTATCAACGCCTCGCCTATGGGCATCGTGCAATGCGATATAGACGGAAACATCACCTCCATGAACCCCGCCGCCAAGCAGATGATGTCACCCTCCGTAGAGGAAGCCATGCGCAAACTGCCCCTCGGTCAGGAAACCACCATCCGTCTGCCCGGTGAGCCGCAACTGTTCCGCATCAACTACCTCTCCTTCCCCGACCGCGGTTTCCAGCATCCCTTCTACCTCATTGAATCCCTTACCGATGAGGTTCGTCGTGCCGAGAAAGCCGCCTACGAACGCGTCATCCGCATGATAGCCCACGAGGTGAACAACAGCGTGGCAGGAATCGTTGGGCAAATTCATAATTCACAATTCATAATTCATAAAGAAGCAGCAGACGCGAGCGAACGCTTAAAAGCCCTCTCTGCATTTGTGACCAGATTTGCCCAAGTGGTGAAGATACCGCAGCCGCAGCTACAGCTATGCGACCTCAGCGAAGAGGTGGATGCCTGCCGTCCCTTCTTGGAGAGCCTCTGCACAGCGGCAAATGTCCGCTTAGAGTTCAACCTAACCGAAGAAGCTACCCCCGTCCGCTTGGACACCGTCCTCTTCCAGCAGGTCCTCATCAATATTGTGAAGAATAGTGTGGAGAGTATCAGACCCACCTCTATCCCTTCCCATAATGGGGGAAAACATACGATTCAAAATAATGGAACTATTACTATCACCACGCAATACTCTCCCTCCTCGGGGGGAGATGGAGGGGGGCTTCTCACCATCACAGACAATGGCCATGGCATCTCACCCGAAGTGGCCCAGAACCTCTTTACCCCCTTCTACTCCACCAAGCCGCAAGGTCAGGGGTTAGGTCTGCTGCTCATCCGCGACATTCTGACGGCTCACGGCTGCACCTTCAGTCTCCTCACCGACCCCAACGATCACCTGACCCGCTTCACCATCCAGTTTAAGCGATAAGGTTACAGCTTTTGAGCTGAAGGTGGCTCGTTGCCTACGGCAGCACCCCATTCCTTGTTGGGACGACTGCCCATCTTCAATACCAAGGTGGCGCCGTTCTTTACATCCTCGTGACTAATCCAAGGTTGATTCAGCGGTTTGCCATTGAGCGTAGCACTCTGGATATATTTGTTCTCTTCGCTGCAATCCTGAGCTATGATGTGGAAAATTTTTCCATTACCCACCTTCACCTTAACATCTGTGAACAAAGGACTTCCGATGTTGTAAACAGGGAAGCCTGGGGTTACAGGATAGAAGCCGAGGCTGGAGAATACCACAAAGGAGGTGAGACCGCCGCCGTCCTCATCGCCAGGAATTCCCATCAGGTCGTTACGGAACCAGGTCTTCAGACATTGGCGGATTCGCTTCTGGGTCTTCCAAGGTGCTCCTGCATAGTTATATATATAAGGTATATGCAGCGAGGGCTCGTTGGCCATAGTAAACTGTCCGATGTTACCCGTCTGATCGGGCAGCTGGGTGTAGAACTCACGCTTGCCACGTCCCATACTCTCGGCAAAGGTCTGGTCGAGATTCTTCACCAGCTCTTCCCTACCCCCCATCAGATTGGCAAGGTCGGCAAAGTTATGCTGCACATCCCAGCGGTAGGTCCATCCGTTATTCTCGTCGTAAGCATCGCGGGCACCTATGCCGCCACCAAAGCGATAGTCGAAGTTCTCCAGGAACTTGCCGTCCTTATCCTTTGGATGGAAGAACTTGGTCTCGGGATTCCAAACGTTACGATAGTTATAGCTCAGCTTCAGATATTTCTGCTGCAACTCCTTATCGCCCAGGAATTCTGCAATACGAGAGAGGCACCACTCATCGTATGACGTTCCCAACGTTACTGCCACGGGCTGACGCTTCTCAAAACCGGACACATTGGGGTCTGTTTCCTTCTCGCCCTCTTTCAGGGCAGGAATATAGCCGTGCTCCTTGTAGAAGTTATCGATATATCCGGCAGGCTTTCCGCTCCAGGGAGCCAATGTCTTCTCCTCAATCCCCTTACGGCAATACTCAAAAGCACGCTTGGCATCCACCTTCAATCCCTTATAGAGTGCATCTGCCACCATGCTGACACCATGATTGGAGTTCATTCGGCGCGTATCGCCCGTCATCTCGGGGAAGGTAGGCATCCACTTGGTACCCATCTGCTCGGCCATACGCAGGTAACTCTCAATGATGTTCTCCTGCTTCTGGGGCTGAATCAAAGCACGCAAGGGGTGAGCAGCACGATAGGTATCCCAAATCCAGTCGTCGGTATAGAAGGGCTGGCCATTATCCTTGTGAACCTCACCATCGAAGGCAGAGAAGTACTGGCCGTCCTCGCTCAGACAAACGGGGCGCTCGAAGGTACGATAGTAAGAGGTGTAGAGAACCGTCTTCTCATCCTCGGTTCCACCCTCTACCATTATATTACTGAGGGTCTCGTTCCACTCCTTACGTCCATCGGCAGCCACCTTAGCCAGATTAAAGGCACTACCCTGCTCGCGAGTCAGATTCTTCTGTGCCTGTTCTTCACTAATCAGCGAGATACCATAGCGGAAGCAAACCTTCTTGGTTCCGGCAGGGAAACGGAGGGCAGCACAGATATCGCGTCCTTCGGCATTCTGTTCCTGAGAAATCTTTCCCTCATGCAGAATGCCCACCTGCTGGGGCTGCACATCAAATTCGCCAGAAAAATAGATATTCATTCTTCTGCTCAGGCGCTGACTGGCAGCAACCTTCTTCTGGTTTGCCTTCATAAATCCACCCTCGCTATAGAGCAGAACGGTGGCAGGCTTAGAGGGGTCTTGGAAAGTAATCTCGTAGATAGCACTCTGATGGCTGACAGCCAGATGAGCATCTATGCTGTTATCGGCAATCTGAACCTGATAGTCGTAAGGTGTAATTCTCTCCTGATCCCAATTGGTGCTGATGACAGGCTCCAACTTACTGCCTTGTGTAACACTCAGGCAAAAAGCGCTGCTCTCGCGATGGTTCGTAACCACCATTGGCAGACCGTCCAGCATCTCGTGCGTGTACTCCCCACGTGTGGGATAGATACGCATCAGGCTGTTGGGCAACTGGATAGTTGGGAAACAAGGCACCAGCATGTGGCTGATACTGCCAATGTAAGGATTCACATAATCAACGGGCTCCGTCGCAGCAGCACTTGCCGACAGCGAGCTAAGGAAAAGGAGTGAAACAAGCAGTCTCACAGACTTAAAATTCTTCATAATATTATTCAGTATAAGTAAATTTGGGTGCAAATATACGCAAAAAGATTCAAAAGCGGAAAATTATTGATTACGCATTTTTCCACAAACTCTTTGTTGTCTCAGTAAAAAATGCCACATTGGTATTGTTGTCCTTTTGAAATTTATTTGTATCTTTGCATGCGAAATGTATATTAGAGAGGCTAAAAACCTATGTAAACACATAAACTAAGATAAAAAATGAAAAGAAACATGATGAGAATGATGGTACTGGCTGGTACCTTGGCAATGACAACAACAGTATTGGCACAAGAAACTATCAAGACTACGCTGGTGAGCGGTACCGGCAGGGACAGAGAAGAAGGCCCCGCTATGATTTGCGATGGTGACATCGACACAAAATGGTGCGTGGACGAACCTTTCCGCATGCCTTATACTATAATTCTGGATGCAGGAACAGCAACAGACTTTGCCGAATACGGCTTTGTTACTGGCAACGATACACAGGACTATCCCGACCGCAATCCCGTAACTTGGGTGCTGAGCGGTTCGAATGACCAGCAGTCATGGACCGTTCTGGACAGACAGGAGAACGACCGCACCCTGCGTGACGAAAACGAGCAGGAGTACAGGTTCAAGCCTGCCAAGAAGGGGCAGTATCGCTACTACAAGTTTGAATTCCAGAAAATGGCTGGCGGAACACGTATCCAGTTGAGCGAGATTTATCTGCACAAAGTGGGCAGGACAGTTGTTAAGACTACCTTCGTTAGCGGAACAGGCAACGGTAAAGAGGGCGCAGCGATGGTGAGCGACGGATTGTTCTACACCAAATGGTGCGTAGACGAACCCAGCCAGATGCCCTACTCTATCGTTCTGGATGCCGGCACTCAGACTGCCATTACCGAATACGGACTGGTAACAGGCGACGATACCAATTCCTATCCTGGCCGCAACCCACGAAACTGGAAAGTGATGGGTAGCAACGACAAGAGCAACTGGAAGGTAATTTCGGAAGTGAAGAACGACCGCAGCATGCGCGACGAGAACGAGCAGGAGTATCGCTTCAGGGTAAAAGATGTCCCAGCCTACAGGTACTACAAGTTCGAGTTTGAGAAAGTTTGGGAAGATACGCGCATCCAACTCTCAGAAATAAAACTGTATAAATAAATAATGTAATAACCCTTTAACCTAATCCATGAAATGAAAAGGATGGCTTTTTGTATCGCCCTGCTACTGGCTGCCACAAGCACCATGCAGGCACAGACAGTGAACGTAGATAACCGCTCGCATCTGGAGCGCGCCAAAGAACTGTGCTCGAAACTGACGCTGGAGGAGAAAGTGAGGCTGATGGAGCATGAATCGCCAGCCATAGAACGACTGGGAATACCACAATGGAACTGGTGGAACGAGACGCTGCATGGCGTGGGCCGTAACGGAAGGGCTACGGTATTCCCCATAACCATGGGATTGGCATCGACTTTTGACGATGCGCTGGTGCAGAAATGCTTTGATGTGGCAAGTACGGAGGCCAGAGCAAAGTACAATATTGCCAGAAAAGAGGGGCACATGAAAATTTACGAGTGCCTGTCGTTCTGGACGCCCAACATCAACATATTCCGTGACCCCCGATGGGGACGTGGTCAGGAAACCTACGGAGAAGACCCTTACCTGACCAGCAAGATGGGACTGGCCGTAGTACGCGGATTGCAAGGCGAAGAAGGACACCGATACCTGAAACTATATGCATGTGCCAAGCACTTTGCCGTTCACTCAGGTCCTGAATGGAACCGCCACTCCTTTGATGTAGAAAACCTGCCACCCAGAGATTTGTGGGAAACGTATCTACCCGCCTTCAAAGAGCTGACCACCAAGGGAAAGGTTCGCGAGGTGATGTGTGCCTACCAACGTCTGGACGGTGAACCTTGTTGCGGAAACAACCGTCTGCTGCAGCAGATTCTGAGGAACGAATGGGGATTTGATGGCTTGGTAACCAGCGACTGCTGGGCTGTAGACGACTTCTGGAAACCAGGCAGACATGGGTTCTCAGAGTCAAAAGAAGATGCCATCTCGCACGCTTTGATTTCCGGAACAGACGTAGAATGCGGAGAAACATTCCATTCGCTGATAGATGCTGTAAAGGCAGGCAAGGTTACGGAAGAACAGATTGACAAGAGCCTGATTAGACTGCTTAAAGGTAGGTATGAACTGGGTGACCTGGATGACCCATCGCTGGTGGAATGGAGCACCATCAGCCCAGATACCATTGACTGCCAAACGCATAAGAACATAGCATTGGAGGCAGCTAGAAGAACCATCGTTCTGCTGCAGAACAACAATAACATCCTGCCTCTGAAACCAGAAACCAAGGTACTGGTGATGGGCGAGAATGCCGTTGACAGCACCATGATGTGGGGTAACTACAACGGATTCCCCTCGCATACGACAACCATTCTGGAAGGAATACAGAAGATGGGGCAGAACGTAGAGTACATAGCTGGTGTTCCTATGGTAACAACACCTGAAGCCCCCTACTCTACCGATGAAGAATTATTGCAAGAAAAGGTGAAGGCGGCAGATGTGGTAATATTTGTGGGCGGTATCACTCCACGACTGGAAGGCGAGGAAATGGATGTTAAATACCCAGGCTTCAAGGGAGGAGACCGTACCAGCATAGAACTGCCAGAAGTTCAACGCCAGATGTTAGGCAAACTATACAAGATGGGCAAACCTATCGTGTACGTAAACTGCTCGGGAAGCGCTATCGCCTTGGCTCCGGAAAAGAGGATCTGCAACGCTATCGTTCAGGCTTGGTACGGCGGACAATGTGGCGGCCAGGCGCTTGCAGAGGTACTATACGGCCAGGTTAACCCTTCAGGAAAGCTGCCCATCACTTTCTATGCAAGTACCAATCAGCTGCCTGATTATGAAGATTACCGTATGACGAACAGAACCTATAGGTACTTCAAAGGCAAACCGCTATGGCACTTTGGTGAAGGAATGAGCTATACAACCTTCAAACTGGGAAAACCCGTTTATACACCAGGTTCTGTAAAGGTGAACATCAGAAATACAGGAAAACGTGATGGCGAGGAAGTAATTCAGGTTTACTTGAGAAATGTGGAAGATACAGACGGTCCCATCAAAGCGTTGCGTGCCTTTAAGCGTGTTAGTCTGAAAGCAGGCGAAAGCAAGGATGTTACCATCCCGTTCACAAAAGAGAACTTTGAGTGGTGGGATGTTTCAACCAACACAATGCGCCCTGTGGAAGGAAACTACGTGATGACTGTAGGTACAGATTCTAAGAGCGGACAACAAGTGAACATCCACTTTGAACCATAAAAAGAAAAGAGTTACTGAAAAATTTTCTTTTTACCGTCGATAACGAACAAGCCCGTCCTCAGTTGAGAATTGACAGGTGACAGTTGAAAGTTGAAAGTTGAGAATTAATTTTTCTTCCTGACAAATCATAAACAGCAGCCTTCCCGCCAACCGGGGAGGTTGCTGTTTCTTCTTTTACTTCTATGATAGCATCTTGCTTCTCTTGGTATTGGATAGAAGTATTGTGGCAGTTATTAATGATAAGATCTATGAGTTCCTGACCCTGGTATTCGTCATCGCCGGCAAAGTCCATCATAACGAATCCCATAGGACCGGTCTTACCCTGCATATAATCAATAATGGCCTTATTGCAGGTACGGGCACACTCCTGAACGCCTTCGTATGAAGAGAAGGTATAGCCGAAGATGGAAGTCTTCTTACTATAGCCAGAAGCATGATTGAGATAAAGACAATTCTTCCGTTCCTTGATAGAAGTTGCCAACATCGATTTAATAGCAGTAACTTTCTTTGCTAACTGACCAGATGCTGCAACATCATACATGTCCTGCGTACTCATGGTCATATACGCTCCGGAGGGTCCAGTGAGTTTCCTGTCGTAAACAGCATTATCTGAGCCACCACTTAGATAACCACCAAGGGGACCACCATCGTATGTGTTACGACTCATAACCAAGAGTTTACCACGCATATCCCTAACGGTAAGCGTAGGTGAAAAATCTATAATATATTGTTTGGCTTCTGTCAAATATTTTCCCATTTGCTTGGGCCATTCTGCCTTCTGATTATCCGATTCTCCATCGTCTTCGTGACGCATAATCACAAAAATGAACTCTTGTGGATAGGCATCAAGGAAGTCGCAAAGTGTAGTAAGAGCATCACTAAACTTAACTCCAGTGGATACAATTCCATGATAAATAACCATATCTTTTCCGTCCCAAGCGGGTCGAAGGTCGAACATTCTTACACCATGTGCCAGCTGTTGGGCAATGGTATAAGTCTGCGTATGAGCACTTCCTGTTAATCCGCTACTACTACAAGCACTGGTTGCAGCATCATGAGCACCAGGAATAGAAAGACTTTTGAGGAGAAGGTTATCATCCAAATCTTTCATCCAATTCTGATAATCGATAGCCCTAATGGGAAGCAGGCAAAAGAAGAGAGATAGCAATAGAATGTGTTTCTGCATAATATGGGAATTAAGCTATTCTGTATATATGAAATATTTTTTTCTTACCAGATACTATATATAATATATAATGTACGCGCGCGAATAAAAACGGGGTCTTACTTATATGAAGGATTCTCCACCTTATACTGTAAAGTGACTGGGCCGAAGACTTCCTTGAGTGTCAGGAAGAAATCTGCGCCAGACTTCTCAATCTGCTCACAAACAAATTTAGTGGGAGCAATAATGGTAATATCCTTATCTGTAATACTATACACTTTACAGTATACAAAGTACGTTCCAAAGAACGGCTCCCCTACCCTCTCCTGAATCAGTTCCATAAAGTGCAGCCATTTTTTCTGCTGCTCTTCTGTAAGATGACTTACATCAGAAGGAGAGGTATTTTCCTCTTTTTGAACATTAGCATCAGGAACGGCAGGGTTCAGAAGAAAACGTACGCTGTCTGGGTTACCTCTCTTCTTACCATTATGATAAACCGGTTCGTACTCGAAGGTGAACTCTATCTCGCCACGCTTAGCCAACTTCTCCATCTCGCGCTGAGCAGGTTTAAGAACATCGCGATGGAAGACAGCCCAAGTGGAACATTTATCTTGTAAAACCTTAGTTCTGTCCTTAGTATAAACCAAAACTCCCAAGAATTCTTTCAACGCTTCATAGCTGAGAGTACACATACGCGCCTTCTTCCAGGCACTCAGATAAATATACAAACGGGGCGTTCTGGGGCTACGGCACAACTTAACAATACCACCCAAATGCTCGACGTATGCTCCACTTTTATTGAAAACAAGATCGGCAACAGAAGCATTCATGTCGATTTTTATAATACCGCTTCTACGCTCCTGACCTGTGGTAGTTGTATAAGTGGGGACATCAACATCCGTAAAAATCACGCTGGTCTTGGTTCTTTTTTGCCCAGTCTCATCTGTATAATTGAATGTGGTGTCCAATTTGGTTAGAGCTTTACAAGCCTCATGTACAGCAGCATACTCCTTTGTTTTAACACCCAACGACTGCAGAGGAACCTCAAAAGTTATCTTCCCCTTTGACAATTCCTCCTTTGAAAAGAGAGGTCCCATCTTACCATCAACGAAACATTCGTTGATTCTGGTCTGCATAGTTGCAGCAATTGCAACAAGAACATTGGTCTGAATAAGGGAGAAATCACCTCTGATCTGAGAATATACAAGTGGATTCTTTATGTAGTCCGAATTCTCCAACTGCTGGATAAGCTCGTTTTTCGGACTTACCATTTGTAGTTTTGCGTTAGTTTTCTTTGCTGCCATTGCCTTATATATTATATAATGTACGCGCAAAGATATTATTTTTTTTATTGCAAAGAAAAAAAAACAAAAATAAATACACTCTATACCATAAAAATATGATAACATAGTTCTCAAAAGGCAGAAACCAAGTCCTCAAAAACAAATAACTTAAACCTCAAGAAGAGAAAACCAGGTTCTCAAAACAAAATAACTTAAACCTCAAAAAAAGGTTACCATGTTCTCCTTTAATTCCAAATCCAAATTTATTATCATAATAATCCTTTCAATTACCCCTACCCCATATAATTCTATATTTTCTATGACTATAAAAAACTTTTTCCGTAGTTATAAAAAAATATTTCTCTAGTTAACGAGTAAAAATCATATAAATAAGGAGAAATAATATCAAGTTAATAATATAAGTTTTTGCAACTATTAATACTAGCATTACTTACTATTAATACTAACAAGTGCCAGAATTAATCATAGAAGCCTTTTAAAATATAATTCAAACCGAAAGGTTACTTTCTTCGCAACAAAGAAGTTACCTTCTCCTCAATTCGCAAGTAACCAAGTCCTCAAAATTGGAAAGATAATGTACAGAGAGAGGAGTTTTAATGTATTACAGTAAAAATATTAATGTAAATTGTTGTATAACAGTGAAATAAGAACAGAAATATTCCAATTATTATAATAAAAATAAAACATCGGATTTCAATCTATCTTAAAGCAATCGTTTAAATAAACAACCCAAAATGTAGGAAAAATGGTCTAAAAGTTACTTTCTCCTCAAGAAAAGGTTACTTTCTTCGCAGAAAAAAGTTCCTTTTTTTGCATTTTAAGATAGGTTTCTTCTCAGAAAGAGGTTACCTTCTTCGCAGTTCGTTTCCTGGAAGTAACTGGTTTTCAATAAGTTAGCTTTATGCTATATATTAATATGCATAATATTTTATATTAATTAAAAGAGAAATTTTATTAAGGATATTAACCATATTAATTATATTAGGTTCTCGTATGTTATTGAAATTCAGCACTTTGCGAATAATAATTGCAAAAAAAGTAACCTTTTCTTGAGGAGAAGGTTACCTTAGATTGCAGAAAAACCTGCTTTATATTGAGGAGAAGGTTACTTTACCCTATCGAATTGAGGAGAAAGTAACCTTACAGGTGCTATAAATGTGTATCTCGTACATATTGCCTGATAAGTTCTGCTCCTTCAGTTGAAATAACTTCGCCAGCCATATATCGGTTCAGAAATTCGTTCAGGGCAGTACGTACAACGTCCTGACGATCTACCTTACATTGCCAATGTATTTCTTCAACAGCTTTGTTGTGACGTTCTTCAAAGAATATAAGTTTACCATTCTGTCGTGGTATAATACTGTTGTCCTTCTTGCGCCCAGGTTTCTTGTACATTGGAACCACAGGCTCAGATGTTACATTCTCCGCAATTGGTGCTGGTGGAGTACTGGTTGGAATCTTATCATACAGTTCCTCTGTTTGTGCTTTCATGCCATTAGCCAGTTCGCTAATAGGTGTAAGTTGTTTGATCTTTGGCATAGTTCTACCCTCCCCTATTTTTACTCTTGTTCATTTATGAATGATAAATATGCTTCGCTAGCTTTCTTATACCATGCATCAGGTGTCCACTTCTTATTACGAGTGCCCTTCCCTATTATCTGTTCAGCCAGACGCATGTAATCGTCTGCAGCAGTACTGCTTGGTGCATATTCAAACAGGCTCATCTGTTCCTTAGGTGCCTCATTGCACTTGGCACATTTACGTATGGGTACAGGAAAGACGGGTGTATTGGGTTGTGTACGGAAGAACTCCTGTACTTCCTTACCCATCTTCGTTTTTTCGAACTGAGTTAGCAGATACCCCATCAGTTCTATCTTCTTCCCCATCATTTTGTTTATTTCGTCCACAATGGTCCTTACAGCGTCTTTTCCTTGTACAGAGTATAAATCCGTCCTTACTGGTACTATAACGCCGTCAGAAGCCGCAATAGCATTCTTGTTGAGGATACTGTTACAACCAGGAGCACAGTCGATAAGAATGTAATCATACATATCTTTTAGTGCATTCAAGCGTATAGATAGGTAATTCTCCCTATAAACCTTATCTGCCAGCCATGTATTCAGTTCATCTATACGTATACTGCTGGGGATATAGTCCATACCTTTATAGCGCTCGTAAACCGGTGGAGCTATTGTATCGTCCTTCAGCCAGTCGTAAAGTGTAGATACGCCTACTTTATAGCTTGTGCGATCAATAGTTATGGTCATATTACACTGTTTATCTGTATCAACCAGTAGAATGCGCTTTCCAAGTAGCCATAAGGCTGTTCCCAGGTTGATGGTTGTGGTGGTCTTTGCTACCCCACCCTTGTCGTTGATTATAGAAATTACTTTAGCCATAAGCCTAAATTGCTTTATTTTTTTGCAAAAGTACAACTATATTTTCATTTGACAATGATATTTTTGAAATATTTTGTATATTCTGCTATATAACATATTTTATATATACAACTATATTGCATATCTTTATATTTAATATATCCATATATTGAAAATAAATGTATATTCAAGATATAGAAATAAATCAAATATAGAAAATAGATAAATATACAATATATAAATATATAATAAATATAATGAATATATAGTATATATTTAATATGTTATATATTCAACATATATTGTATATATGAAATACAAATAGCTGTAAAAGATTTTTTAAATGAATTAACCAGCAGTAATTATTAAACTAAGTATAAACATATGCAGATACTTTGTGATATAGAAAAAAAGCTATACTTTTGCGCAAAATTTATGGTATGAGATTCTTTCTTAAGTTTAAATGGGTATTCTTGTTTATAGGATTCAGGTTGGCTGGTGGCAAAGGTGCATTCTTTGGCTTCCTTCTTGGGGCGTTTATTGACAGTCTTATTTCTCCGCCAACTATCAGGTTCCGTTATTATACTAATCAGCAGCAGTGGAGTAGGGGACCTTATGATTCATATACTTATGTTGATACCAAGCTAAATGATGCGTATAGGATATTAGGTATTAGTGAAACAGCTACGGATGATGAGGTTAGGCAGGCTTATAAACGTATGGCACTTAAATATCATCCTGACCGTATAGCATCGCAGGGAGAGGAGGCCAGAAAGGCAGCCGAACGAGCCTTTCAGCAGATTAATCAGGCAAAAGATATTATTTATAAAGCAAGAGGGCTTAAATAGTCGGGATATTTGATATATATAAAATATATGGAAAATCAATTCAGGGTAGCATTATTTGATTTAGACGGAACATTAATCAATACAGAATACCAATACACGCAGTTTTGGGAAAGGGTAGGGGAGGAGTTGCATCTTAACATTCCAGATTTGGCTCAGGTTATCAAAGGAAGGACACTCACATCGATTTTTCAGAATTTTATTCCGTCCGTCGATATGCAGAATGAAATTACCCGTAGGCTTGTTGTTTTCGAGAATCAGATGCAATTCCCGTTTTATCCTGGGGTTTTGGACTTTTTGGATGATATCCGGCGAAATGGAGTAAAGTGTGCCGTCGTTACCAGTTCGAATATAGCCAAGATGGATGCTGTTAAGCGGAAAATCCCCAATTTCGACAACTTGTTTGATAAAGTCCTGACAGCAGAGGATTTTGCTGCTTCCAAGCCGGATCCTTCGTGTTATATATTGGGAGCTCAGGTTTTTTCTGCCCAGAAGAGTCAGTGTGTAGTATTCGAGGATGCCGTTAATGGCCTTCAGGCAGGTATTTCCTCGGGGATATTTACAATAGGTTTTGCGACAACCAACCCACGGAAGGTTATAGAGCCTTTATGTCATCATGTTCAGGATGATTTTGTCCATCTTTCCTTTGATGACGTAGAAAAAATGCTTGTCAGCTATTGGCAGAAGAACTAACGGAACTGTTTTTGTTCTTCCATGTATTCAAATCCGTATGGTTTCAGATATTCTTTGATTTCATTTACATCCTTTCCGAAGTATTCGCATAGGGACTCTAATGAATCGTACATTTTATCTCTCAACAGCATATTAATGCAGGAAACCAAAATATATGGGTCTTGTGGTAAGTTATCCATCTCTCTAATGTGATTTTTTCCAATAATTTGTGCAAAGGTACAAAAAATGGTGCTTATAACATCTTATATTTTGTTACTTAACGTTCTTTTTTGTAAATTTGCCTGCCAAAGTGTAGAATTTAAAATCAAAATAAATATGAATCACGGACTTTTAATCGGAATTATCACAGGAATTCTCGCAGGCTTTGTAGCCAGCAAGTTGTTTGACGGACAGGGTAAGGGTTGTATAGTAAACCTGGTTTTAGGTATCATTGGCGGTGCTTTAGGTGGTTGGCTATTCGGTCTTTTTGGGTTAGGAGCCAGCAGTTGGATAGGTGAGTTGATTGTAGCCGTTATCGGTGCAATGGTATTCTTGTGGGTTTGGAATAAGTTGCTAAAATAATTCTCATATCTTTTTGTTTCAAATTAACCCGCATGAAGTTTAGACATATAAGACATTGTCTGTTATGGCTACTCTTATTGATGTGTAGCCACATCTTTGCCCAGGAAGAACTAAACCCTGTTGCCGACCCTGCTGCTATTGTAATTAGTGGTAACGCTCGTTTTGCGGTTCTTACCAGCAAGATGATTCGTATAGAATACAGTAGCACCAAGCAATTCGAAGACAGAGCTACCTTTGCCATCGTAAATCGTCGTTTGCCTGTTCCTTCTTTTACTACCGAAGAGTCTGATGGATATCTTTTTATCCGTACTGCTGATGTAACGCTCCGTTATAAGATAGGCTCTGCTATTAAAGCCACGGATAAAAAGCCGGATAATCTGATGGTTAGTTATCTGTTGAATGGCATCACATGTACGTGGTATCCTGGAAAGGATGACGCCTTGAATCTTCTGGGCACCAACAGGACCCTTGATACGGCTTGGGGAGATAATGCCCGCGAGAAGTTAGAGAAAGGTCTTCTCTCGCGTGCCGGTTGGAGTATTATAGACGAGAGTCCTACTGCCACTCGAGGTGATGGAAGTACCACATTGCCTATGGCTCTCAATGCCGACGGCTATATGTGGTGGGAGAAGGCTGCCGACACGAAGGCCATCGACTGGTATTTCCTGGGTTACGGTCATCAGTATAAAGAGTGTATCCGGGATTTCACAAGGGTAGGGGGGCGCGTACCTTTGCCTCCCAAGTATATCTTCGGCTATTGGTATAGCAGGTATTGGGCTTATTCACAGACCGATTTCCAGAATATCATACGTGATGTAGAGAATAACGATATCCCTATGGACGTCATTATTATGGATATGGATTGGCACAAGAGCGGTTGGACGGGGTGGAGCTGGAATACCAGCAAGATACCCAATCCCACCAATCTGATTCGCTATATGCATAATCACGGCCTACGTACAGCCTTGAATCTTCATCCTTCAGATGGAATAAAGACTTCTGAAGATAAATATAGGAATCTCCGCTCTGCAATGGGGTTGCCCTCTTCATATAATGAGACAATCCCCTGGACCATTCAGGATTATAGTTTTGCCCGTCCTTTCTTCGATAATATCATTCGTCCCCTTGAGAAACAGGGTGTAGATTTTTGGTGGCTTGATTGGCAACAGGAGAAAACTGTAGGTGAGCATTCAAGGGCAAAAGGATATGAACTTACGGATGGTGCCGACAAGTTGAGCGAAACCTTCTGGTGCAACCATACCTTCTTTGAGGATATGCAGAAGAATCGTCCTGAACTTCGTCCTGTTATCTATCACCGGTGGGGTGGGTTAGGTTCTCACCGTTATCCCATCTGTTTTAGTGGTGATACTTGGGCAGCATGGTCCACTCTTGGTTACGAGATTTACTTCACCAGTAATGCCAGTAATGTGTGCTATGCCTACTGGGGCCATGATTTAGGTGGGCATCAGGGAGGCGATAACGACCCAGAATTACTGCTTCGTTGGTTGCAGTTTGGAGCCTTTACACCCATCTTCCGTACTCATGCTACCAATGATTCCAAGTTGGAACGCCGTATCTGGAAGTACAGCAACTTTACCCAGCTTCGTGAGGCTATCCGTATGCGTTATCAGCTGTTCCCTTATCTTTATACAGCAGCCCGAGAGACGTACGATACAGGTATAGGCATGAGCCGACCTTTGTATTACGAGTGGCCAGAGGAGAACAATGCCTACGTTTACGAGGATGAATATATGTTTGGCAACGATATGCTTGTGGCTCCTATTTACACAGCTTCCAGGAATGGTATTAGCACTCGCAATATTTGGTTGCCGTCTGGCTTATGGTGGGATGTAACAGAGAATCGTCTCCGTAAGGGTGGGGAAGTGTTCCGAGCCAACTATACGCTTGATGAGTTCCCCATATTCTATCGCCCTGGCAGTGTTATTCCATTCTATCCTGTTCAGCGAACCGTTGTTACGAATCCTGAGGAGATTATTCTGAAAGTTGTTCCGGGAGCCGATGGAACAGGCTCTTTCTATGAGGATAATGGCGAAAATCAGGATTATCTAGGGAACGGTTGGGCACGTACTACATTCTCTTATCAGAATCTGTCTTCTACAACCAAACGTTTGGTGATAAGTCCTCGTGAAGGAACCTTCGAGGGAATGCCTGTTACACGCACCTGGACTGTTCAGTTCCTGGGAATCTCTGCTGCGCCTCAGAATGTTATGGTAAACGGCGATGAGTCTATTACCCACGAGGAGAGTTATGATGCAGAGTCCAGAATTCTTACCGTAACTATTCATACATCTGTTCTAACAAAGGAGATAGTTGTGCAGGTGGATGGCGTAGAAACAGAATCTGCTGAGGCTTTGGCAAGCGATGCTAACAAACAAATCGGTGCAGAATCCCTTTCATCACAACCCACAGCCTCTTCTTCTGCCGAAAGACAAGTGGCCAGAGCATCTTATGTAAGCAAGCTTTACGTTCGCGGTTCTGCCATTCCTGGTGGTGTTCAGGAACTGAAACCATTTAATTCCAAATCCTGCTTTAAGTATCACGGGAAGTTGTTGCCTGGCACTTTTGTAATTACAACATCAGAGCAACATAGGACAGGAGCTCGTTACTACAAACCTGCTCAGTTCGACTCTAATGTCGTTAACAATGGTATTAACTATACATCTACCACCGATAGTACTGTGGCAGCATGGAACGTTCTCTTTGAGGCAGATAATTACCGTTTCACGGTTACTCCTTCCAGTTCCAGTGCAGGAACCATGAAGGGCGAACTCTTTACATGGTGGTATGAGTCATGGATATGTGGTGGATGCGTAGAGGACAATCAGACACCTGGCGAAGGAAATTGGCAGATATCCAGTGGTAAGGCCATGGAGCAGTCATCAGTGAATCCTTATGAATGGTCATGGGTAGGCGAACTCCGCAATTATACCAGCAACGATGAGCCCAAACGTTTCAAGATAAACGGCCAGTATGGTTGGAGTCCCAAGGTGCTTCATCCTTTTAAGCAGGACGAGAGTATTCTTACTTCTAGCGAAATATGGTATAACGGCACATCTGACTATAAATGGTCTATTGTTAAGGACGGTTTCTATCGGATTACCATAAATGTCTTCGAGGAAACTATATCTGGAGAGTACCTTGGCAATGATCCTGACGGCGTAGGGACAATTGAACCAGAGGCTAAGGTCGCTCTATCGGTTCGTGACCGTACCATACACGTCGGTTCGTCAAAGGTAATGGCTGTTTTCCTTTTCAATGCCGATGGTCAGCAGATTGTTTCCGACAGCGGCAATCAGGTTTCACTTGTAGCTCCTCATGCGGGTGTTTATATCTTGCATGCTACTAACGGCAAGGAGAATTTTACACGTAAGATAACTATTCAATAATGAATGCAGAGATAATATCCAGTGCCCAGAATCCGCGCATCAAACATTTGTTGGCGCTTCAGCAGAAATCTGCCCTTCGTCGCGAAGAGGGACTTTTCGTAGTAGAGGGCAAAAGGGAGTTGGAGCATTGCATAAGTGCAGGTATGCAGGTAGAGAGTATCTTTTGCTTACAGCAAACGGGAACGGCCCCTCTCCAACCCCTAACCCCTCTTCCCCAAAATGGGAGGTGGAGAACGAAAACAACTGAACTCTCTAAACTTTCAACTGACTCTAAACTCTACACTCTCAACTCTAAACTAATCAGCGTAACCCCTAATGTCTATGAGCGTATCGCCTATCGTGGCAGTACGGAGGGCATCATCGCCGTTATTCGTACACCACAGCCTCGGACTTTAGAATCGTTGCTTCAGCAGAAGGGTAGGGGAGTCAATGGGAAACCGCTTTTCGTTATTTTGGAAAGTGTAGAGAAGCCTGGCAACTTAGGTGCTGTCCTGCGTAGTGCCGATGCGGCGCAGGCTACTGGTGTTATCGTATGTGACCCGCTCACAGATCTTTACAATCCTAATCTCATCCGCTCTTCCATCGGAGCCATCTTTACTGTTCCTACGGTAGTTTGTACTTCAGAAGAGTGCATAGCTTTCTTAAAGCAGCATGGCATTCAGATTCTCACGGCCCAATTGCAGGATTCACATCTTTACTATGACGCCCCAATGGTAGAACCTACAGCCATCGTTATGGGTACAGAAAGCACCGGCCTCACACCGATATGGCGTAAGGCCGCAAATGCTCATATACGTATTCCTATGTTGGGGCAACTTGATTCGCTGAACGTTTCTGTGTCAGCGGCAATACTTCTTTTCGAGGCTGTACGGCAGCGACAGTCCTAAAGAATAGTAAGGTGGCTTACTTTACGTTGCCTACCTTAATCAGGTACTCTGCAATCTGAACAGCGTTCAGAGCAGCGCCCTTCTTTATCTGGTCTGATACCAGCCAGAAAGTGATGCCGTTGGGGTTGGCAAGGTCCTTACGGATACGGCCAACATATACATCGTCGCAGTTTTCGTGGAAGAGAGGCATGGGGTAAACTTTATTCTGTGGATCGTCCTCCAACTGTAGTCCGTTACCGTTCTTTATGGCCTCCTTGAATTCCTCAACGCTAACAGGACGTTCTGTCTCGGCCCAGACGCTCTCGCTGTGGCAACGCAGAGAAGGAACGCGCACACACATAGCAGAGCAGTCTGCGTCTGTGTGCATAATCTTCTTTGTCTCGTTGTACATCTTCATCTCCTCCTTGGTGTAACCGCTATCTGTGAATACATCAATTTGGGGAATTACGTTGAATGCCAGCTGATAGGCGAACTTCTCGACGGTTGGCTTCTCTCCTGCCAATACCTGGCGGTACTGTTCGTACAGTTCTGCCATAGCAGCAGCTCCGGCACCGCTGGCAGCCTGATAGCTGGCAACGTGGATGCGCTTGATGTGGCTGATGTTCTCCAGAGCTTGCAGGGCAACAACCATCATGATGGTGGTGCAGTTGGGGTTGGCGATGATATTGCGGGGACGGTTCAGGGCATCCTCGGCATTGCACTCGGGAACAACCAAGGGCACATCCTCGTCCATACGGAAGGCGCTGCTGTTGTCTATCATTACAGCACCGTGCTTGGTAATGGTCTCGGCAAATTCCTTGCTTGTACCGCCGCCTGCGCTGGTAAAGGCAATATCCACACCCTTGAAGTCGTCGTTATGCTGTAATAGCTTCACTTCGATTTCCTTTCCTCGGAAGGTGTACTTCGTTCCCGCACTGCGCTGGCTTCCAAAGAGAAGCAGTTCGTCAATGGGGAAATTTCTCTCGTCCAAAACTCTCAGGAATTCCTGACCTACGGCACCACTGGCACCAACAATTGCAACTTTCATATGTTAACTGAATTATATACTATCCCAAAAATTTGGCGCAAAATTACACATATTTTGCAAGAAAAACGACTTTTATCTAAGAAATATAGCACAATGCGGACACTTTTAAATTCTCATCCCGACAACAAATCGGAAACATTTTTGCGATTGTCCATTTTTCAAACTGTTTTTGGTTAGTATCTTTATTCAAATTTTCCTCCGTTTAATTTGTAGCTTATTGCCATACTTCTAAGATTAAATACGTCATTGACAGGAATCCTAACATAACCAATGTCTGAACGAAGCCGTGCTTCTACGATAGCATCATTTGAAAATGTAAGCAACTCCATACAAACGCGAAACGATTCTTCCGCATTACTAAAACCGACCACGAAATAATCGTCTCCTAAAGATTCCACTACAAATGGCATCACTGTATATTTGTTGTTTCCAATAATGAGTTCCAAGTGAGAGATTGTTTTTTCTTTTTGCAGTCTCGGAACTACCATGCTTATAATAAAGCCACTCGCTTCGGTTTTTGGATTTTCACCTAAAAGGTCTTTGAAGTTGATGTCATAACTTACAGTCATACGCTCTCCTTTGTATGACAGCTCTATACAATCCTTTTCTTCGCTATAGACACATTCTATATCAGTTGTATCTATATCATTTTGAACAAGACTACTTTTTATTTTGGAAATGTAGTCTTGAAGTTGCGCTGTATCACTCTTGCTTGCGCACCCAGCTATGAGAAACGCAAAGATAAAGGCTGTTGCAAGTTTCTTCATGCTTCTTTGATGCCGTTTTTGAGTTGAGATATTTCTTCCTGAAGAGCGTCGATAGTACGGCTTTTCACTCTGATTGTCTCACTGAGAATCTGGATTGTCTCAAGTAATCCCTCTATGCGTTCTTCATATTTGTTCGCATTTGAGACATTCTCATTTGCAACAATCATCTCGCCACGTCCACGAAGAAGCCAGTCTGATGACAGCTCATCGTATGCAGCAACTGTTTTTAGAACTGTGTCAAGTGAAAGTGCTCTGTCACCATTAACCTGACCGAAAACTGTTGTGTGCGCGATCCCGATACTGGCACAAAAAGCGTTTAAGGACTTGCCTGTGTACTCCTTAAACTCAATGATTCGTCCGAGGACATCTTTTTTAAGGTCTTTTCCCATTTTTCAAACCATTTTTACAATCACAAATACGCAAAACGGACAGACTTTTTCAAAAATCTTGTCGGGAATGAGAAAATATTTCCGATTTTATTTGGAAATTATTCTCAAATGCGATAACTTTGCGACATCAAATCAATCAATCGAGGACAAAGTTATGACATTTTCGGCATTTTTCCAAAGAAATCTTTCAAAAACTCTCGTTCTCGACATGATATGTTCAGTTGAGTACTGATTTGTGTTGTTTGGTCTGCGCCAAGAGGGGCGTAACAGGTTCGAATCCTGGCATGACCGCTAATGAAGAAGAGTTCTTTGACAGACTTCCATAAATCAATATAGAATAGAGTTCCCCCATTGGACGCCAAGGCTACATAAACACGGGCAATGTCCGTTAACGGTAGATAGGGGCGGAGGGGAAACGGGGCTGAATGTTCCCCGGAGTAGCGGCCGTGGAAGTCGAAGATGGACGATGGTCGTAAAGAGAAACGTCGAGCTGCCCGACAGGGAGCAGCAGAGTATATAACATTATTAAAATATAAGGACGGGGTTCCACATTCCCCAGACCTTGCCCAGTGCTTCAGCGGAAGCGTAAGTGTACACATCGGAACACACCTGGGCGCTACCCCTAATTTTAAAGCCTATGATAAATTACAAGAAATTGAAAAGCCAGATACACAAGGGAGGTATCGGCTACGTGTTCGAGCCCACGCCCGAGCAAATTAAGAAATCTGACTGGCAGATATGGACACAGGATGCTGTGAGTAAGCGAATGCTGCTCAGGTTACTTGTCTCCATCATACGAAAAAGGAATATGGATTATTGGAGAAAGGAGTTTATGCTATGAGAGTCAGTTTAGATAACGTTCCGCTTACCACACAATCGGCTATGCTTCAGAATATCCTGCTTGCTTTTGAGAATGAGACCTTCAGCAAGGAACTTGCCGCGCACATAGTAGGAGGTCCGCTCAAACTGGAGAGGCTCATTGCAGAAGAAAAAGTCCAGGCAGAAAAGCCATGTATCAAACAAAACGGCAAATGGTTCGTGTGTGCACCTCAGGTGTTGCTGCACTGCAAGAACCGTCGTTAAACACAAGTCAAACCAACAATATATAAAACATGAATACATTAGCACAACGATTCACAGGTTCCGTTTACGTTGACGGCAACCTGTTCACCCATCCTAACAGGCTTATGGGTGCTGCCGACACTACTCGGAACAAGGTATTGAAGCAATTACGTGAGAACGTGCGTGAGACCCTGACAGAGGAATATATCAGCCGCCACGAAATCACACTACGCATCAAGAACCCCAAGACTAAGGAGGTAGAATCTATTGACTTTTAATTTGGAGCAGCTATGAAGAAGATTATTATTTCGATCGTATGGATGTCTATACTCTTTATGCCTTGCCTTTTGACATTCTGCGAGGGAGGCTATTCACTGTTGAGTTTCATCGGTATTGACAATGGTCCATACCTTGTGAATCTTATCGGTATATTATATTCCTTGTTCCTGTTGAAGTTCCACCGTTGGTTGGTACCAGACTGGATGAGGAATACGGTTGACAATCTGGTCCGTGAGGATAGGATGCCAGACCTCGATTGATTTTTTCTCAACGGGGGAGGTTGCCGCTTCCCCCATACGGGTGCAATGGAAAATAGGTGAGGTTCTTTCTGTGGTTGCGGTTCCTCACTTACGGGGTTCGACTCCCCGGCACTCTCAACATTTTTCAAACCGTGACATTGGCAGTTCGTGATGAATAGCCGATGATGTTTTATTGTCTGACATCAATCAATCTTATATTGGCAATAAAACTTTGTCCTGCGCCATCTTTGGAGGTGGTGCAGGTTTTTTAAGAAGAAAATGTCAGTAAAAGTTAAGGTGTAAAAATGGTGAAGTCTTCGTTTTTCTATCTTGTCTTTTATGACTAACTTTACTGATGTAAACGAGATTAAATAACTCATAAGTCAAACCAATTAAACTTAATCAAAATGGAAGAAAAAATGATTCCAATGCAGAGTGCTACAATCGGCAGCCTGACCGAAGCACTGTCAAAGTTCCAAGGTAGCGTAAAGCAACCTAAGTTGAACAAGTCCGTGAAGGTTCGGACCAAAGATGGAGGTTCGTACACGTTCCAGTACGCAGATCTCGGCGCGTGTATCAGTGCCGCTGCCCCTGAGTTGCAAAAGAACGGTCTTGCAGTCATTCAGACCATACAGGGACAGGTTCTCGTTACTACACTCTCTCACACGTCTGGCGAGTTCATCAATTCACAGATGCCGCTCAATCAGCAGACATTGTTCTCTACTGAATTTCAGAGTATAGGCAGTATGATAACCTACCTGAAGCGATACGCTTATTGTGCCATCCTTGGTATTGTTGCCGATGAAGATGACGGTGCCAATGCTGCTTGTGGCAATCAGGTTGAGTACAACAACGGGAAACATGGTGCCGATACAGGCCAACAAGCCGCAGGAGGCTCAAAGGCAGGTGTAACGGGTGCGCAGTTGAAGGGTTTCATGTCCGAAATAAACGCCAAGCAGAGCATCGATGAACTGATGGCCTACTGGCTGAACATGATACATGAGCATCCGAACTTGAATGATAATGAGCAACTCAGAAACACTTGTTTCCAGAGGGCTTCAAGCCTCGGCATTGCAGAGTTGGAACAGTGCAAGAACAACGACGATATTGAGATTCTCATTCAGCGTTGGACGGATATCTGGCCTGCAACAATTCAAGCTAACACTCCTTTTGGAAACGCCATTGTTCAGAAACGTAACACCATTGCAGCATGATACAGTTAGTAAAAAGTAAGGTAGAGTTCAGCGAGAACCCTCACGGGTATTTCCTGCAAGGTGTTCAGCTCTCCGGCATAACAACGCTCATCAAGGCCGCTACAGGCCTTGGTGTGTATGCCGAAGCAAGCGATTATGTGAAGGACTTTCTCATTCCAAAGGCTGGAGAGAAGGGAACGGCTGTACATAACTCCATCGAGAAGTACGACAAGACAGGCGAGAAGATAACCGAATATGACTTGCCTCTGAACGGCCACCTTGACGTGTCGGCCCAGTTGGAAAACTACATCATGCTTCGTGAAGGTTACGAGCCTGTGGATAATGAGTACACCGTCAGCGACAATCTCATGTACGCAAGTAACATTGATAACGTCTGGATGAAAATCAAGACTGGAGGCATCTATCTGGTTGACACAAAGACAAACAACCTCGACCTATACCCTGGCGGTGAGGAAGCACTCATTGAATACTTGTCATGGCAGCTCAGTTGTTATGCCTTCCTGTTCGAGTTGCAGAATCCTGGACTGAAGGTTGAGGGTCTGCTTGGCAACTGGTTCCGCGACAGCCAGTGCAAGCAATGGGTAATCGAGCGTAAGGATGACAGCCTTATCAAGGAACTGCTTAATACCGAATATGAACTTACGAATCATGGCTTTGTTTACAATGTTGTTGATAAGGACAGATTTTCGGCAAAGGTTACTTCCGTCGCAATTCAGCAAGATGAACTTGTTCCGCAGCAGGTTATCAATGTCATTGCTGCCATCCTTGAAGAGGAAAAGGCAGCAAATGAGAGGCTGGATACATTGAAAGCCCAGTTAAAGAATGCCATGATTGAGCACGGAATCAAGAGTTGGGAGTGCGCAAAGTTTAGGGCCACCATAGCAAATGACAGTGTTACAAACACCTTCGACACAAAGAGATTCAAGGAAGACCACGCAGATCTGTATAAGCAATATATCAAGCAGTCTGTAAGGCGAGGAGCATTTACACTTAAACTTTTATAAACATGAGCGTTAATAAGCAGATTATCATTGGCAACTTAGGGAAAGACCCTGATGTTCGCACATACCAAGACGGCTCTAAGGCGTGCAGGTTCACTGTTGCCGTCACCGAGAAAGGTTACACTATGCAGAACAGAACGACAATCCCCGATCATACGGAATGGTTCAATATCCTCTGCCGTGCAAAGAAGGCCGAGGTAGCCGAGCAATATCTCCATAAGGGTGATAAGGTGTACATCGAAGGTGTAACATACACTGGAGAGTATCAGGACCAGAACGGACAAGCAAGGCGTTACACCGAAGTACGGTGCGAGGTGCTTGAACTGCTGACGCCAAAGTCTCAGTCTCAGGCACAGCCTCAGCAGGGATTTGTTCCTGCACAGCCTGCGCCACAACCTGCTCCATCTTATGTACAACAACCACCGTACGTACCTGCTCCACAACCTGCACAGCCAGTAGGGGTATTCGGACAAACGTCTCAGGCTGTACCTGTGGAAAAACCTTGGTAATATGGTAACCACGCAACTTATCAAAAAGGATGGTAAGGTCAGTATGGAAAAATCGTTGGAATATCTCTGCTCCAAACTGACGAACGGAACATACGACCTTACCATTACACGGAAGACTGAGCCAAGGACTGTAGCACAGAACTCGCTCATGTGGATGTGGATGGAGTGTATAAGTCAGGAGACGGGACAGCCAAAGCAGGACATATACGACTACTACTGTTCGATGTTCCTTGCAAGGCCTGTGATAATAGGAGGCAGGGAGTTGATGGTTAAAGGGTCTTCGTCAAGCCTCAATACCGTGCAAATGACAAAGTTCCTGGAACTCATAAAAGCTGATGCGGCTACTGAGTTAGGCATTCAGCTTCCGCTTCCTGCCGATAGGTTCTACGAAGATTTCATAAAGGAGTACCGAAACAAATAATACTAACATGACAGATTACCTTTTACAGCACCCTCTTGTTACGACATTTATTTTAGCGATAATTTTATATATGTGGATTCGCTTTTTAACGCTAAAGAAGAAGATTCCAGACTGGCTTTTGTTATCTTCTGGTATTCTCGTTATAATTATAGAGATATACCTTGTCGGTCTTGTTTTTATAAGTATGTCAACATGTTGTTTCTTGTAAAACATATTATTAACAGTGAAGAGTTCCTTATGCGAACTCTTTTTTAATTTAAAAAAAACAGATATGGATTTAATTATCAAAAAGGTCAAGATTGCCAAGAACGGTAACCTTGATGTTGCCTATACAGATTGTGAAGGCAACGAAGTTACGTTGAAGGGTGCCAACCCTGTACATTCAGATTTGAAGGACGCGATGAAGCGTCTTGTTCCGTTCCTCTGCGACCTCACTGAGCAGAAAGAGGCAGACAAGTTTGACTGGAACAACCCAGAGTCAGAGGAAAACGCAGATCTCGTAAGACGTATGGATGTAACCGGCGTTACAATTAGTGGTGCTGATTCTTTCGTGTCGTGTGTCCTGACTGGAAGGAGAACGCTTGTTGTTACTAACAAGGTTCTGTGTCTCAACACGCCTCCCATTACCCTTGACGAGGAAGCAGAGAGCTATGAGCGCCTGTCCGAGTTGAACGAGGCTGTGGATGCTGTCATTGAAGAGGCAAAGATGTATGTCGTTGACCATAAGTATTCTGCCGTACAGACAACCCTCGACTTTGAAGGGACAGAGAACCCCTTCGGCAATGAAGGTGAGGCAGGAGAATCCGAACCACTTGCAGAAGCATCATAAGAGATGAAGCCTATCTATATTACATCAATGCCGAGCAAGTACAAGATTCAGTTCGAGTACAATGCGAAACTCATTGAAGTAATAAAGAGAGTACCAAGTAAGCCACGCTACGATGGAGCAGACAAGGCGTGGCTTATTGTTAAGGATTCACCTCTTTATCCTCCTGGCAAACCGGCAGACTGGTATGTTCATGTCTTTGCTCAGTGGGCGGTGCAGAACCGCTACTGCGAGAAGATAATAGAACGTGAAATCAAAGAGGAGATTACTTTCGAGATACCAGAACTTACACCCCTTGCAGGTGAGCACTATATGCTGCTGAAACCCTATAACTACCAGTTGGAAGGTGTGGCATACGCTCTGAACCATAAGAGGTGTATCTTCGGAGACCAGCCTGGACTTGGAAAGACCCTACAGGCCATTTGTGCGGTAGTAAAGGCCCACAGGGAACGCGCCGTATTCGGAGAGTCTTTCCCCTGTCTGGTAATCTGTCCCGCATCCCTGAAAGTAAACTGGAAGCGGGAGTTCAAGAAGTTCAGCGGAATGGATGCCATCATCCTTGACGACAGGAACCGAGATACATGGCATCACTACATTACATTAAAGCGTCAGGATGGCGAGAATTGCTGCAACGTGTTCATTACTAATTATGAGTCCTTGAAGAAATTTTTTGTGAAGCGGGTCAAGCCAGCAGCGAAGATGTCATTGCGTAATATCATCTTCGACGAGCGTATTAACCTATTCAAGACGGTTATCATTGACGAGTCTCACAAGTGTAAGGCTTCCAATACACAGCAAGCGAAGTACGTTGAAGGCATCTGCAAGGGAAAGCCGTTTGTTTTCGCACTCACTGGTACTCCAGTAGTGAACGACAACACAGACTTAGTTCAGCAGTTGAGGATTCTGAACAAACTTGAAGACTTTGGTGGTTACACCCATTTTATGAAACGCTTCTGCGACGGCCCCAAGCGTTCCTCCAATACGAGGGAGTTAAACTGGAGGCTGTGGAACTCATGTTTCTTCAGACGTGAGAAGCAGAAAGTGCTCACGGAGTTGCCTGAAAAGACGCGCCAGTATATCATCTGCGACATCAGTACAAGACGGGAGTATGAGACCTGCGAAATGGACTTAATCAAATACCTTCGTCAGTATAAGAATGCCAGCGATGAGGAGGTTCAGCGTGCCATGCGGGGCGAAGTGATGGTCAGGATGGGTAAACTCAAATCAATAGCGGCCAGGGGCAAGATAAAGGCTGTAGCGGACTTTGTGCATGACATCATAGACGGAGGCGAGAAGTTGATTCTGTTTGCCTACCTGAAAGAAGTGGTGCTCGAAATGAAGAAGCAGTTTCCTGCTGCGGTTACCGTAACTGGAAGTGACACCATCGAGCAGAAACAGATTGCCGTTGACAAATTCCAGACAGACCCTGACACGAGGCTTATCATTCTGAACTACAAGTCAGGCGGTACCGGCCTTACTCTTACAGCCTCATCGCGTGTGGCGTTCATTGAGTTTCCCTGGACCTACGCAGATTGCGAACAGGCAGAGGACAGAGCACACCGTAACGGGCAGAAGAATAACGTCAACTGTTACTACTTCTTGGGAGAGGACACTATCGACAAGGATATGTACGACCTCATACAGACGAAGAGAAGTATTGCTGACGGCGTGACGGGTACCACGACTCAGATTGATGAGGATATGATAAACATCACAATGAACCTATTCAAAGACAAGCTATGACATGGCAAGTAGTTATAAATTCGTCAAGTTGCGCAACAGGTTGTGTGCGGTTCAACACAAGGAGCCTACACTATTCGGCGAGGAGTGGATGACAGTTGCAGCCTACAGGCATTGCGAAGTCAGGATGAAGAAGATAGCCAAGCTGCTCAACGAATGCGAGAAAATATCAGAAAAGTATGGAAATAAACGAAATCAAGAAACTTGAAGCGACCATGAGTGAGGCACAGATACAGCACTCATGTGTGTCATGGTTCCGCAGTAAGTTCCCAAGCAAGCAGAGCCTGTTGTTCGCCATCCCTAACGGTGGAGCGAGGACTGGAGCCAGCGGAGCGATGAGGAAGTACGAAGGAGCCCTTGCAGGTGCGCCTGACCTTATTCTCTTGCACAAGAGAGGTGGATATGGTGCTTTGCTGATCGAAATGAAGACTCCAAAGGTAAAGGGCCAGAAGTCTGCCGGAAGGCAGAGCAAGGCACAGGAATCTTTTCAGTCTCAGGTAGAGGAAGCAGGTTATAAATACATAGTCTGCCATGGTATCGAGGAGTTCGTAAGAGGTGTATGTGAGTATGCCCATATACGACCTATTGAATACCTTGCCGACCTTGTGGATAACTACGAGACCTACAGGAAGGCGAGGCTATGAGATACACAGAGCTTCTCGATAGGTTTTGGGGCATGGATAGAAAATTCTCCGAAAAAGAGACAATCCTATACCACTACCTTCTATACCGCTGCAATAGTCTTGGATGGCCCGATACATTCTGCCTCTCCAATGAAGAACTTATTGGAGCGTTGAGGTGTCGCCACACAGCCATGCGAGATGCTCGTAACGGACTTATAGAAGCTGGACTTATTTCTTTTCAGGCTCGTTTCGGACGTGGAGAAAATTCCGTTTTTTCCATAATAGGTGCCGATGTAAAAAAGGTTCGGAATGGGAACACCTTTTCGACAAAAAAAGGTTCGGAATGGGAACACCTTTTTGATGAAGAAAAGGTTCGGAATGGGAACACCTTTTCAAATGTAAGTTCCTTAAATTCAGCACTTGAAGAAAAAGAGGAAAATAAAAAAGGTTCGGAATGGGAACACCTTTTCGACGAAAATAAAGAAGAAAAGCAAGAAAAGAAAAATCCCCCCCCTGCACCCCCTATAAAAGAAAAAAAAGAAAACAAGAAAAAGGGGCTCACACTACCGCGTACAGACGTGCGCGAGGATGGTCAATTCGTTTTATTCAAAGAAGACGAGCCTATCAGGAAGAAAAGAACCCCTGTAGAGCAAAATCTTCCAAAAGATATGGATGAGGTCATACGTTTCTTTGAGAAGAACGCTGCCGGCAAACTTACCGACTGGAAGGCTGAGGCAGAGTTGTTCTTCTACCACTTTGATTCTTTAGGGTGGATGGGAACTTCCAACCGTAAGATACAAGACTGGGAGTCGAGAGCGAATTTATGGATTAGTGATAAAGCATTGAAAAATGGAGAACAAGAAAGACGACAAGCCGAAATCGATGCAAGAAATATTCGGTCTTACGGACGAACAACTGGCGTACCTGAAAAAGGGGAAGGAGGACGAGAAGAACCTCAAGGACGAGGATGTAGCGTTAGCGGGAAAATTGGTGCTCCAAAGGATTATACCAAGGGTTTCTAAGTTCAACCTTCTTGACCCTGAAGAGTACAACAGACATCTGTTTATCATCAAGAACATAGGTGATGCACTTCTCAGCCGTGAAGGTAAGAGATTCATCATCGATGAAGGAAATGCTGATGTGATAAGATTCCTGCTCCTGTACTTCAACGACCATAGAGAGTGCGAAGATGTATTTCCCGGCATGCACCATGTCCTTGAAAAGAACCTTTTGATAGTTGGTGAAGCCGGAACTGGCAAGACTATGCTGATGGAGATATTCAGCAGTTACCTCTTTGCAACTAAGAACAGACTATACTACAGGTGCAGTTCAATGGTAAGGCTGATGAACTATTACAAGGTCCATAGTCATATCAACAAGTTCACTTTCAACGAGGATAGGGAATTTGGCAAGTGTGAACCTTTTGCGTTATGTCTGAACGACATAGGGCTGGAGGTAGAGTCACAGAAATCATTCGGAACTGATATAAGTGATGTCGTGGATGAGTTTCTGTATGCACGTTACGAGATATATCAGCAGTGGTATATCAGGACACATCTCACTTCAAATTATGACGTGGAAGATTTCAAGCAACGTTTCAATTATCGCATCAATGACAGATTCAAATCCTACAACCTTGTGCCCCTCACCGGCAATAGCCGTAGAGGATGATTTGGTAATATCCTGGAAAATCAAGGACTGGAAATTCATACACAAGATACAGGATTACTTCGGTATGAAACACTATCTTAGTGTAAATTACACATCGCCTATCACAATCAGCCGAGACAATCCAAAATATAAAGTGCTGCTTGAAGGTGAACAGAAAGGCTTCTACAGGATATGCAAGTTGCCAAATGTCAGTAAAAGTTAAGGTGACAAAATGGTGATGATTCTGCTTTCATAATCCACCAAAAATCACTAACTTTACAGATGTAAAGGAGATTAATAAATCACAAGTCAAACTAATCAATTTTAATCAAAATGGAAAAAGTATCACAACTGATGGAGATTGGGATTTCGCAGATAAATCCTTCTCCTCGCAACCCTCGCAAGACATTCAGCGAGACAGACCTTGCCGAACTTGCACAGAACATCAGGAACCAAGGACTCTTGCAGCCTATAACTGTAAGACCCGTTGGAGAATCCTACGAAATCGTCTGCGGTGAGCGCCGTTACAAGGCGGTGAAAAAGAACGCAGAGGATGACAGGAACGAACAAGCCACTATTGCCTGCATCGTCAAGGAGTTGTCAGACGAAGAGGCTTTCGAGGCTATGATAACCGAGAACCTGCAGCGCAAGGATGTAGACCCAATCGAAGAGGCCTTTGCTTTCGGTGAACTTGTCAATGCCGGAAAGAGTGTAGATGAGATTGCCGCAAGGTTTGGCAAGACAAAGAGATTCGTTCAGGAGCGTATCAAGCTGAACACGCTTATTACTCCGCTTAAAGACCTCACTACAAGCGGCAACATTCCCATTGCAGGTGCCATCATGCTTGCCAAGCTGAAAGAAGAATTGCAGGTTAAGTTCTTTGAAGGCATTAAATCGAGATATACAGAACTCAGCGTAATCAGTATAGAAATCCGTGAGATAAACAACTGGATAACGCGTGAGTTTATGAGCCTTGACAAGGCGGACTTTCTGGAATATAACGAAGAGGACGAAACCCAACCTCCCACGGAAGCATGGAATACCTGCTTTGAGAAGTGCGCGAGTTGCTGTGAGAATACCGGCAACGCTGGCTGTTTGTTCTACTCCATAAAGGGAGAGCACAGATGCACTAACCGCCAGTGTTTTGAGAATAAAACATCAGCATACTGGTTCAGTGAGATTGAGAAATACAGCGACCGTCTGACAAAGGATAAAAAGAAGATGCAAGTCGGAAACGTCGTTATAGTCGACGGTGGTGAGGAGAAATACGGCTATGACAATGTGAAAAGGGTACGCAAGGCCCTCTTGCAGATGATACGTGATAAGGGTTATATGATAGCCACTCCAGACATGTTCGACGGACAGTGTAAATACTACGGCGACGACGAGCGTATTCCCAAACTGCTGAAGCAGGAAAAGGTAATGGAGTGTATCACTCTCGGAAATGCCTGGAGCCTGGAAGTTGAAACCTGCTACTTCTATGTCAAGGGTCAGAAAGATGCAGATCCAGAAGAAGACCCAACAGCACGTGAGGCAAGGGAACTTTCCGAGAAATACAGCAAACTCGTTGCCAAGATGAATGACAATGCCAATGAAGAACTACGCAAGTGGTGTACAGAGAAGCAGTATAGTGAGCGCAAGGGCAAACTTGCTGTCAAGGAAGAGTTGTTCTTCTGGTCCTTCATTGTGCTTAATGCAGGCTATGAAATCATCCGAGAGAGCGGAGCAACTGAATATTGCGACCAAGAGAAAATTCTCTCATACGTCAAGAACAACCTCACCGACGAGAACAAGGAAAGGTGGCAGCGTGCCTTTATGAACAAGATTATCTATGAAAAGTCTACATACAACAAGCTTGCTCAGAGAGCCATGAGGGAGTGTTTCAAGATAGCATATCCAAAGCCGTTTGAGGAATTGTCGAAGAAATACGCCGACCAGTTCGAGAAGCGTAGTGAGAAGATAAAACTCAGGCTTGAAGAGATTGGTTATAATGTCAATGGTCAGAAAATCAAAGGGGAGTCTTAAGGCTCCCCCTTATTTTTACTTATAGCACAGATATGAAAGATTATAATGAGTTCCTAAAATCAAAGATACGCATATCCGAGAACCAAGGGTTTGAAGTTGACATTGATGAGATTAACCCAAACATCAAGCCTCATAACAAACTCATGGTAAAATGGATGGTGGAAGGTGGTAAGCGTGCCTGTTTCGCCTCTTTCGGACTGCATAAGACTGTTACACAGCTTGAGGCAGTCAGACTTACCCTTACCAAAACTGGGGGGGGTAAAGGTTTAATATGCTGCCCTCTGTCAGTACGTCAGGAATTTGTTGAGGATGCAAGAAACATCTTAGGCTGGAGCGATGACAAGCTGCCTCGTTTCATCCGTCGCACTGAAGAGATAGCAGAGGACGGTATATACCTAACCAACTACGAAAGTGTCAGGGATGGTAGGCTTGACCCTACAAGGTTTGTTGTAGCAAGTCTTGATGAAGCATCAGTGCTCAGAGGGTTCGGAGGGACAAAGACATTCCGAGAGTTCATGAAGTTGTTCACCGGTGATGCAGGACCAATGGGCGACAGGAGAGGTGCTGAACAAATCAAATACCGTTTTGTGGCAACGGCCACTCCCTCACCAAACGAATATATAGAGTTGCTTGCCTATGCAGACTTCCTTGGCATCATGGATGTTAGTCAGGCCAAAACAAGGTTCTTCAAACGGGATTCTACGCATGCCGACCATCTTACCCTACATTCCCACAAGGAAGAAGAGTTCTGGCTCTGGGTAAGTTCCTGGGCATTGTTCGTCAGCAAGCCGTCAGACCTCACCTTGAATGAGCAAGACAATGACGGCTACATACTCCCTGAATTAGACCTTCGTTGGCATGAGATTCCGAGCGACCACACAAAGGCAGGTGTTGATAAGAGCGGTCAGTTTCTTATGTTCAAGGAGGAGGCTTTGGGGCTACAGCAGACAGCAAGGGAGAAGCGGGACTCATTGCAGGACCGTATCAGCAAGATGCTTGAACTGAGAGAGGAAGACCCTGACGCTCACCGTATCATCTGGCACGACCTTGAAAGTGAGCGCCACGCCATAGAGAAGGCTGTTCCTGGAGTTGTTAGCATCTATGGCAGTCAGGACTACGAGAAGCGAGAGAAGGCCATCCTTGATTTCAGTTATGGCAGAATACAGGAGTTGGCAGCAAAGCCAGTCATTGCCGGAAGCGGTTGTAACTTCCAACGCTATTGCTCATGGGCTATATACTTGGGTATAGGTTACAAGTTCAATGACTTTATCCAGTCTATACACCGCCTGCAGAGATTCCTACAGACTAAGACGGTCAGGGTTGACCTTATTTACACAGAGGCAGAACGTTCAGTGCGTAAAGCCCTTGAAACGAAGTGGGAGAACCACAATAAACTAATTATCAAAATGACAGAGATAATCAAGAAATACGGCCTCTCCCATTCAGAGATGGCTCAGACTCTTGCCCGTAAGATGGGTGTCGAGAGAGTAGAGATAAAGACAGATGACTATACGATTGTCAATAATGACAACGTGCCGGAGTTCGCGGACAAAGAGAAGCACCCTGACAATTCCGTAGGCCTCATCATTACAAGTATTCCTTTCAGTACCCAGTATGAGTACAGCCCAAACTATGCAGACTTCGGGCATAGCGAGTCAAACGAGGAGTTCTGGCAGCAGATGGACTACCTTACTCCAAACCTGTACAGAATACTACAGCCAGGTCGCATTTGCGCCATTCATGTCAAAGACCGCATCGTTCCCATGGGATTGAGCGGCATGGGTGTTCAGACTGTCTATCCCTTCCATTGTGACGCTATCAGCCACTACACCAAGCACGGCTTTGCCTACATGGGTATGAAGACGATTCTAACGGACGTAGTGAGAGAGAACAACCAGACCTACCGCCTCGGATGGACTGAACAGTGCAAGGACGGTACCAAGATGGGTGTTGGCATGCCTGAGTATCTTCTATTGTTCCGCAAGCCTTCCACTGACAGGACCAACGCATACGCCGACGTTCCTGTAGTGAAGGAAAAGAAGTGGTACGACGAGAAGACGCGGACATGGGACAACGACAAGGGCTACAGCCGTGCCCGCTGGCAGTTGGACGCTCATGGTGGCACAAGGAGCAACGGAAACAGGCTTATGACACCCGAAGAGGTTGCAAGCCTCAACTGCAAGGACATCTTCCAGTGGTTCAAGAAATACACGCAGACAGAGGTCTGGGATTGGGAGTATGTCGTAAGCGTTGCAGAGACGTTGGAACTCCATGGCAAACTACCTTCCGGCTTCATGCTGTTACAGCCTCAGTCGTGGAGTGATGAAGTATGGGCAGACATAACCCGCATGAGAACCCTCAACGGTAGCCAGTGGAGCAAAGGCAAGGAAATGCACCTCTGTCCCCTCCAGTTCGACATCGTGGATAGGGTAATCGAGCAGATGAGCAACCCTGGCGATGTGGTGTGTGACCCGTTCGGAGGTCTGATGACAGTGCCATATCGGGCGATCATGAAAGGACGCAAGGCTGTAGCGTGTGAGTTGAACCCCTCTTATTTCCTTGACGGTGCAGCATATTGCAAAGCCGCTTCCGAGCAGGTAGAGATGCCTACTTTATTCGACGGGCTGGAAGATGAAATGTTCATAGACGAGCCTGTTCCTGAAGGAGTAGATAAAATGTAAAACCAAAAATCAATAACAATATGAGAGTAACAATATCAAGTTCTGCGTTCAGCAGTCATTTACAGATGGCAGGCAAGGTTCTTGCTAAGAAGAACCCAATGCCTATCCTCGAATGTTTTCTTATCGAGGTAAAGGACAGTATGATGACAATCACTGCCAGTAATTCCGAGAATAGTATCATCACGAGTGTTCAACTTATAGAGCATGAAGGTGATGGTTGCCTGTGCATTAATGCCGAAACATTAATTAGCACGATAAAGGAGATACCAGAGCAGCCATTAATTCTTGAGTACAACGAAAAAACATCAGAACTCAGGGGTAAGCATAGTTGCGGAGAGTTTTCTGTAGTATGCCAAGAAGCTGCCGGGTTCCCTCCTCCTGTCCCTGTTAATGGAGGATTGAAGATAACAATCTCCTCAAAAGAACTTGTATCAGGTGTCAGCAACTGTATAATAGCGACAGCCGATGATAATGTAATGCTGTTTAAGAAGGGTATATATTTCGATATTCACGAGGACAGCGTTATCATTGTTGCCACCGACGGAAGAAAATTGGTAAAGAAAACCCTGCGTGATGTAAAGCCTGGTATTGTCGGGAATTTCATACTCCCAATGTCTATTGCTGGAATATTGAAGAGCGTTGTAAAGAATGAATGCAATGCTGAGATTGCCTTTGACCAGCAGAGGGCAACTATCATCATAGGTGACACGACGATATATTTCCGACTCGTAGAAACGCGGTACCCTAACTACAATGCCGTTATACCTAACAGAAGTTCGATAGTCGTTTCGTTGGACAGAGTTTCACTCATAGGAGCGCTGAAACGTGTCGGAGTGTTCTGTAATAAAAGCAGCAACTTCATCAAGTTTGAATTGAAAAACAATCAGGCGATCATAACTGGAAGCGACAGCAACAACGCGACCAGTGCTGAGGAGTTTTTGCCTTGCGACTATGAAGGTGCTCCATTCAGCATTGGTTTCGGATATACTTTCTTTGTAGAGATATTGAACGGTATCGAGGTTGAAAGTGTTACCCTTGAACTGTTGGCACCAGAACGTCCGTGTGTTATTAAAGGAGTGGATGATGACTTGCTCATGCTGCTCATGCCGATGAAAATAGATGAATAGACATGGAGAAGGTACCGAACATTACAAAGAAGCAACTTCTTCCATTCATAAGGAAGTCGTGGCGTGCGATAAGGGCTTATCTCGATAGTCAGAAAAAAGCACTTGGCAGAATGTACAATAACAAGAACATCTACGAGCAGATTTGTAGGCGTTTTTGCGACCCTGCCAAGGATACCGAGAAGATCTTTAACGAATACATGCTTTGCCTGAATAAGGCATCAAAGCAGCCTGCCAGCATCAGAGAGGTTGTTTTGGAAATAGGAGGACGTGCAGTCAGTATGTATCTGGAGAAGAGGAAGGAGAGGCTTGAGAAAAGAAGACTGCAGAGAAAGCAGAGAAAGGAGAAAAAGTAGTATGAAAAATGGAAAGAGAATAAGGGACGGGCCATACAGTCCCCATCAAGTAGCACCCTTAGTTGATAATCTAAAGAAAGACTGAACATGATTAAGATTAACCACCTGTCGGAGCGAGTCTATAAAGTGATGGCTGATAGGTTCAAGATTAACAGGAACACGTCAATGAAGGCGTGGCTGTTGTACATAAGTGCAATATGGCGGGAGGCAGACAAGTCTATTCATGACAAGGAATGCTCAAGGTTTGTATATTCACGCCTTGAGCTCATACTTGCAGACATGATACTGCTAATCGTTGCGCTGCTTCATTACTTAGGCGTAAGGAACATCGAGAACCTTTTGCGTCGCAGACTGGATGAGAACGACAGAGACAATATGAAGTTGAAGAAATAAGAGTGTTACACTGGCTATTGAGAGAGGTTGAAAAGTGATGTTGATAATAATAGCAAGTATGACAGAAAGAAAGTTATTACCGATTACTTTGTTGGACTTCAACAAAGGTCAGCTTCAAGGACTCCCGAAGAACCCGCGTTTCTTCAGGGATTATCGTTATGAGGCTATGAAAAAGAGCATACAGGACAGTCCTGAGATGCTTGAATTACGAGAACTGATAGTCTATCCTTATCCTGAGGACAGATATGTTATTGTATGTGGCAACCTTCGTTTTAGGGCCTGCAGGGAGTTGGGGTATTCCGAACTTCCATGTAAGATTCTTGACAAGGACACACCACCTAAGAAACTCAGGGAGTATGCCAGCAAGGACAATGTGAGTTTCGGCGAGAACGACCAGGACATCATAAACAGCGAATGGGACAAGTCGGAACTTCAGGAATGGGGTATGGAGTTTGCCCAGGAGAAGCCGAAGGATGCCTTCAGGAAACGCTTTGAGAGTATGGACGACGATACGGCCATTTACCCCCTTATCCCCAAGTACGACGAGAAGCACGAGCTGTTTATCATACAGTCCTCAAACGAGGTAGATTCCAACTGGCTGCGTGAGCGTCTGAACATGCAGCACATGAAGAGCTACAAGACAGGGAAAGTCAGTAAGAGTAATGTCATAGACGTAAAAGATATCCGCCATGTCCTTGAAGATAGTTATTCCAAGCCATAAACGGCATGACAGGGTTTTCTCAAAGAAACTTGTTGTAGATCCTATCATCTGCGTAGCAAAGAGTCAGGAAGCGATATACAAGGAGTACAATCCAGAGTGTGAGATAGTATGTCACCCCGACGATGTTGTAGGCCTCGTTCCCAAGCGGAACTGGATGGCAAAGCATTTCGGGGAGTTGTTCATGTTCGACGATGACGTGCATGTCTGCAAGCGTCTTTTCGTTGAGAAGGGCGAGAGCGGTGTCATTCGTGACCCTGTGCAGATAACAGCCATTGTCAATAACCTTTACGAACTTGCCTGTATGCTCGATGTGCATGTATTCGGGTTCACCTCAAGAGTTACCCCGGTGATGTACGATGAGACGGCATACCTAAGCCTACAGCACATGATAACCGGCTGTTCCTATGGTGTGCGCTACAACAAGAACGTATGGTGGAACGAGGAACTGAGGCTCAAGGAGGACTTTTGGATAAGTTGCTACATGAAGTATAAGGAGCGCAAGATATTGACCGACATTCGTTACAACTTCGCACAGAAAAGTACCTTTGTCAATTCCGGCGGTCTTGCATCCATCCGTAATCAGGAAGAGGAAAGGCGTAGCATCCTTTTCATCCGTAAGAACTTCGGCAATGCCATCCGTCTGAAAGGAGAGACGAACAACGGAAAGGACAAAACGAGGCAACTCGTGCAGTACAATATCTCTGCTACATTCCCCTTCTGATGCCAAATGTCAGTAAATGTTAAGGTGTAAAAATGGTGAAGTTTTCGTTTTCAAAATTCGCCTAAAAATGCTAACTTTACAGATGTAAAGAAGATTTAAAAACAATTCAAAATGAGAGACTTAGATACAATCAAAAATGTGCTTAAAAGCAAAGTCAGTGACTATCTTGAAAGCTGCTGCAGTGAGGATGAATTCCTTTCAAAGGATATAGAGTTTGATGTCATTGTAAATGGAGTTAATTTCTCTGCAACTGTCAGCGTGAACGGTCGTTTCTCATTTGAACCGTTTTACGAGGGCGATAAGTTCATGGGAAACGAATGCACCCTTGATACCTTTGACTTTGAAATCAAGGACCTCTGGGATGCTGAGAATGAAGAGTACATGATTGAAGACTACAAAACTATTGAAAAGTAATGGTATTAAGTACAGTGACCGGTTATGACTTTTTTGAAGTCAGTTCCGCCATGCAGAAGGCGATAAGGCGGAACGATGTACCCGTTGCAGGCTACTTTGCATTGGAGTTGTGGACAAGCGGCTACAGGGACTATGTCTGGAAGCGTCTGTTCACCATCAGCGCAGAAGATTGCCACGGAATCATCACAAAAGAGATAGAAGCCCTTTGGCAGGGGCATGAGTTGGCGAACATGAATAGTAGTGAGCCGAAAGGACGCATATTTGTCAGTAAGGCTGTACTGCTGCTTTGCAGTGCCGGAAAGTGCAGGGATGCAGATCACCTCCAGAATTTCATCTACGACCGTGGTCTTATAGATGTTGAGAAATGGATAGATGATGTCAGAAGGCATCCGATAGCAATTCCAGACTACACTTTCGATGTTCATACAAGGAGGGGAAAGAAACGTGGAAGGACAAAGGAAGAATTCTTCCGAGAGGAGTTTGAAGCCTTGCAGCCTCGTATTCCCGGATTGTTTGACAACCTTGTTCCTGAGAGGCAACCGACATTATTTGACGATTAATAACCTGAGGGGTGGCACACGCTGCCCCTCTCTTAATTTCCATGACTATGGACAACAAGGAAATATTTGAGCATTTTGATAGCGGCTACAAGGAAGGTTACTTTCAGGCAGCCCAGGAAGTGGCCAGTGTGGTGCTACGACTTATAGAAAATCATCCTTCATGGATGCTTGACCCTGAACGCAGGGCAGCAATAGCAGAGGTTAAGCTGGCAACCAAGCACCTTCTCGTAAGGCGTGGCATTATCCCAAGTTCCTACGATGTGATTATGGGAAAGGCAGAGGAAGTCAAATTAGATTTCGACATGAAAACGTAACTCAACAAAACCAATGTTTATGAAAGCATTTGATATTGTGGTTCAGTGTGAACGCGGAGAGTACAAACTATTTGAAGCGAAGGTTATTCCTACCAAAAAAGACTTGGAGGATTTGCAAGAGACACTAATAGCCTTAGACCTTGGAAAAATCAAAAGGATAGTTATTGAAAACATCAAGTAGAACAATGGACGAACAGTTGAAGCCTTACATGAAACCGCTTGCAGAAAGCGAGTACCCTGAGCCTTGCCGCAAGTGCAAGTTCCGCCATTTGCTCAGATGGCTGTTAGGCCAAAAGTTCTGTGAGCACAGTTCGTACACTTGCACGAAAAGGACAAAACCATGCGATGAGTTTGAGGAGATAGACAGACAATTAACATTTAACTTTGATTTTTAACAACGAAATGAGTAGCAACATCAAACTTCTGTATGTAGATTTATTCTGTGGGGCAGGTGGCACGTCCACTGGTGTGGAGAAGGCCTCACACAAAGGAAAGAAATGTGCCAAGGTGATTGCGTGTGTCAACCATGATGCCAACGCGATAGCCTCCCATGCAGCCAATCATCCTGATGCCGCCCACTTCACGGAGGACATAAGGACGCTTGAACTGACCCCGATGGTTGAACACTTGCAGAGAATGAGGGCAAAATATCCAGATGCCCATGTGGTACTCTGGGCGAGCCTTGAATGTACGAACTTCAGCAAGGCAAAGGGAGGTATGCCAAGGGATGCAGACAGCCGGACACTTGCAGAACACCTATTCCGATATATTGAGGCTCTTGACCCTCATTTTATCCAGATAGAGAACGTGGAAGAGTTCATGTGCTGGGGAGACCTTGACGAGAACGGTAAGCCCATCAGCCGAGACAAAGGGACATCATACCTGATGTGGATAAAGAATGTGTGTTCCTACGGCTACGATTACGACTGGCGCATCCTCAACGCTGCAGATTTTGGAGCATATACCTCACGAAAGAGATTCTTCGGCCAGTTTGCAAAGAAAGGGCTTCCAATAGCGTTCCCCATTCCCACCCATGCCAAATGTAAGGATAGCGACAATGGAGGGCATGCTCTCATAGATGGCATAACCCTGCCGTCACTCCGCGTTTTGGCTCACAATGACGGCCTATCACTGAAGGACTGGGAATCATGGTTCAAGGGCTACGACATTAGCAAGCCTATGGCAATTATTCACTTCACTAAATACCGTTACTGATTATGGCACAAATAGAGAAAATCCGCACCGAGATTGAAAGACTGATAAATGACCACACAGATGGAAAACATGTAGCAGAAGCAGATATAGTGGCAACGCAAAGAACTGCTTTCCAGAAGATTCTTTCCTTCATCGACTCCATGCAAGAAGAGCATTGTCGTCTATGGAGACAATTTTCCCCATTCGACGACTTGCCAAAAGAGCGCGTGTCCATTGCCTATGATACACATGATGAAAGACGTATCAGATATGCCTATGGTTATTTTCAGTTCCATAATGGTACATGTATATGTTTCTGGAAGGACGGAAACGAGCAGCCCAAAAGTGTGAAAGCAGAGGATATAAGGTACTGGATGCCTGTTTTTGCTTTCGACTCCATTCAAGAAGGCCTTCTTGAAGAGTCCGCAAGCGAAGAATTGAATGAAGAAATACGTATATGGCAGAACTACTTTGGAGGAAATGACGGTGTCAAGAGAGAACTGATTAAACAGATTGCCCGCCACTTTGCTAAGTGGCAGTATGTGCAAACGCTGAAACACTCCATAAAAGGTCGTGTTTTAAAGTTTAATGGAACTTTTGAGATTTGTTGTCCCACTACGCCGATAGCGTCAATACTCATTGACGGAGACAACAGAGTTAAAGATGTATTTATCAAAAATGAATAAAATGAAACTATACATTGCCACACCCATCAATGCCCGTAAGGAGAAAACCCTACAGGAGAAACTTCGCGCAGCGCGTCACCGCGTGGAACTGCTCAAAGAAATCCTGTCTGAGGATGAATCCTTTAAGGGCTGGAAACTTGTAAGTACATTCGACAACCCTGTCAGCGAAGATGTTGACGAGAACTCCGCCCTTGCCCTGTGTGTCCATTCTGTGCTTGAGTCAGATGCTATCTACCTGGACCACGGATGGCAAGGCTCCAAGGGCTGCAACCTCGAATACAGGGCTGCAAAGATTTACGGCAAGACCATTTACGAACACGACAAACTGTAACGGCAACCATGAATACAATTCTCATAGACCAGTTAAAGAGGCTTGAGCTTCAGCACTCAGCCGACAAGAAGCCGGCAAGCAAGGTGAGGCTCAGAGTGTACTACGGATGGGCGAAACTCGGCAAGATACGCAAGCGCGAGGGTATCAGTATCATCTACGAGAACACCGAGGGAGTTGCAGACCATCATCGGATGGGCAAGGTGCTGACAAAGGCACAGCACACCGTATGCTGGCGGTACCAGACTGAGGGAGAGGCGAAGGACGCCAAGCAGATCAACCGCGTATTCACAGAGTATTCCGTATTTCTTGATGACAAAAAGATTGGCGGCAGCCTTGAAGCTGCACTAAGGCAGAACAGCCTTGCCGATCAAAAGAATGTCAGCCCTTCAGAGCGTAGGAAGATTGCTGACCGACTACGTGCCTGGTACATGAGCGAGCACAAGGATTACAAGGAACCTGTAAGACAACTTGATATGTTTGAGGAACTGTTACGTGAAAACGAGATTTAGACAAACTGAGAAACGGATTTTATTTTTATATACTTTTGCCACGTAAAAACCAATATATGACTATTATGGAGAAGGTGATTGTAACAGGAAGTGACGGCTTCATTGGCCGTGTGCTTTCAGAGAGGTTGGGAGAAATAGGATATGAGGTTATCGGAATAGACCGTAAGAGCGGCCATGACATCAGAGAGGTTTCAGGGCTGCTCCGTGCCGGAGGGATAGCGTGTGTTTACCATCTTGCGGCACAGACATCTGTATTCAACAAGGACCACCAGCAGATATTAGATGACAATCTGGATGCGTTCTACTATGTCTGCGACCACTGCAAGATGTATGGAGTGAAACTGGTTTATGCAAGTTCGTCAACGGCGGAGCCTTGCAACACGACAAGCTTGTACGGCCTCAGCAAGAACTTTGCCGAGAGGTACGCACGTATCTATAACAGGGAAGCAACTGGAGTTCGCCTACACAACGTGTACGGGGCAAATCCGCGTCAGGGAACTCTTCTTCACACACTGCTCAACAACAAATGTGTAACGCTCTACAACAACGGGGCAAACGTCAGGTGCTTCACTTTTATAGATGATATTGTTGAAGGGTTGATCTTCGCCGCTTCGAGTCACGAACCCCTGCTCAACTGCGTGAACCGTGAGCCTATGAAGGTCATTGACTTTGCAATGAAGGTTCAGGAGTTGCAGATTTCCCACTCAATGAAACCCGTAAGGCTCATTATTGTTCCTGACATAAGAGAGCATGACAACCCTGTACAGTCTGTGAACAAGAGCATACCGACAATAATGATGGCCTACACATCTGTTGACGAAGGCCTGAAACTATGTTTTGATGAGAAATGGAAGTAAGATAGTCCGTATGGACGACTGGGATAATGAAGCGCCCGTGAAGAACGCGCGGAAACGACCGAAATGCGACTTCAGGGACGCTTTGCGTGTTCATGCCAAGTATGACTACCTGTACTACTCCCTGTTCCACAGGAGTACGGAAGGGAAGACATTGGAAGCCATTAAGCAGAGCGAGGATTGTGCAAGGATAATGGCAGACAGGGTATGCAGGCTGCTTGACCGCCTGTTGCTCTCACTGGACGGATGGTGTATCGTAACTACACCGAGACGCAGGCACTTTGAAGGATTCAATTTCTCAGAGTTCGTGAGCGGGTTAATATCAGATACAAAACATATCCCATTCTACAAAGGAGCCGTACAATGTCTCACTAAAGACAGACTCTCACCTGAGTTCCACCTATTAAGAGAAATACCAGAAAAGAAAGTTATCATCTTTGACGACATCATAACTACAGGAATGACTCTAACGGCAACAAGAAACCTGCTCCTTGACAAAGAACAGATTATATGTATCGTCGGTATTCACAATAACTGAAAGAAACAATGACGAATGTAAGGCAGAAACAGAGAAAACACATAGCAGAAGACATCCTCACACCAAAGCAGGAAGCCTTCTGCAGATACTACGTTGACACAGGAAACGCATCAGAGGCATACCGCATGGCATACAACACAGAACGCATGAAACCAGAGTCCATCTGGAGCAACGCGAGCCAGCTGCTTTCGAACACCAAGGTTACACTAAGGGTTGAGGAGATTAGACGTGAGTACGCTGAGGCCTCAAAGATAGAAAGACAGAAGGTAGAGCGTGTCTTGATGGATATTGTCAGTGCAGACCCTTCTGAACTGTATGTTTATGATGAGAAGACGGGCAAGTATCGTATGAAGTCCCCATGTCAGATGCCGCGTCGTGTAAGAAATGCCTTGAAGACAATCAAGAACAACAGGGGTGTTGTTTCCTATGAGTTCAACGGCAAGACTGAGGCTGCCCGTCTGCTTGGTGCCTGGAACGGTTGGAATGCTCCCACACAGATTGATATCGGAGGTAAGGCGAAGCAGGAATTAATGATAGGCTTCGATGATGAGGGATAGTGTATGGTTGTAAATTACAAGAAACTCAACCCGAACGGATTTTATTGTCTCCAGTTCTACAACGATGAGACGATACGATACATTGTGCTGTATGGCGGTTCATCATCAGGCAAGAGTTATAGCGTTGCCGAGACCATACTCATACAGACCATCTACGACGGGGAGAATACGCTTGTAATGCGAAAGGTGGGAGCATCTATCCTGAAGACCATCTATGAGGATTTCAAGGTAGCGGCCAAGACTCTCTGCATAGACAAGCTGTTCCGCTTCACACAGAACAGCATACGATGTATATACAACGGGGCAAAGATAGACTTTAGCGGTCTTGATGATCCCGAAAAGATAAAGGGTATTTCCAACTACAAGCGCGTACAACTTGAAGAGTTCTCCGAGTTTGAAATTGAGGACTTCAAGCAGATACGAAAGCGTCTGCGTGGCAAGAGGGGACAGCAGATTATTATGACCTTCAACCCTATCAGCGAGATGCACTGGATAAAGAAGGACTATCTCGACAAGGAGAAACTGCATGATATCCCCATGGAGGTAGTCATAGGCGGTCAGAAGATTCCCGAGAACCTTACAAAGGTTAAGCGGTTGATGATGAATGAGCCCAAAAATGTACTCAATGTCCGCACCAAGGAGATAGAGCAGCATCCTTCAGATACCGTAGTCATTCAGAGCACCTACCTCAATAATTTCTGGGTAGTAGGCTCTCCTGACGGTAAATACGGGTTCTATGATGAGCAGTGTATTGCCGACTTCGAGAAAGACAGGCTTGAAGACCCAGACTATTACAATGTGTATGCCCTTGGTGAGTGGGGAATACTTCGCACAGGCAGCGAGTTCTTCGGAAGTTTCAACAAGGGTAAGCACATGAAGGAAGTATGCTATAACGACAAACTGCCCGTACACATATCCGTTGACTCTAACGTATTGCCGTATATTTCCATCTCATACTGGCAGATAGACCTTGAGAACGGAGGTAAACGCCTCTGGCAGTTCAACGAGACTACTGCGGAGAACCCGAACAATACCGTAAGGAAAGCTGCAAGGATTGTCGCAGACAGGTTGCACGGCTTCGGCTACACCGGTAAGGTGTACCTCCATGGTGATGCAAGTACAAAGTCTGCGAACAATATCGATGATGAGAAGCGTTCTTTCCACGACTTGTTTATCTCTACCCTGAACGAAAGGGGTGTAGAGGTTGAGGACGTTATCGGCAACAGCAACCCAAGTGTAGCGATGAGCGGTGAGTTTATCAATGCCATATTCGATGGCAGCATCCCTGGGCTATCCATTACCATAGGTGACAAATGCCGTGTTTCCATGGAAGATTACCAGTCCGTACAGAAGGACGCTAACGGCGGTATCCTCAAGACGAGGGTAAAGAACAAGATGACGATGCAGACATACGAGGAGCACGGCCACTTGTCCGATACGTTCCGCTACGTTGTATGTGACCTGATGAAAGAAGAGTTTATATCATTCAGCAATAAGAGAAAGCGCAACCTGTACGCAAGGGACGGTTTTGTCACATTCTACAACCCGTCAGGAAAGTATGAGTACAGTGATTCCCTCTGCTATGTCATGCCGAATGTAAACGGAAGGTTCCTGATGATCTACGGAAATAAATGTGGAGAGTTGTGGCATATCACGGATATAGTGTTTGCTGAATCCGTTTCCACAGATAGCATTAAATCCGCAATAGATGCACGTCAGACAAACAATGTTGTAATAGAGTGCAGCGATGCCTACTTCAACTTTGTACGTGAGATGAGAGAGTCAAGCGACAAGGATATCCGTGTTATAAAAGAGTTCGCTGATATTGACAGCCGGATATCCGCCACTTCTGATTATGTGAGGACCATAATCAGGTTCAATGAGCAGGAGGCAGTCGACAACATTGACTATGGCAGGTTCCTTACCAGTCTATACGACTATAACAAGGACAGCCAGAACAAGGAGGCAAGTACGATTTTGAGCGGGTTTATACAGTATGTAGTAAAGCAGAGGTGAAATCAAGATTTTTGCATTTTGAAAAACGAGTTTTGTTTTTCCTTACCTTTGCGCCAAAGATGGATAAGAAATGAAGTTAGAATTGTCATTGAAGTACCCATTTGTCAGGAAGTCGAATGAGCCCGACAATAACAAGATAGAACTGCCCGATGAGTTGGGAGGCGGTACTATTGAGAGATATTCGCCAAAATATATCGAGTTGAATGTCATGCCCTATTTTTGCGGAGAGAACTATCTGCAGCTGTTCGAATCTGTTCCGGAAGTTTTCTTCCCAATCAACTACATTGCAAGCAGGATAGCAGGTGCGACATTCGAGGTGAAGCGTGTTAAGGATGACAGCATCGTGTATTATCGCAAAGAGTTCAACAAGTTCCTTGACCAGCCAAACTGTCTGATGAAGTTCCGTGAACTCGTTTACCTGCATTTCGTATATAAGCTGTCAACAGGTAACGCCTTCATGCGTGCAGCAATGGGTGAAGGTGTGAACCCTGAAAGACGTTGGCGTTGGTGTGACAACTTCTGGGAACTTCCCGCAGACCACATGCAGGTCGTTCCGAACCGTGACATGTCCCAGTTGTTCGGTGTTGCGAGAAAAGAAGACCTCATCAAGGCATACAGGCTTGGAGTAGGATTCATGTCGCATTGCGACATAGAACCTGTAGAGATATGGCACGACAGGGACGGCAGGCCTTCGTTCTACAGCGACTCCAACTTCATGATGAGCAAAAGCAGGCTTAGCAGCCAGCAGAAGGCGATAAGCAACCTTATTTCCGTGTATCAGGCCCGTAACCTCATCTATGTGAAACAGGGAGGCTTGGGTTTCATCATATCCAAGAAGCAAGACCCTACAGGAACATTACCCCTTACCGAGAAGGAAAAGGAATCAATCAGAAGCCAGCATGACAGCAAATACGGCATTACAGGTGACAGGCTACCATACGGCATAAGCGATGTTCCCATTGACTTTGTGCGCACCAACCTCTCCATTTCGGAGTTGCAGCCTTTCGATGAGACTCTGCAGGATGCAATCACAATTTCGGGAGCATTCGGCATTCCAAGTGTACTTGTTCCCCGTAAGGACCAGAGCACATTCAGCAATCAGTCAACGGCAGAAAAGACAGTTTACTGCTCACAGATTATACCTATGACGAAGCGTTTCTGTCAGGACTTGACATCATTCCTCGGTTTGGAGGAAGACGGTTTCTATCTTGATTGCTGCTTCAAGGACGTTGACTGTCTGCAGGATGGCCTCAAGGATGCCGAAGAGGTTAAGAAGATGCTAAATGAGCGTTGTAAGATGCAGTTCCTAAGCGGCATCATCACCATCAACGACTGGCGTGCGCAGATCTGTGAGGAGAAGCTTGAAGGAGAAGTATTCGACAAGGTTATATTCAATATGACCGACGAAGAGATAGCGTTTATTAACAGAGTTTTTAACATCAAAAGTGTGGTAGAAAATGAAAGAAGAAATCAAGCGCCTGCAGTACAAGACGAAGGCAAATGATGTGGATGATGAGAAAGGTATCGTTACCGTAGCGGTGAACGGTATCGGTGTCAAGGACTCGCAAGATGACATTTCTATGCCAGGGTCGTTCAACAAGACCCTGAAAGAAAACATCGGCAGGATGCGCTGGTTCCTGAACCATCGTACAGACCAGTTGTTAGGAGTGCCCCTTGAAGGAAAGGAAGAGGGCGGCAATCTTATTATGACTGGTCAGCTAAACCTTGACAAGGAGATTGGTCGCGACATTCTTGCCGACTATAAGCTGTATGCAGCGAACGGTAGAACATTGGAACACTCCATCGGTGTGCGTGCCATGAAGCGCGACGAACAGGACAAGCGTAAAGTCCTCGAGTGGAAAATGTTTGAGTACAGCACCCTGACCCATTGGGGAAGCAATCCTCAGACATTCCTTGTCGGCATCAAGTCGGCAACCGCAGACCAGGTGAAAGATGCCTGTGACTTCATCCGCAAAGCGTTCCTGCAACACGGCTATACTGACGAACGTCTAAAAGCCTATGATATGGAACTTAATCTACTTTTGAAGAGCCTCAACGGAGGCGTGATTGTAACGTGTCCCTGTTGTGGGCACCAGTTTGACTATGAGAGTATGCCCGAGCACACTTTCAGTCAGCAAGTGATTGACCTTGCCGCTCAGTTCCAGAGATGGATAACAGAGGACATTGTACGTCAGGAGATGGAGAAACTTACTCCCGAGATAAGGGAGCAGGTTACAGCCGTTCTTGATATTGTTCTCTCAAAGAACGGTAAGCCTGAGTTTGAGCAGAAGGGATTGACAGACATCATGAGTTATGTACGCTGCCCCCACTGCTACAGCCGAGTTTATAAATCAAACACAATAATTCAGGAAGCAAGTACAACGACAGACCCTGCTCCTGGTGCCGAGCCGTCAGGTGACACTCAGCAGAAAGACCAGGAGGGCTCCCAAGAGGATGTCGTGAAGGAAGAAGCCGCCAAGAGCACTTTGCCCGACTTTGAGAAACTGAATAAAGTTTTTAATGTTTAATTCTCAAAAAAGTTATGAAGAAGAATTTTGTTACTGTTGCAGATTTTGCACAGAAGATGGACGGCATGACAGAGGAGCAGAAGGCTTTTGTAGAGAAGATGCTTCAACTGACATGCGACGTAGTGAACAAGAGCCGCGAGGGTGAACTTTCGCCTGAAGAGGTTGAAGACAAGTTCAAGAGCATCAACGACCAGTTGAAGGCTTTTGACGCTGAGAAGTTCAACAGCCTCATCAAGGACAACCAAGACCTTTGCGACCAGGTTAAGCAGCTTGGCGAGACTGTCAAGAAGTTGAAGGAGAAGGGCCTCTCCATGGAGGTTATCAACAAGTTCGACGAGAAGGTACAGAAGATGCTCGACAGCACGAAGTTCAAGGACTTCGTAAGTGGTATCTCCACAAGGTCCGGAGCCTTCGACGGCTTCTCTCTCAAGGAAGTCAGCATGGCTTCTAACTACAGCGGTGACAACCTCATCACTCAGCAGACTGAGAAGGTCGTTTCCGCAGTCAACAACAAGAAGCTCCACATGCGTAACGTGGTGGCTGTGCTCCAGGGCGATCCTGAGTATCCTCAGCTGGCGTTCGCACAGGTGTACGACTTCGACCGCAACGCTGCATTCGTCAGCGAGAACGGCAGTCTGCCTGAGTCTTCGTTCAAGGTGAAGGAGGTTACCGCTGCTACCAAGCGTGTCGGTACTCACATCAAGATCTCGAAGCGCATGCTCAAGAGCCGCGTTTACCTCCGCTCGTTCATCCTGAACATGCTTCCCGAAGCTGTTCTCATGGCAGAGGACTTCCAGATCCTCTTCGGTGACGGCAACGGAGAGAACCTGCAGGGTATCGTCGGCACGACTGGCGTAGGCTCTGTAGAAGGCTTCATCGGTACTTCTATCTCTACCGGTGCTGCTGGTTGCATCGAGAGCGTAAGCAGCTACAACGGCGGTGCAGACTGCGTTGTCGAGCTGAAGAACCCCGACGACAAGATTATCGACGGCATGACGATTACCTTCGCCAACGCTGTAGTTAACACCAGCCTCAACGGCACCTTCCCCGTGAAGAAGCTTACCGACAAGAAGCTGCTCATCTCTGGCGCTGCTTACACCGGCACCGAGACTGGCAAGGCTTCCATGACTTACACCGTTAAGCATGGTGCCTTCAAGAGTGTTGACCTGCCCAACAGCGGTGACGCTATCAAGACTGCGTTCGCAGTGATGAGCTATGCTCAGTTCGCTGCTAACTGCATCGTGCTCAACCCAATCACTGTCAACAGCATTGCCAGTGAGAAGGACTCTCTCGGTCGCAATCTCGGTCTTGTCGAGAACCGCAACGGTGTGAACTACATCGCAGGCAAGCCCGTTATCGAGAGCACCAACATTCCTGCTGGTGACTACCTGCTCGGTGACTTCGTGAACGGTGCAAACCTCGTGGATTACACCTCTCTGAGTCTCGAATGGGCTGACGACGTTACCACGAAGTTGAAGAACCAAGTCGTGCTCATCGCACAGGAAGAGGTAATCTTCCCGATCTACATGCCTTGGGCTTTCGCTTACGGCAACATCGCAAGCCTCATCACCGCTATCACAAAGTCCTAAACGTGTTGAGCCATGACTAAGAAAGTTCTTGTAAAGGGAAACGACCGTGTTGTGGACAACATCAAGCAGGAGAACCGCGTCCGCGTTAAGAAGGGTCAGGTGACTATCACCCCAGCCGACAACAACGTGGAGAACGTAACAGTTGAGCAGTTCGAAACCCTGCAGGGACAAGTCGAAGCTTTGGCTGCACAGGTTGAAGCACTCACCGCACAGCTTGCCGGACAGGGCAGCGGTGAAGGTGGCAACGACAACGGTGGCGACAACACGGAGACACCTGGTGAAGGTGATTAAGACTCCCGAAAGGCTTGACGTTAAGAACGTCGAGTTAGTAGATACCAAAGATGTCGAGGGCTTCGATACGACCGAAGTACTCATCGATGACACAAAGGACGTTGAAGAGGTTCTCGACACCAAAGGTAATAACAGTTCAAAAAAAGTAATGACATGCTAATCGATGTAACATCTTTCACAAGCGGCCCGCGTCAGATCGAGAATGCTGTAGAGACGCAGAAAACGGCCAATCATGTTGCTGTAGCCGAACGCATCAAAGGGTACATAGACTTTTACCAGTCCGAGTTCCTGAGACGTGCAGTAGGCAAGCAATGGTGCTCACTCATAGACGAGTATTCAAGAGTGTCGCATGAGGTGCCTGAGAACGAGAATGCAGAGGGTGATGGGAATGCAGAAGAGCCTGTTGAGGAAATGACTCCTGTTGAGCCTACCGAAGAGGAAAATAACATTGCAGCCCTCGCCGACATGTTGAAAGAGCCGTTTGCAGACTATGTTTTCTTCTACATGCTACGAGATATGAACGTACAGCCTACCATAACGGGGCTTGTTCAGTTGAAATGCGCAAATTCCTACGTCAGCCCTTTGCAAAAAGGCGTGCAGACCTGGAACCGCATGGTGGACGGGTTGAGGTTGTTCGCAAGCGAGGTTGCAGTGGAAGGTGTTTCCATCGATAAGGACATGCTGACGTACATAAACCAATTCAACCTGTAATGCAACAGCCGAACATCATAGACATACTCGCAGGGATTGTAGCATCGTTGTCATGCAAAACTCCCGTAAGCATGGTTTCTGTCCATACCGGTGACGTGCATGAAACCATGCCTGAGATTACCTACATCTTCGGTGATGCTCAGTACATAAAGGACGAACTCGACAAGTATAGCAAGGTGACTAGCATCGAGAAACTGCCGTTAATAGCCCTGTTCACGCCTGTAAAGGAGAAAAGAGGGCTTCCAGACATAGCGACCGAGGCAAAGGTTTCCCTGCTTATTGCGTGCAGCAGCCGGACAGAGTGGAACAATGACGAGCGTAAGGTCTATTCCTTCGAGAATATCCTGCGTCCAATCTACAATGCTTTCATGGATGCCCTGAAGAACAGCCCGCAGATCCTGAAGAACTATGACGGAAGTATGCCGCATGTCTATTCTGAGAATTACAGCTATGGCAGATACGGAGCCTACACAGCAACCGGAGAGGCTGTAAGCGAGCCCATAGATGCCATAGACATTAGAGATTTGCAAATAACTATCAATCAATTAAATTGTAAAAGATGAGACTAACTCGTAATTGCATCGGTAACGCCCTTGCAACTGGCAAAAGCGGATGCCAGATTGATTTCGGAAAAATCAAAGCCGTAATCCTCGTGCCCCATGGTAAGACCCTCGGTAAGTCTTTCACGGCAGGTACATTTGAGACAAAGTGTCATGCCGACATTCCAAACCGTATCTATCCCATCAAGACCATTGTCGAGTATGCGAAGAACGGCGGTGAGCCTCAGGTGAGTGCTGTAGGCTACGGCGGTAGTGGTGTGAATGGTTACAGTCCGCAGACTGACACTTTCACACTTGACAAGTACAGTGAGCACCTGGCTGCAAGCATCTCCAAGAATGCGAACGTACGCTTCGACGCTTACTACCTTGATGAGAACGGTCTTCTTATCGGTGTCAACAATGGTACTGATGAGCTTGGAGGTATTCCAATGAGTACCGTGTATGTTAATCCTGTTCCTCACCCTACGTCGAACGCAAAGGCATCGCTGACAATCTCATTCTGTCTTGAGGATGCACGTGCTGCCATTGAGAACTTCGACTATGTCCAGCTGGACTTCAATCCCATTGAGGAATTGAACGGCCTTGTTCCTGTAGACCTCGTTGAGAATGCAGCAGGCAAGTTCCGCGTTATCGAGTCCATAGGAGGATACGACCGCACGGAAGAGTTCGGTGCCGCCATTGCAACTGGCGCAGCGTCCGTCCTGAACGGTGTTACGACAGCGGCATATGCTGACGGTGTACTGACCATCACACCTGCACAGGGTGCTACTCCGAGCCTGAAGAATCCGAGTGTTCTTCTTGTGAACGACATTCCCGGTATCGAGTGGAACAGGACAGTAATGATGCCTTCATCTTAATGTAATGCGCCATGATAGTAGAGGGAATTAATTTCGTCGAGCATGCTATCAAGCCCATGAAGAAGCAGGACTTCGTCAAGGCTCACATGGATAAGCTGTGGCAGGACCGTGACCCAGAAGAGCGTGAGAAAATGCTCTCGGATGTCTACGATGCTATCACAGGTAAGAAAAAGTAGTTTAACAGGGGGCTGGGCAGTAAAAAGGCTCAGCCCTTTTAGTTTTAGGCACAATGGCAGATTTTGATAGACTGGAAAGCGTGATAGATGCTATCAGGACTGGTATAAAGGATAGCATCCATGAGTGTTTTGAAGAGAAACGGGATATCATAACGATGTGTGTTACCGAGCAGTTGTACAGCGGTATAGACGGAGAGGGTGAGTATCTGAAACCCACATACGACGATGACCCGTATTTCAACGAGAAAGGTCCATGGCACGGGGCAAACTATGCCTACAAGAAGTACAAGGAGAGAATAACCCCTCCTGTGCGCAGTTATATGCTGAACTTGCCTCCGAGACCTCTTGCCGTGCCTAATCTCTTTATTATCGGTACATTCCACGCATCCATCAATGCTGCAAGGGTAGGTGATGTCGTGAAGGTATATACAAGCGGATTCAGGGACGGTCCTGAGATAGAGAGAAAATACGGTGAGGCCATCTTCAAACTTACAGATGATGCGAGGGAGTATTTCAACATCTATGCCTTGCGTCCCTGGTTGAATGACTTTATGATTAATTGCGGATACAGATGAGCTGCAGTTGTGAGAGAAAGAAGATAATGAGCGAGCAGTCACGCGTAAGCGAACTTGCCCGTAAGTGTGCTGTTATGGAGCAGACCATGGTGGCAGTATATAGGAAGGCAGACGGCACTTTCTCCTTTGCCCCTGTCGGTGAAGAGATTAAAGGAGAGATTGTAGAATACAGACATTACCTATAGAGTCATGGCAGATATTAAGATTACAGACCTTGTGGATGAGAAGGTATTTGAAGACCTTGAAAAACTCTCCGAGAACATCAAGACCGTAAAGCAGCAGTATGTAGAAGCGGCAAGGGAACTTGCCCAAGGCCTCAACATGAAGATTAGCACTTCCGGCGACCTTGAGAAGTTCAACGGTGCCGTTGCAGAGAGCAGCAGGAAGGCGCAGCAAGCCACTGAGCAGCTCAATACCACCATAGACAGGCAGCGTGAGATTATCGTGCAGACCACCAACACCATCAGTAGGGAACTGGCCGAGATTGAAAAAGAGAATAAGGAAAAGAGGGCGGCTTTCGAGCAGGACAAGAGTGCTATAGACCTTGCCGAGAGACTGATTGGAAGCCGTCAGAACAACATAATCGCCCTTGCACGTATGCAGGGTGAGTTGAAGCAGGTTACAGATGCTCAAAAAGCCCTTGACACTGCTGTCAAGAACGGCACTATCAGCGAGCAGGATGCCGTTTCAAAGCGTGTACGGCTCATAGAGCAGCAGAGAGACCTGAAGGCAGGAATTAAGGACCTGAACCTCGTCCTTACCAATCAGGAGAAGCAGATGCAGGCAAGCGACGGCTCCTATCAGAAGCTATCCCTGCAACTGGAGTTCCTGAAGAAAGCCTACAAGGGGCTGAGTGAGGAAGAGAAGAACAGCGATATAGGCAAGACGTTAGGTGCGGAGATAGGGAACCTTGACGCTCATCTGAAAGACCTTGCCGCAGACATGGGAGAGTTCCAGAGGAATACCGGCAACTATGCAATAGCCAACCAGTCCGTTAAGACTGAGTTAAGGGAGTTGGTGCAGGAGATAGCCACTCTCACCCTCCAGTATAGGGGCATGAGTGAAGAGGAGCAGAAGTCTGCTGCAGGGCAGGAGTTGGAGCAGAAGATGAACAGCCTTAAGGCAAGGGCCTCAGAGTTGAAGGATGCTGTTGCCGATGTTAACAGGGAGATTCAGTCCGGTGCCAATGACACAAAGAACTTCAGTGCCATTACTGAGGGTATCAATCTTCTTGTCAGTGGTATCGGAGGCCTCACGGCCGCTTCCCATGCGTTGGGTGTAGGCGAGAATGACCTGATAAGGATTCAGACTACGCTGCAGGCCAGCCTTGCCGCCAGCAATGCACTGACTAAGGCCCAGAACGTATTGCAGCAGGAGAGCAACTTGATGAAGGGTGTTGCAAGGATGCAGGAATATGCCCATGCAGCCGCCATCAAGATAAAGACTGCCGCCGAGGGTGAGAGTGTTATCGTCACCAAGGCTGCTACCGTTGCACAGGCAGCCTTCAATGCCGTTGCGAAAGCGAACCCTTACGTTCTTCTTGCCACTGGTATCGGTCTGTTGGTAGCCGCTGTGTTCGCATTCACCAAGGCCACTAAGAGTGAGACCGAGGAGCAGAAGAAAGCCCGTGAGGAGATGGAGCGTAGCAAGAAGGAGTATGAGGAAATGATGGACACTACCGAGCAACTTAGAAAAGCGAGGGAGAAAGGTATTGAAACTTGTTCTGATGAAATTACAAAACTTCAGGTTCTGTATAATGCCGCTACTGATGTTACACGCTCATACAATGAACGAAAACTTGCAGTTGACAAAATGCAGGAACTTTATCCATCATACATGAGCAATTTTAGTGACGAGGAGATAATGGCCGGAAAAGCTGCTGACGAATACAATAGATTGCGTGAGGCAATAATTAACAAGGCCATTGCTGAAGCCAAACAGGACCTCATAAAAAAATATGCTAAAGAATATGTTGATAGTCTGGAAAAGATAAGGATAGCCCAGCAGGAACTAAACAAGTACATAGTAAGTGATGAATTATCCCAAGCTCTGAAAAAAGACGAGCAGGTTAGGACCGAACACGGAAAGAAAGTCTTGAGCATCGAGGAATACGAAATCCAAGAGAGTAACAAACGACAGAAGTCAAGGTATGATAGAGAAGCCAATGTTCGTAAGGATGTTCTTTCCGCAGAAATTAAGGATGTGCAGAAACAAGCAGACGACTACAAAAAGGCTATGGAAGACATTGCTAAGTCGATCAATGTAGAAGACCTTTATAATACTATAGGCAAAATAAGTCCAGGAAGTGGAAGCAACACTTCCAAGGAAGCAAAAGAGACTACCACCAAGACCTACGAGGAAATCAAGGAGGTTATCCTTGAATATACTCAGGAGATAATCGCAGAGCGTATAGCCCTGACAAAGGAAGGCAGCGAGGAAGAATACAACCTTACTATCGGATATATCGAGAATGAAATGCAATTGAGACGCATCGAGATTGAGAAGGGCTATAAAAAGGAGAAAGAGAAAATAGAGAAAGCCCTTAAAGAACAAAAGGAGGTGCTTGATAAATCCCTTTCTGATAAGAAAATCTCACAGGAGAAACACGATGCCGAAATACAGAAGTACGAAGATCAACTGGCAGAACTTGAAACAGCTCGTAAAAACAAAACTGACCTTGCCGAAAAATCAGCACTCAAGGCCAAAGAGGATGCCCAGAAAAAATACACTGATGCAGTCATAGCCTCCGTACAGGAAATGTATGCCAAGGAACAGGATGAGCGCAACCTTAACCTCATGCGTGAACTTACCGCTCTGACAAAGCAGAGGTCGGAGAAGATTATCAGCGAAGAGGAGTATCAGAAGCAGATGGAAGAGATTCAGCAAAAGTATGCCGAGGAAACTGCGCAAAAGCAGATTGAAATGCTTGAAAAAGTTCTCAAGATGGAGGAACTGACCGCAAAACAACGTGAGAAAATATCAAAAGAACTGAAAGATGCCAAAGTCAAGTATGCAAAGGATGTTGCCGATGCCGAGTTGAAGAACATCAAGAAAACCGAGAAGGAGGATGAGAAGTCGAAGAAAAAGCGCGAGAAAGATGCCAAGCAATACCTTCGCACTATATCCAGAATGATAGGACAGCTCAATAGCCTTGTTTCCGCTATCTATGACGGCCAGATTCAGAAGATTGAAGAGGAAAAGGAGGAGAGCGAGAAAGCCTACGAGAAGGAGATTGAGCAGATCGAGAACCTTGAAGAGACAGGAGCCATCAGCAAAGAGGAGGCAGAAGCCCGTAAGCGTGCAGCCGAACAACGTTCTGCTGAGAAGCAGGAGGAACTGGATAAGAAGAAAAAGGATATCCAGTACAAACAGGCTGTATGGGAGAAAGCAACGTCTATTGCGCAGGCCGGCATAGCAACCGCTCTCGCTATTACCGAGGCTTTACCGAACATTGTACTTGCTGCACTCGTCGGTGCCATGGGTGCCATGGAGATTGCAACCATCATAGCCACTCCCATTGCCACATACGCAAAGGGTACCGGCAAGGACGGACACCCAGGAGGACTTGCAATAGTCGGTGACGCCGGAAAGAGAGAGGCCGTTGTGTTTGAAAACAAGATGTGGATTACCCCCGACACTCCTACGCTCGTGGATATGCCTAAGGGTTCCGTTGTATATCCTGATGCTGACAAGATTCCCGACCCTGTGTTCATGACTATTACACCGTCCGACTCAAAGGACAGCCCCATAGTCATTGTTCACCATGACAGCAAGAAGCTTGAGCGTAGTGTAGCACAGACAAATACACTAATTAAGCAGTCTATCATCATGCAGAAGCGGATTGCAAACGATGTGGCATTCCAGAACTATAAAAGGACAAGGCTATGAAGGAAAGATTGGACCAGTATACCATGGCACAGTTCATAGACATCGCATGCGGTGACTATGCTCCAATAGATGCGGGTGCCGAACATAAAAGACAAATAGCTGAAAGCCTCATAGAGCAGTACAATAACATAGCTGATCCCGTTGCTGCAAAGTCTCTCATATTGGAGAAAGAGAAGGTTGCCAGGAATGACGCAAGAATTAAACTCTACCGAATCATGCTGAATCTCATCAATGTATATAGTGCCTATGACGAGGTGAGGGACATTCTCTTACTGACAAGACAGGACAATATCGCCGCTCGTGAGGATGAAAGGCTGAAGGCTAAGATTGAGCAGATGCTAAGGACGGAGGAGAGCCTGCATGAGCGTATGGCGAACGAGATGAAGAATGCATCGCCCTCTCAAGTGTCGGAGAATGAATTCAGGGCTTCCTTCGACAGGCAGACAGCAAGGCTTATAGCACATTTCAAGTTTGCCGTCAATCATGAAAGCATATCCGCAAGTGTATATGCTAATCTTGTAAATATGGCCTGCAGGCAGCAGCGCCAGCAGAAAGGCTAAGCATTAGCCAGATGCAACATTTCGGGAGGTTGTGTGTATCCATAGAGCGACACGCAACCTCTTTTTTTATGAGAAGAAGCCATGAATACAGGAACCTGATGCGTTCCATACAGAACGTCGATGTCAAGTGCGATAAGATACTGGGCATGCTGAACGTGATAAGCAGCGACAGCGAGCGTTCCCTTATCGGGAGCCTGAAGGCGTCAGCGAGAGATATGTACCTATGCAGTCTTGAGGAGCGTAGGCGCAGTGGTAAGGTATTTGACATAATGAAGCATGATTGAGTCATTGGTATTGCGTAACCTCTCATGGATAAGGGGTATTGCACGGACGTTCTGTAGGAACCGGACAGATGTCGAGGACCTCGTAGGAGAGACTGTCCTGAAGGTATTGCTTAATGCTGACAAGTACGACCCTGACAAGAGTTTCCGCCTTTGGGTGCTCGTTATCATGCGGAACACGTTCCGTAGCAGCAGGCGGCACATTGGTGTCGTGGAGCCTTACTACGATCTTCCCGAATTCCCGGCTGGAAGCGACCCGTTCACAAAAACAGTCGTGTCCGAGAACATGCGTTTAGTCAGTGAATATTCCGAATCGAGTGTCAGCGTCAGGTGTTCCTTATTGTATGCACAGGGCTACTCATACGGAGAGATAGCAGAAATGCAGGGTGTCAGCATCAATATAGTAAAGAGCCGCATTCACCACGGTAGGAGACTTGTTCTAAGGAGGCTCTCCGGCTAAATGTCAGTAAATGTTAAGGTGCTAAAATGGTGAAGTTCCTGTTTGCATATCTTGTCAAAAAACGCTAACTTTACAGATGTAAAGAAGATATTAAAAAACAAGTCAAACCAATTAAAAAACCAAAGTTATGCAGACAAAGACAAATTTCCGAGTTAGAGTTATGAAGTATGCTCACTTCCTGTTTACCACAACAGCCAACACATGGAAGATATGCCTTCTTAAAGCATGGGAACTTTACAGGCTTGCCAGGAAGATGCGCGAAGGAGTCGTGAAGTTCGCGTTCCAGAAGATTGACGGTTCTATCCGCTACGCATGGGGAACATTGCAGAACCTCCCTGCAGGTGTTACCAACGGCAAGGGAAAGGAACCCACCTACAAGACTTTCTCCTACTATGACACACAGAAGTGTGCAATAAGATGCTTCCGTATCGAGAACCTTATCACAGTTTACTGATTGTCGAGTAATTGTTGAGTAATTGTTGAGTAATCAACCGGCCGAGGCTTAATTTTTGTTGGCAGTTCTTTTGAAAATGCGCCTTTAATTTGAAAACGAACGCCGGAGTTATCCGTCAAATAGTGTGCTCGTGAAACTGACTTTTTGAGAAGTTGGTTTACGAGCCGTTTAAGTCCGTACCTTTGTGTTGTCTTAAACAATTCCCAAGATGAAGAAAGTATTATTTGTTATGGTAGCTGTAGCGTGTCTGCTATCATGCCGAAGTGTGAAGAATGAAGGTTCCGTTGATATGCACCACTACAGCAATGGAGCCGACACCATTGCAGCTGTTTCACAATCCGAGAGGATTGACAGTACGAGTTATTATCATGGAGTGATAGACAGCCTGTCCCGCGAGTTGCTGAATGTAAGGCAAAAATACCGCGACCTGTATGTAAGGGATTCCATTATAACGAACCTTTACCGTGCAGACAGCGTCAGCGTCAGGGATAGCACATGGATGCAGTTCAATGCAGACGGAAGCGTGACATATCACCATGACAGGGAGAAACATACCTATTCATACCAGCAGTTAGAAAGTTACAGGCAGCAGATAGTGAGGGAGAGCCAGGCAACGATAGACAGCCTGACAGAGAGGAACACGTATCTGCAAGCGCAGTACGACAGTATCTATAGGTTAAAGTCGCTTGCAGACAGCCTTTCCATATACAGGTCAAGGCTTGACTCCATTTCTGATATTGTCCGTGAGAAAGAGAAGACGACAATAAGGAAGAACAGTTTCTGGGACAGTGTCAAGCTTGTGACTGGAACCCTTGTATTCTGTGTGATTGTATTTGCCGTGCTCTTTGTTTACCTGCGTTTCTTCAGACGATAGCATGAGTTGCAAGAAGCATGTTAGGCCTGGCGAGTAAGGAGATTACACGCCAGGCTTTTTCTTACCCTGAAATCGAGATTTTTGCACTTTGAAAAACGCGCTTCTTTTTTATCTACCTTTGCTGAAAATAATACAGACATGCTTTGTAAATACTATCTTCAACTCGGATGCTACATGCTCGATACTGAGAGTGCCGACTGCATGGAGGTGTCAGATATGATTAAGAACCTTGACAGCATCAAGGTTTCATATAGCCGTGTTGACCTCGGAGGTGTTGTGCGCAAGTGCGGTAGTTCCATTGAGTTCACAGGCAAGGCCTATGATGCCATTCTTGCCCACTACGCGGAAAACTACCTTCATTCTAAGGGTGTGTTTGCCGTATATATTGCAGACAACAACTGGAACTACTCAAAGGCATGGGAGTGCCCCCTTGACTTTGCAACGCTTCAGTATGATGCCAATGTAGTCACTATCGGTTGCGTTGATAACAGTGTGGCAGCAATCATCAAGGCAAACAAGAAGAGTAAATATGAGTTTGACGTGTCAAGTCTGAAAGACACTGCAAACTTGTTGTACAATGGTGTCGTGACAAAAAGGTCTTTCACTTTCATGGTTACGGGTGCCACGCCGGAGGGAGAGTCGACTACCGATATGGTATCTTCTGAGAATGTGGAGGTGGCAAACAACAATTACTATAGCCTCTATATCCCATACATCGGAGTCTCGACAGACGATTTCGGAAGTGAGCAGATAACATGCAATGACCAGCGGGAAGATTCGTCATGCCCGCTGAATACAGAAGCGAAGAATGACGGAACCCTTATGAAATATCTGATGGATAGGGACCGAGCAGGGTTTATTACCTGTATTACAGATTGCTCTATTCACATAGACATGGAAATGCAGTTCAGGTTCTTATATCCTGCATGGTGGAGCCAGAGAGTAATGAAAGCCAGTTTTATTCTTGTTGTAGGCAGCACAGTTGTGTGGAGAAAAGAGGTGACAGACTACAATAGCGTTGATGTCAGCATACACGGTGATTTTGCCATTACCACAGGTCAGAAGGTTGCGTTCGGCATGAGTATCCTGTCACAGAGAACCAACAACAACTGGAGGGGTACTCCCATGCCTGACGGGTCGTCGAATCCGAACACTCACCTTATCTTCAACCCTGGCCTGCGATGGCCGAGCAATTCCAACACCGCATATGTGAACGAGAGCCACTATGAGGATGACCCAATAGAGATAAATGCTGTAAGGCCTCTCTCCCTCTTGCAGAAACTCATTGACAAGATGTTAGCAACACGCGAGGACATATACGTAAAAGGCAGCATAGAAGTTGGTGAAAGCCTGTTGGCAAGAACACTGCTTATTGCAGCTGAATCAATCCGTAAGATTCAGACCAACAAAATATATTCCTCATTCACCCAGTTCTGTGAATTCATGGAGGTTGTCTTTGGCTACGTCTATACTATAGAGCATGTCGGTTACTACATGGACAGGGAGTTAATTGAGATAGACCGTGGAGAACGGGCGCGATTGTCCCACATCAAGGTGTCATACCTTACAAGCAACTCCATGAGCAATGTCGGTGAGGCTGGCTGGTACAAAATGCTTCCTGTAGGAGGAATAATCAGTGAGGACCTTGGTGAAGACCTCGACTTGACGACACCATACACCTACGAGTGGGAGGCAGGCCATGATATAGATTTCATGGAAGAAGTATTCTACAATGAGTATGCAAATACATTCGTAGTTCAGGACTTTGACACAGGCAGATGGTATGCGAATTTCAGCAGGAACGATGCCGTCATTCAGGGTAGTTGGTATAACGACGCGAGTGGCCACGCAAGGGAGATGATAGGACTCAACATCGGTGCTTTCCTCAACAATGACGGTACGCACATGTATGGTATCATCAGAAACGGTTCCATTATCCTCTGTGACGAGATGCACACAAACGAATGGCTCGACTCCAAGGAGAATAACGCGGATGTTGTAAACCTAATATTCAGGCATCGTACTGATATATTCAAGCCCGAGATAATAAAGACGCTGGATAATGTGAACAACCTTTCTTTCCAGTTCGACGAAAGCAAGGTATTCAGCGATGTTGAGATTGGCTACTCCAAGAAGGACTATGAAAACGACAACTCTGCCTTGAATGAGTTCAACTTCACTAACTACTACAAGACAGACTGTGACCTTAGTGAGCAGACGCTGAGCCTGAAATGCCCATACCGTGCCGATTGCTACGGAATAGAGGAATTGCTTGTCAAGAACAGGGATGAGGAGTCAACGGGAAGCGACAACGATGTATTCATAATCATTGCTTCTGCATCTGAGCCCATAGACGGGTGCTGGCAGATTGACAGGTCCGTTACTGTACAGAACGCCTATACGGAGACAGTTTTCAATGCAGCGATTGCTCCTAACATTATTGTGAAGAACAACGAGGAATACATCGGATGTTTTGCAGTGAGCCTGAAGTTTACCTCATCTGACGGAAACTCTGATGCTGTCATTGGAGGTGTAGCCATGAGTTCGAATCTTAGCATCACAAAGCATCTGTTCAAGGCAGGGAGGATATCCATTGACACAGACGATCATCATTTCCCAGAGCAGTGGGACGGGATAATACAATTCGAGTATGCCGGAAAGACGTACAATGGTTATCTGGATAGTATAGACATCTGTTTCGCCAATCCTGGCACCATAACATACAATATCATCGAAAAATGTATAGAATAAGTCCTTTTACGCCGATATTCTTTGCGCCTTCAGCAGACAGGCATGGTGCAGAGTCGAAGTGTGTGCAGGTGTTTTCCCCTGCAGACAGGATACTCATAGAGATTATAGCAACTGGTGAACAGTCAGCACCACCTGACCTTGTAATCCGTGACGTACTTAAAGACAAGGAACTCACATACTCATGGAGATTTTGGGAGATGAATAATACGACAACGCTGTACTTCATAGAACTTCAGAGAATGCATGACGGAATTTTCTATGCAAGCATAGGGAACATTGTCAGCAAGGCCTTTGCCGTATCGTCTGACGAAACAGTCCTTCAGGACACTGTATTGCTCCAGTATTCTAACACAGACAACATGCAGCGCAATGATGCAGTATTTTGGATTGACGGGATGCAGAGGTTCTTCGACTTCCGCATTCCCGGAGGTTTCAAGGATGACAACTGGACATTTTCAGTCAACAACGAGCAGTTTACCACCAGTGACAATGACAAGACGGACCTTTTCGGCCATGAGAGTACCATAAAGGCACTGACTATAGGAAACGGAGACGGTTGCCCTGTATGGTTTGCCGACCTGCTCAACAGGCTTCTATGCTGCAATTATGTGTATGTAGATAAGGTGCGTTATTGCAGGAACGAGGGTGATGTTCCAGAGATGAACTGCGAGGTAGAGGGACAGAAGTCCTACATATTCACACAGGGGCTGCAGAGAGTTGTCAACCTTAACCCTGCCATAGAAGACACGAATCTTCTTGTAATGAGAAGGGTTCCTGATGACAGATATAGAGTGACCAGTATAGATAACGAAACATTTAATTTGATTTTGCCATGACAAATGAAGAAAAACGTGAGATAGTATCGGAGATCCTTTCGGAGTTGCGTACTAACAGCGTACTGATTCAAGACCTCACTGAGGTTCTTGCAATACCAGCAGGTAGTTTCATCGAGTTAAGCAACGGAGTGAAGATCTCAGCAGATACCTTCAAGAGTGTTATCCAGCAAGCAATCATCGATGATTCTGTGTCAGGTCTCATAGAAACTGAGCGGAACGCAAGAATTGATGAAGACAACTCACTGAGTGGAAGATTGGACGATGCAGAAAGCGATATAAATACACTTTCTGGGCGAGTTGACGGAATAGAAACATCCATCGAAAGGATTAACGCCGACACAGGCGAGTGTGACAATGAGAAGATAGAGCTTGTATTTACGATGCCAAACGGAAATCCCATAACCATTACACTCTCCGCTGCTACTGCAAATGCTGCAGGACTTTTCTCTGCTGCCAACTTCCAGAAACTTGAAGGTCATGACGATGACATTGAAGACTTGCAGGACGCTGTGATTACTGGTGTCAGCGTAGAAGCAACAGGTAATGCCGCCACATTGTGTCTGGAGACTCATGATGAAACAGACCATAATGTAGAATTGCCTGTAGCAGGAACCGTTCCTGATGGTCAAGATAACCCTGTTGCCGGAATAATGACGGCAGGACAGGCTAAGGACCTTGAGGATATTATTCTCGAAGTGTTCGGCCTTGTCGCATCCGTCACCTATTCCAATGCGGGCTATTACGAGAAGGGTTCTACCGTAAGGCCTTATGCAACGCTAAGCATTACAAGGCGTGGAGTCGATGTGTCTTCTGAGGCTACCGTGGTTACTCCGATGACAGTTGAAGGAAACACACTCTCCTACGAGGCAATAACAGAGAACACATCGTTCAATATTTCTGTCAGTCATAAGGGGAAGACTATCCCGCTTCCTGCGCTTCAATACAGGTTTGTCAACTATGTCTATGGAGAGGTTCTGTCTGATGTGCCGGTCGATGTTGCCAATTCGCTTGCAAATGCAAGAACGTTACACGAGTTGAGCACAAGGACAACATACAGTGGGACACTACAGGCAGGAAAACTCTTCCTGTTTGGTGTTCCCGGTAACGTCACACTTGTGTGCAGACACACAGAGACAGGAGCGGTTATACCATGTACTACGGGTACTGAGCTTGTGCGAAGAAATAATTCTGACGAAACAGACTCCTACTCATACATCATTGTTCCTGCATCTGACATAGACTGGAATTTCACTATTTCAAATTCATAAATACTAACTCATAAATACTAGCGATTATGCCAGAGACTAAGATGGTTTTACCCTTCATGCTCGGAAGGAGCGAAGGACGCCCTGCCACGACGACAGAGGACATAGATACTCCAGACGGAGTTAGACAGGAAAATGTAAACAAGGTTGTCAAGAGCAGTGTCGTTAACGTTACTGCAGTGTACAGTCTCGGACCTTCAACTTTTGCCCAAGTGCTTGCAGCTGTAAATGCAAATCCGAAGTACGGTGTTATTGCGCCTGGAATCGTTCTTACTTTCCTGACAAACGAAGGATGGAAGTCAAAGCAATGGAAAGGAACGACATGGAGCAATGAAGAAGACTGGACTGATTTCGGAGGTTCGCAGGTCGGTAACGTTTTCAACGTAACAAACGATATTCCCATACAGGGTTATTATGTGCTATGCGACACCGAGAATACGGCCCATAGTGCCGTTCATGCTGTCTGGAGTGCACGAAAGGCTGTAGGCGGCCTTATTATATCGTTCGAAATCAGGGCGGGCGTATGGAAGACGTACCAATATATTGGAAGGTCGACCAGCGAGCAGAACTGGAAGAACACCGCCAACTGGAAAGACTTCGGGTCACTTGCAGAAGGAAGTGAGATATGCCTTAACATTAACAATCTTTGTGGTTCTCCTACTACAGGAGACTACTACACGCTTCAAACAGCTGTCGCCCGCCTTATTGCATGGCAGGAGTCAAGTGGTGTCAACTATAAGAAGACCGGACTGATCATATCTTATCAGACAGCAGAGAACACACTTGAGACAAAGCAGTTCCAGGGTTCTGTAACCGATTTCGGAGAAGTTGGCCTGTGGAAAGACTTCGGTGGCGGTGGAGAGGTTACTGACCAGCCTGCAGAGAGCAGCAATACGCCTTTTTCCGCAGGAGGTGCATACACAAACATTCCTACAGGCATCAAGGTTGACGCAGAGTCTTCTGAAGGTGTAGTAAAGATACAGCTTGA
>JAFSRW010000057.1 GCA_017445925.1 Bacteroidaceae bacterium | reverse complement strand
TGCTCGCATCTACATCGAGGAGCCCGACGGTACTGAGACTGCAATCGACGCTATCGAGTTCGCTAACGACATTAACGGCGAGAGCATCTACACTGTTGACGGTAAGAAGGTTAGCAAGGCTGCTCAGAAGGGTATTTACATCCGTCAGGGACGAGTAATAGTTCAATAACAGCCGGTGCTGTTATTGAACGGTTAGAGGTTAGAGAGACGAAAACATTGGAGTTAGAGAAGTTAAAGAAGTTATCGCTTCGCTCGTCCATTCGGACAGGAGTTAAAGACGATAGTTATACCTCTTGAGAATTATTGAGAGCATGTGTAGGACAAACGTCTTAGCGGCTTTAGCCGCGATAACTCCTAAGGGCTGAAAGCCCGATAACTCCTTTAACTCCTTAGCGAAGCGATAACTCCTTAGCTGGCGATAACTCCTAAATGGAACTTCGTTCAATGACAATTACTGCTGAAATGGTATGCATCTGGCACCATTTCAGCAGTTTTCATTTCTCAAATTTGCTGAATTCGCATAGAATCCATAACTTTGCATGCTCGAATTAGAAAAGGAATGAAAGAAATATATTATAAGGTGGCGGACCATGTGTTTGCCTTGGAACTGGGAAACAACGAGACGGCGGTACTCAACCTGAGACAATACGACCCGTTTGTGACTGACCCTACGGAGAATGTGTTGTTCCGTATGCAACTCCTATCTGAGCCACTGTCGCTGGATGACTTTACGCAGGAATGGAGACAGGATGATGAAGGTCAGCATATCTTAGTGGGCCACTTAGGAGAGGAACCCTGTTATCAGTTTTTCCATCATAATCAGCTAAAAGGCGTACTCGTATGCCATACAGATTATAAGTACGCTGACGTTTATGCAGAGAATAACAACCTGTTTGGCATCAACAATGCCATGATGGTAATGTTTGCCCTGGCCACTGCCGATAAACATACGGCACTGTTCCACTCTTCGGTGGTCAGCTACGAAGGCAAGGCATATATGTTCCTAGGGGAAAGCGGAACCGGCAAGAGTACACACTCTAAACTGTGGCTGAAATACATTGAGGGAACGGAACTGGTAAACGATGATAACCCTGTGGTGCGTCTACTCGACGATGGTTCTATCCGTGTTTATGGCTCACCCTGGAGCGGAAAGACGCCTTGTTACCGCAACGTCAGCTACCCCTTAGGAGCACTCGTGGACCTGAGCCAGGCTCCCAAGAATGCTATCCGTAAATTAAAACCCTTAGAAGCATACGCTGCCCTGATGATGTCTATCTCTGGCAAACGCTGGGACAGCCGTTTAGCGGAAGGTTTGCATGAGACGGAAAACCTATTGGCCACAAACGCTTCTGTCTGGCACTTGGACTGTCTGCCCGATGAAGAGGCAGCGAGGGTGTGCAATAGCACGGTTAAAAACCCTAACGTTAACGCTAACGTTAACTAGTTCAAGGGGTTCAAGAAGTTCAAGGGTTCAAGAACGGTTAGGGGTTATTGAGACTTTGGCTATTGGCTATTGGCTATTAACAAAAACGGAGATAATTAACAAATAACAATTAACAATTAACAAAAAAGAGTTATCGTTAACGTTATCGTTAAAAAGTATGGAACAACCAGTTGTGAAGGCGCTGTATGGTGATATCCTTATTAAGGAGGCTATTACGTTGCTGCAGGAGGGTAGGAGAGTGGTGCTGGCGGTAAAAGGCGGTAGCATGCACCCGTTTATCATCGGTGGCAAGGAGAGCGTGGAACTGGTGAGTCCGCAAGCTCCTTTGAAAGTGGGTGATGTGGTGTTAGCCTGGGTGGATGGCTCGCACTATGTGATACATCGCATCATCGGAATAGAGGGAAACCAGATTAGCCTGATGGGCGACGGTAATATAAGAGGTATAGAGCGCTGCTCGAAAGATGAGGTGGCTGCCATAGCTGAATATGTGATCTCTCCCAAAGGGAAGCGCCGGTATCTGTACACGAAGGGCAGGATGCGCTTTGCTCGTATGTGGCGCAGGCTGCTTCCTGTAAGGCGCTGGATACTGGCCATTTATCGTAGAACATTAGTTAAATTGAATATAGTTATATGAAAATCAAGAAAGGATTTGTGCTGCGCGAAGTGTGCGGCGAGAAAGTCATAGTGGGCGAAGGCCTGGAAACAATCAACTTTGGCAAGCTTATCAGCGTTAATGATACAGCAGCAACGCTGTGGCAGAAAGCTACCGAGCTGGGTGACTTTACCATAGAACAGTTGGCTGATGCGTTGGTGGAGGTATATGAGGTAAGTCGCGAGCAAGCTCTCAACGATGTGGAGAAGCTGACCGCAAAGTGGAAGGAAGCGGGACTTATTGATTAGCGGTTAGAGGTTAGCGGTTAGAGGTTAGCGAGACTTTGGCTATTGGCTATTGGCTAACAAGAGTTCAAAAAGTTCAAGGGGTTCAAGAAGTTCAAGGGTTCAAGAACGGTTAGGGGTTAGCGGTTAGGGGTTATTGAGACTTTGGCTATTGGCTATTGGCTTTTAACAAAAACGGAGATAATTAACAAATAACAAAAAGAGTTATCGTTATCGTTAACGTTATCGTTGAAATAGGATGAAGTACATAACATGGCTTTGGCATAACACGGTGGGCATTAGGCTGAATATGCTGGTGCGCATCATGGCAGGAATCGGGCGAGTATTGCTCGGCCTGCTAATGGTGTGGCTATGCAAACAGTTTATTGATGTGACTATCAGGACGGGGTCCGACGAGGATATTGTGCTGATGGTAGCCTATATCGTGTCTGTGGTGATTGGCGGAATTATCTGTCGTCAGATCTACTATTACTTAGGTGTGAAAGCCGAAGCCAGACAGAGCACTTCTATCCGTCTGCGTATCTTCAGCCATCTGTTTCGCCGGCAGATGTTTGAGCAGAAGGAGATGCACTCTGGCGATATCTCCTCGCGTCTGGAAAAAGACATCAGTACGGTAAGCAGTGCTACTACGTCCATCATTCCTGACCTGTGCGTAACCACTTTTCAGTTGTTAGGCGCCTTCCTGCTGATGCAGGTAATGGATGAACGCTTAGCTTGGGTGCTGCTGTTGCTGACTCCGGTATTTGTGATGATAGGCAAGATGGTGGCGTGGAAAATCCGTAAGATGACGCAGGAGATACGTCGGCAGGAGAGCGTCATTCAGATGCTGGTGCAGGAGTCGATGGAACATAATGCCGTGCTGCGTTCGTTGGAGAGCGGAGACTGGGTGACAGGACGCCTTGACAACATGCAGCACGACCTGAGAGGGAAGGTGAACCATCGGGCACAATTCACGGTGCTGTTCCGCTTATTAATCGGTATGAGTTTCAGCTTGGGATACATCGTTGCCTTTATCTGGGGCGGCCTGCAACTGAAGGCTGGCGTTATCACCTTTGGTGTGATGACTTCGTTCCTTCAATTGGTAAGCCAGATTCAACAACCCATCCTGCAGATGGTGAATATGATGCCTCAGATGTTTCAGGCTTCAGCTAGCATAGACCGATTGGAGGAGATGGAACACATGGAAGCTGAGGAAGAACGCCATGATGACAGCTGTAAGATGGAGGGGCAGCTGGGATTGGATATTCAGGATGTAAGTTTCCGCTATGCCTTGGGCGACCGCGAGATTCTCTCTCACTTTACACATCTGTTTGCTCCTGGCAGCAAGACAGCACTGATGGGACACACAGGAGCAGGTAAGACAACGCTGTTCCGCCTGTTGTTGGCACTCATCAAGCCTGACCAGGGAACGATGACGTTATTTAATGCCGACAGGAGGCAAGTTGTCAGCGAAAGCACTCGCACCAACTTCGTATTCGTGCCTCAAGGCAATACCCTGATGAGTGGCAGCATCCGCTATAACCTGCTGTTAGCCAAACCCGATGCTACCGACGAGGAAATGCGTCAGGTACTCCATACGGCTATGGCAGACTTCGTGCTCAACTTGCCGGAAGGCATGGATGCTGAGTGTGGAGAACGGGGTAGTGGCCTGAGCGAGGGTCAGGCACAGCGCATAGCGATAGCACGCGGGTTGCTCAGACCGGGTAACATTATGCTGTTAGATGAAATCAGCGCGTCACTCGACGAAGAGACAGAACACGAACTGTATAGCCGTCTGTTTGCTGCCTATCCACAGAAGACGATGATCTTTATTACCCATCGTACTACGGTCTGTGAATTGTGCAACGAGGTTATAAAACTAGACAAATAATATTTACAGGAGTTAAAGAAGTTAAAGAAGTTATCGCTTCGCTCGTCCATTCGGACAGGAGTTAAAGACGATAGTTATACACATGCTAACAAGAAGTCTAAAGTGACGTCCTAGCCAGCTTAGCTGGCGATAACTTCTTTAACTTCTTTAACTCCTAAGCGAAGCGATAACTTAAATAATATTTCCAGAATTTGCCACGGAAGGGCTTATCGTCTTTTATCAGCGACTTGTTGACTGTGATGGTACCGCTAAGTGTGCAGGGTTTGCCAAAGGGATCAACCGAAGGGTAATTGAACACATAGTTCATATTCAGGTTGTGGCAACTCCTCTTCAATAGTTTGTTCTGGCTGTAACACCCCTTCGTCAACAACTTGCACGGGCTGAGCTATGGACATTTCCGAAGTTGAACAATTCTGATGTAGGGCTTTATTGGTCTTCTCAGCACCATAAATGAAGATGAACGAGCAAGCATAACTAAGGGTGATGCCTAATAGGACTGCCAATCCTATTGCCATGAATACAACTTGAAGCATTGCCGTCATTCCACTACCTCCCAATGACCACCCTTGTCAGGGCCAATACGCTTAATAATTCCTTCTTCCTGAAGATTCTTGATATGTTTAGCAATGCCTCTGGCATTTAACCCCAACTGATCTGCAATTTGTGGGATTGTTATATAAGGGGAATTAATAATAATTTCCACAATATCTTTCCTTGTACCTTTCAATGTACTTTTCAATGTACTTTTCAATGTACTTTTCTTCCCACTTTCCTCTTCACCAGTGGGAAGTAAAGTGGGAACATAAGGAATCTCTATGCGGTAAACGTCTTGCTCCTCAATGACGGGCTCTTTGCCATTAGCGTATAGAGGTGTGTACTTGAACATCTTCCGCATACCACTACCAAGCTCTTCTACGATTCCCATCTGAGAGAACACCTTGGCAATCTTTGGATTCTTACGATGCGGACGCATGGTCTGAAGGTCTATGTGACCATAGACGTATGGGATGTTCCAGTTCTCAGTAACGATAGTATCACGATAGATGGTAAACGTCGTAGGGTAAGCACTACTATACTCACGATGTATAATCATGTTCAGAACCACCTCTCGTAAGATTGTGTCACGAAGGCTGAAACGCTGTATGCCTTCAATATAGGGTTGCTCTGGCAGATGCTTCTTGATAAAGTCCATCATTATTGGATAGGCTTTCAGCAGATTACAACTCAGAAGTTCCCTGTCATCATAGAGTTCCGTATTATTTACGCGGCAAAGCAAATCTATGCGGTAAGCAGGAAGGGCTGTGGTGATGGCATGGCTGTTACCAAACAGAAGAATAGCAGCCAACGTCAGGCCTTCCTTTCCTGTTTCTGGATCAACAGCAAGCAACTCTGCCGAGCGTATGATTTCTTCGTTCGACAAATTAAGCCAAGGGTGTTGTGAATTCTCAATTCGGATGCCCCTTCTCAACTCATCGAATGCTTCCTCATCCAAATCCTTCATTCCCAACATCGGATATACCCTATCCTCGGTTTTCATCTTGCTTTTCCGTATAAACAGATTGGCAATCTGCTCGGTACTGCGCAATTCAAAGTCACCATCCTGATTACGGTCGTAGTAGATTCCCTTATAGCTATGAGCCTGGTTACTCTCAGGAACATAGAAATAGATAATCTTCTTCCCATCTATGTCCATAGGTTCATAAGTCAGATAGTAAGTGGGCTTAAACAACTGAGGATTATTCATGTCCTTAGCCAGCTGATCCATCTGTTCTTGGACCTTTGTAGGGTTGACACCGACAATTTCCCCATTGTCCTTCGCTCCTAATACGACATGACCACCTCTGCGGTTCAGAAATGCACAGATAGACTCATAGACCTTTCGAGCCAAGCTATCCTTAGATTCCTTGAACTCAATCTCTGTACCCTCTTTCTGGGCTATGATTGTCTTTAACTTATCTGGAGTCATTAGTATCAAACGATATCTGAGTGCAAATTTTCGAATTTTTCCACATATATAGTATGGCTGATTTCGGACAGTTACATCATTTAGACAAACAAACACATTATTTTAACATTTAACAGGACATCCTACGCTCTATAGATACCATAAAACGACAACGGAACAAAAGATTAATTGTCTCTTATCCCGTTGGTACTCATTCCATTAGACTTTTAGGAAGTCTAATACTCATCCTCGTTGAAAAGGAAGTCTTCTTTTGTGGGATAATCAGGCCAAATATCTTCGATGTTCTCATAGACATCTCCCTCATCCTCAATCTCAGAAAGATTTTCTATTACTTCAAGAGGAGCACCGCTACGTGTTGCATAATCAATGAGCTCCTCTTTGGTCGCAGGCCAGGGAGCATCCTCAAGTTTTGAAGCTAATTCCAATGTCCAGTACATATTTCTTACAATTGTTTCAATTAATTATCTTTTTTTAGGGCCTATGGGGCTTATGGGGCCTATAGGTTTACCCCTTTTCCTTTCGGGAGCACAAAGGTACAATAATTTCTGTAATTATCATCCTTTATGCCATAAAATTTCATCTGTACCGCCCAAAAAATTTAGCCTGCACGCCAAAACATAGAAATAATCGCTTAATCGGTTGATATAAGCCGTAACATTTTTGTCAACCGGCTCTTGTGCATCCAATGCATAGATGAGTCGTTCCGCCCTCCGACAAATAGTCCTGCAAACATGAGCCACTGCTGCTGCTCTGCAACCTCCTGGCAAGGTGAAACCACGCCAACCGGGAAGGCCGTCGTTGGCTTTATCAATGCTGTGCTCCAGTTCTATGATATCCTCCTCAGTAATCTTACACTTGCTGGGAGTGTCACTCTCAGGATCGGTAGCCAGTATATTACCGATAGCAAACAACTGGCACTGGATCTTAATCAAACAGTCGCAGTCGGAAGGGTCATTAAGATATGTCAGGAGCAGACCCAACTGACTGTTCAACTCATCAATAGTGCCATAACTCTCAATTCGCAAACTGGATTTGGGCACACGCTTCCCACCCACAAGGCTTGTCATACCCTGATCACCGGTGCGTGTATAGACATTACATTTTTTCATCAGAAATTAATTATATAGTGTTGTTTGTTGTACTTAGTATCAAAGAAGGCTATACCTATATCATATAGGTCGAAGGTAACAATAGCGGGTAGGTTCTGAAACCATTCCCTGTTTTCATTCAAATGATCTATCATAAGCACAGAATGCTCATGCAAGTGTGACAGAACATCGTTGTTGGGCTTATCCAACCAGCACAGGTCAATCTCCCCATCTGGAACGTGAACTACTATCCGAGCCTTTCTGCATCCAGCCGCCAAATACTTTGGTACCTTATCTGAGGATGAGAAACAGACTATTACGTCAGGTTGACTCCAGTTGCTGATACGAAACAACAGATGCAGTATCTTGCGGACTCTGAAACGGTCTCTGAACGGGAGTGTCCTATCCAACTCCCAGTATGCGTAATAGGCCGCCTTCTCATATATCACCTCCGTAATAAAACGGAAAGCAAAGGGTGAATGAACCCCATAACCGCAACGATGCCTGAAGCGGGACAACCAAATAAGAGGATTCGTAAACCTATACATAATACAAAAGTACAAATAAGTGAGCTATTATCCAAATCTATAAAGGATAATTCCTGTTGTAAGCATAAAAAAGGCCCGACAGATGTCGAGCCCCTATTGAAATTTATGCTGTAATTTACCTTAATTACTTAACAGCAACCTTGAACTCCGTTCGAGCTTGCTCACGTTCGGAAGTATGAGCGAGCTCTCACTTCACTCACTTAATCGCAACCTTTTTGCCGTCAACAATGAAGATACCCTTCTGTGCCTTGCTTACACGCTGGCCAGCAACGTTGTAGATAACACCGCTCTTTGTCTGCTCAGCATTGATGCCATTGATAGCGTCAGCCTTCAGGTCAAGAGTAAAAGTCTTAGTCTTATCACCATCTGGATAAACAGATGTAGTACCTTTGCCATCCTCACCTACGTCTGTAAAGTTAACAGATGAGAAAGTTGCAGTACCTGAAACGGGATTAGCTAACTTAAATCTAACAAGTTCACCAGAATTCTCTCTAACTGTTGAGCCGTAGATATTAATTGAATAACCGGTGGCTGTTGTTTTTACGTCAACTGTCCACTTCGTACCCTTAAGACGATCTGTGTTCTTCTCATACACATAGTCCTCTTCGTCCTCATCAAAAGCAAGTTTTGCACCTTCGGGAAGATCCAACTTGAAGCCAAATGCACCACAGTTGAAATCGTTTTCCAGACTGACAACAATCCAGTCAGTACCGTCACCGGTTACCGTAAAATCTGCTTTCTGAGCATTTGCTGCCAATGTCAAAACGAAGGCAGCCATCAAAGTAAAAATCTTTTTCATAATCTATTTTTATTTATTTGTTGTTTGTTATTTTCGAAGAATCTCGATGGGATATTACTGCTCAGCGATAATGTTCAGAAGAGCCTGGATATCACCAGCGTTAACGTCGCCGTCACCTGTCAAGTCAGCTGCAGGATTGAATTCACCAGCTGCGATAATGTTCAGAAGAGCCTGGATATCAGCAGCGTTAACTTCACCGTCACCTGTCAAGTCACCCTTAGTACCAGTAGCTTCTTCAACGGTCAGCTTAAAGCCCTTGTTCTCAACCTGAGCGATAGAAGTACCGTCAGCAGCGGTCATAACAACGCCCTTCAAAGCAAGGTCATACTCACCGGCAGCTACAGTAGCGTCAACCTGCAGAGTAATCTTAGCAACAACACCTTCACCCTTAGCAACAGCGGTTTCGGTCTCAGAGAATAACTTAACACCATCAACCTGGATAGCTTCTGTCCAACGGTCAGCAGGAGTAGCACTTACGAAAGTAACGCCCTCGGGGAGAACGAGCTCAGTCTGCCAGTTGATAATGTCAAATGTCTTGTTCACCATAGTCAAGGCTACTTCTACAGTTTGGCCCTGTGTAGCTTTCACATCCGCAGCCTGCAAATAGTTGTTCGCACGGTTAATTGCAGCATTGGCACCTACGAAGGAGCAAACTGCCATCAACAAAAATAAAAATCTTCTTTTCATAAGATAAATTTTTAAAGTGAATAATTTGTTTATTTTTTTGTTTTCGTTATTGTTTATAGTTAGCTTTTGAGGTCTAAACACAGTTATACGATGCAAACTTACATATTTTTTCTCAATCACCAAAGATTATTTTGCTTTTTTTTTGATTTTTTTTGCCGAAAATGTTTTTTACCATGTTTTTTGCCTTAAAATGGAGCAAGAATTATATCCATCCGTTCTCCTTATACCATTTAATGGTACGCTCCACGCCCTGTTCCAATTTCCATTGAGGCTGATAGCCAAAATCCTTGATAGCAGGCTCAATGTCACACTGCCAATTGCGTTGGCTGAGAATATGAAACTTGTCATCGTTCAGCGCATTCATTTTTCCCGTAAGATGGCTGACGCGGGTACTTACCCAGCAGATAATCCGGAGCAACCATAGGGGTGCTTTTATATGCAAGACCCAGGGATTCCCCAAGTGTTGCTGGAGGAGATCGCTGAACCTGCGGCTGTTATACACCTCGCCATCGCTGAGGAAATAGGCCTTGCCCTCGGCAGCCACCGACTCTATACATTTATATATAGCCTGTACCACATCCATCATATAGACAAAGGTAATTTCCTGTGGCTGGTAGCCCACGGCAAAGTCGATGTGCTGACGGATGCTCTTTGCCATCATAAAATAATCCTTCTCACGTGGCCCATACACACCTGTCGGTCTGAGAATGGTGAAAGGGAAATCCTTCTGTTGGAGCAGGTATTCCTCGGCTTTCAACTTACTCTTGCCATAGGCGGTGTTGGGCTTTGGCGTATCAGTAAGGAGAATAGGGCTGTAAATCCAGGGATTATCTTCCGATGGTTCCCGGACGGGTATCTCCCTGATGGCACCAAAGATGCTGAGACTGCTGACAAAGACAAATCTCTTAGGTACCATATCGGTGCTCCTCAATGCATCTATGAGATAACGGGTGCCATCGGTATTGGTGCGGTAGAAATCTTTCTCGTTCAGGCACTTGGTGGCTCCTGCAGCATGCACCACATAGTCCCAACCTTTTCCACCCATCTCCGCCTTGTATTGCAGGAGTTGGCTGCGCAGGGTCTCGGGATTGGAGAGATCGAGCTGGGCAAACTTAATGCGTTCATCCTGCAGGTAGCCTCGGCTACTGGTGCCACGGACACCAGCCCAGACCTCGAACCCTTTGTCCAGCCCTTCCTGAACAATATAACTACCTATGAAGCCGCTGGCTCCCGTTACCAAGATTGTCATTCTTCGTCTTCCTCCTCTACAGTAGATCCGTAAGACTCTAAGTTATACATCTTAAGCATAGCTGGACTGACTCTTCTGTCGTTCACGCCCATGTTAAACTTGGGAGGTATGTATCCGCCCAGATCCTGACGCTTATAAGGAGCTGCTGCACCTGGCATCACCAGTCGGAAGTCGATGGTGTTCATAATCTCTCGCTTATCGGGAATTTCCAGCACGCCGTCGACAGAGGAAACACCCCATGGGTTACGCATAGAGAAACAATACTTGCTAGGACTGCGAGTGTACATGACGGTAAAGGCGTGAGCTGTCACTGTTTCCAGCGTACCGCACAATAATCCACCCTTGTTGAAACCGCCCACACTAATCATTCCGTTCTTTAGGGCGTAGTCAGCAACCATGGTAAGCTCTCCGTTGAAGAGCTTGCCTGAGTTGATTGCCCAACTGTCACCTTCGCCAGTGAATGGAGGAGCGGCGTGTTCTGTTCCAATGCCGCCGAGACCACCCGTCTTAAAGCAGGTAAGCCACTTCATCAGTGCCTTTTCCATAAGGGTTGCCCAGTTGTACTTATCGCTTTTTCCGCTCAACTGCACGCAGCTGCCGCTACTGTTGCAGAGCAACTTATTGTCCACAGCCACATCAATGGGATTGCCTTTGGGATCATACATTTTAATAATGTATGTGGTAGAAGTTTCCTTGGTAATGATACTCTTGATGAAGTCAGGATAAATGTAAGCCAATGAAGCGAACACGGCACACATACAACAGTCACCAATACCATGCTGGTTCACATCGGCAGGTGAGGGATTACCATTATCAAGAGGATACAACGTGATGGTCTTGGCAGTCCAACGGTCATACTCTTTATTTGCATCGGCAAGTGTATAATCCGGTTGGTTTGCCGGATCTGCCAGCCATTCCTTCTGTGTCTGTGTGGCAGCAGCATACTTTGCATAATGGTTACCCATCGGAGAGGTGTTGGAATGTGTAGCGCCACTCTTCAAAGCCCATACCTTGGCTGTATCAGTATATTCCTCTCGATTGGGGAACGGGGTGACAGATGTGGCGTCGTGTGCTGCAATCATCGTCTTGTAGAAATGACGGGTAATCGTGCCGTTTTTCAATACAAGCAGCCCCTCTTCCTTGGCAATGATTTTATATTCGACCATCGATCCTGATTCACGTGGCACAGCCTTAAAACTCTTCATGTCCTCGGCATACTCCAAGTCAAAGACTGTCTCAGTACCCGATGATTTCACTTGCTTCATGACTGTGCCGTTGAATATCCACTTCTCATCACCATTGTAGTGATTTGTTGAGGAGCTCATTACACGCCAACCAAGATACCAATATCCACTAATCTGGCCTGGTTCTGATTCGGGCATAAACTCCATACTCTTGATTTTGCTTACATCATACGAGACGATGGAGTTGTCGTCTAATGTAATGTCAAGGCGTTGTGCAAACGTTGCAACGCATCCCATCATAAAGATGGCGAATAAAAATAGGTTACGTTTCATTTTTTGTGTTGTTTATTTTTGAGAATGGTTTGAAGAATCTCAGGGTCATTTGTGGTAATGAGGTCTATGCCCTTCATGTTGGCAAACTCGGTAAGGGCTTCATTTCCGTCAACCGTCCACACATTTACCTCTACACCCAACTGCTGCGATTCTGTCAGCCATTCGGGATGTTTCTTAAACACATTGAAGTGATAGTCAATTCCCGTCAGTCCCATTGCCTTGATATCCTTGGGCGAAATATCGCCGTTCAGATAGGCAATCTTGGCATTGGGTTCCTGAGCATGGAGGTACTCACAAACATGTTTACTAAAGGAGATGTACTCGGTACGCTTTTCCAGCTTCAACATGTGAACCAGTTCCAGACAACGCTGAACGATACGCTCGTCGCGCTGTGCTGTGCTGTGAGGCTTAATCTCTAGAATCAGTTGGCAGCCTTCTATCTTTGTACCCTCCAACAAGTACTGCTGTAGGGTAGGGATGAACTCACCATTCGCCAAGCGATGGTTCATCAACTCGGCATAGGTGGCATCCTCGATTCTTATACCATTGATAGTGGCATCGTGGAAGACAACAGGCACGCCGTCAACCGTCAGCCATACATCGAATTCAGAGCCGTAGCAGCCGACAGCGGCCGCCTTCTGGAGCGATGCAATGGAATTCTGGGCACTACCATCGGTACGCCAGTAACCGCGATGAGCCACCACCTTTGGCTGCGCATACATCATCACTGATGCGCAAGCCAAAGCTAATATGAGAAACGTCTTTTTCATTGAATGATAAATTTAACGATAACGTTAACGATAACGATAACTTTTTTTGTTAATTGTTAATTGTTATTTGTTAATTATCTCCGTTTTTGTTAAAAGCCAATAGCCAATAGCCAAAGTCTCAATAACCCCTAACCTATAACCAATAAACTCTTCACTTTCTCCCTCCCTCTCGGGGGAGGGCCGGGGAGAGGCTATTCTATCACTGCTGCATAGCCACCATTCTTCATCATCTTGATATCGAGAGTGGTGGAGGCACTTACCTGACGCTGCTCCTTATTATAGTGCATAGCCTGCCAGTTGGCATTCACACCATCCTTGTAACCTGTAAGTGTATGGTTGCCGGCTCCCAGGAAGTCCAACTTAACACTGAAAGTACGGGAGTCCTCATCGCCATTGCAAATACCGCCGATGAACCACTTGTTGCCTTTGCGCTTGGCAGTGATAACATACTTACCTGCATCGGCTGCCAGACAGCGGGTCTCATCCCATGTAGTGGGAACAGAGGCGATATAACGGGTACAATCGTCGTTCTGATAATAACGGGTTGGATTGTCTGCCAACATCTGAATACCACTCTCCAAAACTACGTAGAGGGCCATCTGGAAACAACGGGTACCCATGGCACCGCTGTTGGGACGACTGGCATGATAACGGTCGGGCTGCATGTTGTTCATACCACCGGGGGTGAAGTCGGCAGGACCTACAGCATTACGGATGAAAGGCAGATAAGTGGTGTTCTCTGGACGACAGCTGCCCATCTGCTCCAGGCCGCGAATACCCTCGTAAGAGAGGAAGTTGGGATATTCATATTCCAAACCGGCAGGAGTGAAAGAACCGTGCAGGTCAACCAGCAACTTATACTTGGCAGCCTCAGAAACAACGCGCTTGTAGAAGTTCACCATCCACTGGTCGGCATGGTCCATGAAGTCGATCTTCACACCGGCGACGCCCCATTCTGCGTATGTCTTAAAGAGGTCCCAATTCTGCTCAACCGTCAACCAGGGGAGCCACAGGATAACACCTACGCCCTTGCTTTTGCAATACTGAATAAGGTCTTTCAAGCGCATATCGTCATTGGCGGTATAAGGATCTCTTGTGTTCTTTGCCCAACCTTCATCCAACAGGATGTATTCTACGCCATACTTGGCGGCAAAATCTGCAAAATATTTATATGTCTCGTAGTTACAACCAGAGACAAAGTCAACATCAGGGCCGAAGGGAGCTGCTCCGTTCCACCATTCCCAACTTACCTGACCAGGCTTAATCCAACTGGTATCAGTAAGAACAGGCTTACGGGAGAGCTGAAGGGTAACGGTCTGTTCCACAATGCCCTTACTATCGGTGCATACTACATAACGCCAAGGGAAAGAGCGTGTTCCGGCAGTCTTGGCGATAAAGTTGCCTTCCTCGGTAATGGTCTCACTACGGTCACCTCTGGGTTCCCACTTGACAGGGGCCTTAGGGTAGATGGCCTCGATGCCCTCTGCTGTAGGCTGTAGGAAGAGACGGGGATAATCATCCACATCAGCTTCGCCCATCAGCAACTGAGTGTCGTTGGGACCGGAAAGCAGACAGGGAATAGTGGTAAGCTTGCGGTCGCTCTGGTTCCACTGTTCCAATGTCTCATGACGGTAAGCCTCCTCGAATGAGGTGTTGAAGTTACCTGTGGTCTGACGATGAGCCACATAGCCCTCGGCAGGAACCAAGGTGAAGTTATCCTCCTGCACCTCAACATCACCCTTGATCTTGGTGACAAAGCGATATGCAACAGCATTGTCCATCACACGCATCTCCACGGAGTAACTGCCGTATGAGAGGGTAGCTTGGGTATATGAACTTTCTACCGTGCTAAACTTAATGGGAACGACAGGCTTGATGGTCTCCTTGGCGGAGGTTGTCTTTACACTCTTGAAAGGAGTGGTACCAGCATAGTTCTTGCCGCCAATCAGCATATTAACGTCCTTAATGGTATAGAGGATGGTTCCGTTCTTGGTAACCGTCCAACCTAAGGGACTTTGCTGCAGTTGTACACGCAATGTTCCGTTGGGAGATGCAATCTCCTTTACCTCTGCGGCATGTCCTACTAAAGAGGTGACAGCTAAGAGAAGCGCCGCTACTGTCATGTTTTTCATAATGTTCATGCGTAAATAATAATTTTAACGTGTTAGTTTTGGCGCAAAGGTAGTAATAATAAATGGATTTTAATAATAATTTTCGTTGTTTTTTATGCAAAAAGAGGCGGAAACGTTCCCGTTTCTGCCTCTTTTATGAATATAAATAATGTATGGCCTGTTGGGAAAAGGATTACTCCTTGTCATCTGACCAGATTTCCCAACTGCTTTCCTTGGTCAGTGCTTCACCACCATCTACTGTGGTGTTACCATCGATTGGCAGGCTCTCTGCCAGCATGCTGACAACTTCTGCCTCTTCTACTTTAATTATTGGTTTAATGTATCTCATATAAGACCCCTCCCATCCTCCCCTCTAGGGGAGGTGACTAATGAGGGTTTGGGTCAAAAGTTAATAATCATATTTTCATAACCCCTCACCCTCCCTAGAGGGAGGGCACGGGGTGGGTCCTATTTCAGCACCTTCTTACCATTAATAATGAAGATGCCCTTCTGAGCCTTGTTCACACGCTGACCAGCTATGTTGTAGATAGCACCTTCGTTAAGGTTAAGGTTAGCGTTAACGTTCTCAACGCCAGTAGCATCTTCCTCTTCGAAGGGATAGAATGCCTTCACAGCAGTCAAGAATACCAGGTAGCCCTTGCCAGCAGGAATAACGGTGCCGGGAGCAGCCTTGGCAAAGCCAACCTTACCATCCAACTTAGCCAGAATGAACTGACCTCCGTTGGCTGTAATCTCTTCGTTGGCAGGCTGCAAGTCGTTGCCTGTGATAGCAGGAACGGTTTCCTCCGACTTGTTAAGTGCATACTTATGACCTGTACCATTATCCTTGAGGACAACAGCCTCGCCCTTAGGAATGGCCTTCACCTCGTTCAACTTGGCAAATCCGCCGTCCACTACCTCTACAGTAAATGCCTGAACCTTAGAGTGGAGTTTAGAGATATCGAATGGAGCTACGTAAGTACCATAAACAGAACCCTCAGCAAACTGGTAAGTGTCTGTTGTCTTCTGGGTAACTTCCAACGTATAGGCAGCTTCCCAACCACCATCAGCATCGGTAGTACAGGTAATCTGAACCTTACCTAATGCTACACCTGTAACAGTACCATCCTCAGCAACGGTAGCAATGCTCTCGTCGGCTGACTTCCATGTCAAATTCACATTATCCAAATTCTGGATGGTGGGCTGGAAGTTTGCTTTTGCTCCGGCTGCTACGGTACGAGCCTCTGGGAGGAAGCAAACATAAGCCTGATCCTCTGACAACTGGAAAGTATATCCGTCGAATCCCTGCTTAGGCAGAACGAAATCGCCCTTCACAGTATCATAGAAACCGAATACGCCATCGTGACGCATAGCAGGTACGTAGTTGCAGATTTCCTCTTCACCTTCTGAAAGTCTGAAGTACCAGATGCGACCATGGAAAGCGTTGTCCCACTCGGGGTTAGCGAAGATGCTGAAGTTACGGCTTGTTGCATTGCAAGCAGTCTCACCAGTAGGATAGTCCACATCGTTGAGTTTCAGGTTGTCAACAGTACACTCTGCCTCATATTCCTTACCAATTTCAAATGGAGCACGGTTGTCACCGCTACCTGTTGTACCACCAGTGAAGTAACCGATGTGGGCATTGTCGTTACCGTTGATGTAGAGTGACATACCTGTTCCTGCATATATGTTACGTGCACTGAAGATAGCACGCCAACCGCCTTCAACCTCAGTTTGGAACTTAATGTTCACCTTGCTGTCGGTAGTAGGCTTATAGGGGAACTCAAATACGTTCTCGCGGGCAGCGCTTACACTCTCAATGTATGCCAGCGGGGTGTACTTCTTGGTATCCTTCCAGGTTATCTCGTCGTATGCTGCGGGGAAGACATACTTCTCAATCGTGAGATTGTCAAAATAGAAATAGTAAGGAGGATTGTGCTCGCCGTCGTCGCATACACCGAACTGGATGTTCAACACATCCCAATCCTTATCTGCTGTAAACTCAAATGAGTAAGGCTGGTTGGTAGTCTGTGCCTTTGGCAAACGGGTCATACCTAAGATTTCGCCACCTACGTTATTGGGAGCTGAAGCGTGGTCGAATGCATCGGTATTGCGGACATAGAAGGGCAGGAATGAGTAGGCTCCCTCGTTCCATGATTTCCACTGTTCGCAACTGAAGACGAATGACACCTTATAGGTAACACCAGCCTCCAAGCCTTCCATTCTGTAATAGAGAGGCTCCCAGCCGCCAGTACCAACATAGTTGTCCAGATGGCAGGTTCCTGCTGCTTCATCGTATGTAATCTTGCCCTCGAATACGTTCTTGTGATCGTTGTTGGTGGTCCAGTTATTCAGGTCCTTGTATTCCTTCTGATTAATAGCTACCGTATTTACAGCACCCATGTCCTCCCAATCAGTACCGTTCCACTTGTACTCGTGGTTGTCCTTGGTGTTGACAACAAGCTTGCCGGGATACACAGTAATACCTGCTTCTTCGGCAATAGCCTGACCGTCGGGGCTGAGCTCAAAGTTGGCTTCATTAGCAGAATAGAATACCTTACCTGTGATTTTGTCCTTCAAACCGCCTTTTCCCTCGCTGTCAACAACGGGAACAAGGTCCATCCTCAACAACTCACCTTCGAAAATCTTGAAGGTATAAAGCTTCATGAAAGTTGCTGAGTTATCGGGATGATTGGTATGACAGAGGTCAAAGATATACATAGGTGTTGTACCACCCTTGGATTCACCCTCACCAGTAATGGTTGCGCAGGGCTCTGCCTCTCCGTCTTTGAAAACATTCAGGGTCAAGCCACCGGCATCTACCAGAATCTTTTCTCCTGTGGGAATTTCTTCTGTTCCTGTTACCTCGGCATTGCGGGCGAAGCAACCGGTATTCTGACCTGCAAAGCGCCAGAAGAAAACAAACATGTCGGTTCCATAGTTTGAACGGGAACCGAAAGGAGCCTGATAATTGCCTGTATTGCTGCCATCAATATCACACTCCATTAAAATACGGGTGTTAGCGGTATGTACATATTCCGTATTGATATAGGGCTTGCCCGTGGCAACGGTAGTGGCGATATACTCAATCTCTGTAGCTCCGCCACCGGCAACTTTCAGGGTATTGACCTTAGTAATAATGCCATACTCCTCATAAACACCTTGGTTGTTGTAAGCATAGAATTTCCTTGCCGTCTGGTCATAGACGTAAGGGTCACTTCCTGTGTACGACGCGATGTTATCCACCGGCGTAGCCTCAATGGGGGCGGCATACGTAATGGTTGCCATCACCAATCCAATGAAAAAAAGTAGGATTTTCTTCATAACTTTGTTTGTTTAAGTTAATATTTGTAGTTCATGTTAATAATTTCCACTATTTGACATGCAAAATTGCAAAAATAATCTTCACGAACCAAATATTCAGACCTTATTTTATTTGCAAACCGACAATTTTTTCTCAAAAATATCTATTTAGCTTGCAATAAGACAGAGGATATTTTGTTTTTTATTCATAAATCTGTAATTTCGCGGCGCGAAACTAACATTATAAATAAATATTAGCCGATGAACAAGACATTAACCTTTTTGACGGCACTGCTGGTTTCTGTTACCATGTATGCCCAAACAGATTACTTTACCCCTTATCAGCAGACCAAGTTGCGTCTGCCATCAGTTCCCCTGATTTCCAACGACCCCTATATTTCTTTCTGGTCGCCCTACAATAAACTTACAGGCGGAACCACCCGTCATTGGACAGGTGCTGTCAAGGCTATGGACGGTATCCTGCGCGTTGACGGTACAAACTACCGTTTTATGGGCACACAGAAGGATGTGCTGCTGGAGGCCATCGCTCCCATGGGCAACAAGGGACGTTGGGCAGCAAAAATCAAACGTTCAAACGTTGCTGACAACTGGTACGAAAAAGATGCCAGTGAGAGTGGATGGACCAATGGCTACGGTGCATTTGGTTCCAAGAACGAGTATGATGGAGTCTATACAGACTGGAACGATATATCACAGTATTACATCCGCAGGCATGTTACGCTGACAGAAGAAGACTTGAAAAGCGACTTGTGGATTATATATTCTCACGACGATAATTTTGAGCTTTATATCAATGGCGTAAAGTTGGCAGAAGCAACAGACGGGAACACCTGGAAACAGAACGTAAAAGTTCACCTTCAGGGTGCCTCACGCGATGCCCTGGTGGCAGGTGATAACGTTATTGCTTTCCACGTTATCAATACTCGTGGCGGCGCATTGGCCGATGTGGGACTTTTCCGCAATGCATTAGGCTTCCATCCTGGCATGGAGTCCATCGCGCCTATGGCCGACCAAGGTCCATGGGATGCCCGTGTACGTAATGCCACCTTATCTGGAACCACATGGACCAAGGAAGACTATGATGATACCGGTTCAACATGGAAAGATAGTCAGGGTGCCTTCGGTTCTGACGGCGAACCATACGTCAACACCCCATGGTCTGCCACAGGTTCAGATATTTATATCCGTCGTCGTATCACCCTCACAGCCGAGGATCTGCAGCGCGACCTGCATGTTATTTATTCACACGACGATGTTTGTGAGGGCTATATCAACGGACGCAAGATCTTCTCCACAGGCGAGACGTGGGTTAAGAACGTGGACTATCAGCTCACAGATGCCGACAAGGCCGTACTGCATGAAGGAGAGAACATCATTGCTTATCACGTTCATAACACCACTGGCGGAGCCCTGGCAGATATAGGTCTGTACTACAGCATCACGGGTGAACAGGTTGCTGAGCAAACCAACTGTCATGTATTGGCTACCAATACGTATTACAAATTCACCTGTGGCCCCGTTACGTTGGACGTTGTCTTCACGGCTCCTATGCTGATGAAGGATGTCGACCTTATGTCAACGCCCATCAACTTCATCTCCTATCAGGTAACATCCAATGACGGAGAGGAGCATGATGTGCAGTTCTACTTTGCCACATCACCTGAGCTTACCGTGAACAACAATATGCAGGCCACGGTGTCATCTGTTATAGAAGAAAATGGTATACGCTACATCAAATCGGGTGCCAAGACCCAGAAGGTACTGGGTAAGGCGGGAGATATGATCTGCATCGACTGGGGCTATCTGTACATCCCTGAGATTAACGGAACCATCACCATTGGAGACCGTCAGGAAGTATCTACGACCTTTGCCACAACAGGTAAACTGCCAGAGGCTCCTACTACCACCGTAGCCAGTACAGAAGAGGGTGACATGCCTTCGCTGGCCTTCAGTTGCGATTTGGGCAAGGTCTTACAAGCCAACTCCTATATGATGATTGGTTATGACGAGGTGAAGGATATGCGTTATATGGACGTTGACTACAAAGGCTATTGGGCACGGAACGGGAAAACCATCTTTACAGCCTTTGAGGAGCTGAACAACCGTTACGACCAGATTATGACTGACTGTCAGGCACAGGACAAGCAGATTTACGATGATGGCTTAGCTGCCGGCAATGCCAAATATGCCGAGCTGCTCTCCGGCTGTTATCGCCATGTTATTGCAGCACATAAGATTTTCCAGGACAACAAGGGGAACCTGCTTTTCTTCTCTAAGGAAAACAATTCCAACGGATGTGTGAATACCGTTGACCTGACTTATCCTTCGGCTCCCTTATTCCTTATATATAATACAGACCTCATGAAGGGTATGTGTACCTCTATTCTGGATTATTGCGAAAGTAACCGATGGGGCTTCGATTTTGCTGCCCATGATCTGGGTACCTATCCGCATGCCAACAATCAGGTTTACTCTATCCGCTTCCCGGATGCCAGTGGTGGGTTTGCAGGAAACATGCCTATTGAGGAGTCTGGTAATATTGTCGTTCTGGCTGCTGCCATTACCCTTATTGATGATGATATGACGTGGGCCAACAAGTATTGGAAGACCCTGAAGAAATGGACCGATTACCTGGTAGAGAATGGTCTCGACCCTGAAAACCAGCTATGTACCGATGACTTTGCCGGTCATTTGGCACATAATGCCAACCTCTCTCTCAAGGCCATTATGGGTGTAACCGGATTTGCGCTGTTGTGCAGGCAGAAGGGTGACACAGAAAGCTATAATTACTACTTCGGTAAAGCGCAGGAGATGGCTAGTGAATGGGTAAAATTAGCTAAGGACGGTGCTCATTACAAGTTGGCTTTCGACAGGACTGGAACCTGGAGCCAAAAGTATAATATGGTGTGGGACAAGGTTTGGCAGACCAAACTCTTCCCGGATGCTGTTTACAGACAGGAGATGGTTTATTACAACGGACAGACGAAAACATACGGTCTGCCTCTGGACAACCGCTCTCTTTATTCAAAGACCGACTGGATTTCATGGACTGCTTGTCTGGGAACCCAGGCACAGTTCACTACTCACATGGATCGCCTGTACAAATATGCCAATGAGACTAAGTCACGCGTACCTCTGTCCGACTGGTACTTCACTGATAGCGGTAACAGTGTGGCTTTCATAGGCCGTTCCGTAGTTGGTGGTCACTGGATGAAAGTGCTCCTGGACAAGTGCCTTTCAGGGGAACTGATGACAGGGATTGCAAACCTTAACGCTAACGTTAACGATAACCTTTACAAAGGCGAGGAAAGCATTTATGACCTCAGTGGAAGAAAAATCAACTCTCAACCCAATAAGGGCATTTACATTGTCAATGGGAGAAAGGTTGTGATTAAGTGAGAGCAGTGCGAGCTTGTTCGCACTGCCGAATGTGAGCAAGCTCGAACGAAGTTCAAAGTTGTGATTAGGTGAGAGCAGTGCGTTCATAATGATGCTATTTGGTACATATTCGTTCATAATTTGAAGGTAAACAGCAAAATTATGAATTATGAATTATGAATTAAAAATTGTACCTTTGCGCCGTCTTAACCAAGAATGCGCCTGTGGTGGAATTGGTAGACACGCTAGACTTAGGATCTAGTGCCGTGAGGCGTGTAAGTTCGAGTCTTATCAGGCGTACATAAAAAGGGACCGCTGGATGTTTTTTCCAACGGTCTCTTTTTCATTCTTTATCGTTAACGTTCCCGTTATCGTTGAAGGTCAGAACCGGACCTTCAGATACTTCACACCATGTGTGGGGATAAAGTAGTTCACATCCGTTGTGCTCAGGTTCTGCTGACGCCAGAGGTCGCGAACGCTCTGCAGAGAACTGATGCCCATCTCCTTGAAATACTTCTTGAAATCGACGCGAGCGTCTGACGGGCCGACATTAAAGATACCTACAGCGTATGAACCATCGCTCAAGGGACGACTCCAAATCTGAATGCTTCCATCCAGCACAACACGCTGTGCCTGCTTACCCAAGATATCCTGGTTAACGGCATTTACCTCGTGGTTGCAGAGCAGACTTACGGTAAAATCATCCATCTGGGCGATATCGCAACCAATCAGCATATTGCTGGCAAGGAGTGTCCACAGACTGATGTGAGTGTACTGCTCATCGGGGGTAAGACGACTATCGCGCAGGTTGTTGCTCCAACCTACCTTTCCGACAATCAGCATATCGGGATCGTTCCAATGACCGGGCTGTGCGTAAGGATAGAGGTCGGGCTGCTGACCGAAACCTATGTCATAAAGGCTTTCCCATGTATCGGTGATATCACCTGTTGTACGCCAGGAGTTGGCATCCACAGCATGTCCCCACTTCCATACCTCAGCCATACCATACTGACAAAGGCTGTAGAAAATATCGCGAGGCTGCTGACGCAGACAGCGCTCCATCAACAGGTAAGGACGAACGTAGCTGGCAACCGTCTGGTTGTCGGGCTCTGTTCTGTGCTTACGACCATAACCGCACCAGTCGTACTTCAGGTAGTCGATACCCCAACTGTTGTAGCTTTCAGCATCCTGCAACTCATGGTCGATAGAACCTAAGTAACCACCACAGGTCAGGTCGCCGGGAGAAGAATAGATACCAAACTTCAGACCCTCGCTGTGCAGCCAGTCACCCAGTTCCTTCATGCTGGGGAACTTCTCGTTTACAGCGATAGTACCATCAGCATTACGCTTGGGAGCTTCCCAACCGTCATCAATGTTCATATAGCAATAACCGTAGTCGGCCAGACCTTTCTCAATAAGAGCCTTTGAACTACTGATTACCTTATCTTGTGTAACACTCAGACCCCAGCAGTTCCAGCTGTTCCAACCCATGGGAGGAGTCAGGGCAATCTTGCTACCGCAACGGATGGTGAACTTCTGTGTCTGCTCACCCTTGGCATTCTTGGCCTTTACAGTAAAGGTGTAAGAACCGGGCCTGTCCAGTTTACCGCTCAAGGCACCATTGTCGGGATTGATGGCGAGACCATTTGGCAGATCGTCGGAAGAGAACTTCATGGGCTTCTCGCCGCTCACGCCAAAGCGGAAGTGGATGGGAGAACCAGGACGAACACCATAGAGAGGAGTGGTATTGAAACGAGGCTCTGCAGGAGCAGCAGGTGTAAGAATATACTTGGGAATATACTGAGTAGTGGTGCTCAGACCAGTCTTACTCTCTGTGAAGGTAGCAATGATACGTACCATCTGGTGATTGTCGTAAGGCAAGTTGATAGCTCTGCTCTTCTTAGCGTTAACAGATACCTTCTGCGTCTTCTCTGTCAGCACCTTACCAGACTCCGGATCCTGAACCTTAACAGTGAACACACCGCTCTTAGTAGCATCCATCTTACTGTTGAGAGTGCAAACGGCAGTCCCCTCGCCCACAGTAGAGGGGTTAGGGGTGAGGTTTTTTTCTTTAATAACTATGCTCAGGTTATCAATAGTATTAGGTACGCGTACACACACGGGACCTGAGAACATACCGCCCGGATCACCTGCATTGTAAACTCTTACAGCTATCACATTGTCGGCATCCCACTTGATGAGTCCGCTGTTTACCTTTACGCTATACAAACGTGGTGTGTTCCATTGGCCCAGATAGCCATTAGCGTCAGAGGGGAAACGACCTGTCTTGCCTATGAGCTTACCATTCAGATACACCTCGTCGGCATCATCAATCTTACCCATCTTGAAGTCCACGGTCTCCTTGAGATCCGACTTTTCCAACAAACTCTTGGGAATGTTTACATGATAGCGATACCAGCCAAAACCATTCTCACATTTTACACCTTGTGAGGTCCAGGTAGTGGTGTTGGTGATGTTACGCCATGAACTCTCATCTACGCTAACGCCTGACCAGGAAGCATCATCGCCTACGCGGAATTTTGCATTCTCCAAGAAGATATCCTGTGCAAAGGATTGGAGAGAAACGGTACAGGTAAGTACCAGTGCTGTTAGGATTCGTTTCATTTTTTTATTAGTTTATAGTTTACGGTTTACAGTTTATGGGTTATTGGTTATAGGTTATAGAATTGACTAAAGCCTAATTTCACCCGCAAAGATAAGAGGTTTTTTGTTTATAAACAAGAAAAGCACCAGGAAAAGTTTTCCTGATGCTCTCTTGATTCAAGTTTTCAGAGGGAAGTCTCTTATTCTGCTTCCTTAGCGGCAACACGCTTTTCAGCGATACGTGCCTTCTTACCGGTGAGGTTACGGAGGTAGTACAACTTAGCGCGACGTACCTTACCAACCTTGTTAACGGTAATGCTGTCGATGGCGGGAGACTCGATGGGGAAGATACGCTCAACACCAACGGTACCAGACATCTTGCGAACAGTGAAACGCTTCTTGTCACCGTGACCAGAGATCTTAATCACTACACCACGATAGAGCTGAACGCGCTCCTTGTTACCCTCGACAATTTTGTATGCTACAGTTACGGTGTCACCTGCCTTGAATGAAGGATGGCTCTTACCAGTAGCAAATGCTTCTTCAGCAATTTTAATTAAATCAGCCATTTTTGCTTTACGTTTAAAAATTGTTTGTCGATCACCGATAGGCATAACAGGTCACACTTCTCCTGCCAGCGACCTATGGGAAAGCGGGCGCAAAGGTACTACTTTAGATTCATAATTCATAATTTTCAATTCATAATTTTGCTTTTTCCCGCATATTTTATAATTTTGAAGCCGAAAAATACCGTTTTATGACAAGAAAACTTCTTTTATTGTGCTTCCTTGCTGTTGTAACAGCCAGTTTGCACGCACAACAAAATAAGGTACGTTTCAGTAATTGGAAACGTATTGAGGTAACCAGTGCCTTTGATGCCAATCCCGATTCTGTGGCTTTGGCCATCATAGCACCTTACAAAGTCAGTGTTGATAGCGTGATGTCTCCCGTTTTGGGCATGAGCCGCGTAGCCATGTCTCCCAAAAGACCTGAAAGCCTTCTCAGCAACTGGGCAGCAGACGTGATGGTAGAGGGCAGCACAGCTACAGGATTACCTGCTGCAGATATGGGATTGGTGAATATAGGCGGTCTGCGTAATAATATGCCTGAGGGTGTAGTTACATGTGGCGACATCATTCTTATCTCTCCCTTCGAGAACGAACTTGTAGTTCTGGAGATGAAAGGCAAGCACTTGTTGGAACTTATGCGTAACATTGCTGCTGTAGGAGGCGAGGGGGTAAGCCATAGCGTCAGGATTGTTATCAGTAAAGACAGGAAACTAATCAGTGCCACAATCAACGGAGAGGAGATTTCCCGTAAGCGTACTTACACCGTTGCTACACTGGATTATCTGGCTGAGGGAAACGACAAGATGTATGCCTTGAAGAAGGCCAAGAAACGTCATGATATTGGCCTGAAAACCCGAGAGGTACTTATGGAGAGCGTAGTTAAACATCGCATCATAGACAGTAAGATGGAAGGGAGAATCACGGTTAGTGATTAATTAAGAATGAAGAGTGAAGAGTGAAGAGTTAATCAACGATAACGTTAACGATAACGATAACTATTATTGAGCCCTTAAACTCGTCAACTAAAATAGATAATAATTATGAAACGAATATTGCTTATATTATTCCTGCTTTTCCCAATTGTCAACTGTCAATTGTCAATTGTCAACTCAGTTTTGGCGCAGCCGAAACAGTTCTTGATTCTTCATACAAGCGATACACACTCGTGTATTGAGCCCCTTTCCCCTAATTTCACGGTGGCTTCATTTGCCAATAAGGGAGGTTATGTGCGACGTATCTCTTTATTCAACCAGTTGAGGGAGCAGAATCCTGATGCAGTACTGACTTTCGATTGTGGCGATTTCTCGCAAGGAAGTGTATATTATAACCTGTTCAAGGGCGAAGTGGAAGTAAGACTCATGAATCTGATGAATTACGATGCCGTAACTATCGGGAACCACGAGTTCGACTTCGGCCTTGAGAATATGGCCCGCATCTTCCGTATGGCTGAATTTCCCATCGTGTGCTGTAATTACGACTTTACAGGAACCCCTTGTGAAGGTTTGGTGAAACCTTACATTGTGATAGAACGAGGTGGGAAAAAGATTGGTGTATTTGGCGTCTGCCCCCAACCCAAGGGATTAATTGTAAGCAAGAATTACGAGGGCATGAAGTTTACCTCACCTGCCGTTGCAGCCCAACCTATCATAGACAAACTCCGACACCACGAAAAATGCGATGTAGTGGTTTGCCTCAGTCATTTAGGATGGGGGGATGCTCACGAGCAGGACAAGGATTTCATTGCCCATATTTCAGGAATCGATATACTCTTAGGTGGTCATTCACATACCTATTTTACAGCACCTGCGTATGTGAACGACAAAAAGGGTCATCAAGTTATTGTGGACCATCAAGGGAAAAACGCCTGTTTCGTCGGATCCATAGAAATGGAAGTAGAGTAGGGGCTTCACTTACCTGTAAAAAATAACCTGCCATTCTCTCGCTGGAAGAAGAATGGCAGGCGTAAACATCATACTACCTTAAACAAATTCTATATGTAATTAGTTACAAAGGGCTAACGTAAAACCTGACTCAACCTACGATCAGAGCCTTGAATCAATTTCCCAGAGGTTTTTCTTCCCGCGGAGATCGATTTATATTGGCAAATGTATCTGTTAAGCATGTCATGAGAAGTTGGCCTCTTAGGACGAGATATCTGATCTGTATTCCAGTCTACGTTCTGATTCTTGCAATGGTGAGATAACCATAACTTTGGTGCAAAGTAACTTCTGTTCTTAAACTCCTTTGCTGGAGCAATATATGTTTGCGTCATGGAGATATTCCTGACGGGTTTTGACACAAGAATAACTGCAGAAATAATCTGCGGAAATAGCATGATAGCTATAATGTATGCAAATAATCGTTTCATAATTTCAAAATATAACTTCCCCCACCCAGGGAAGTCTGATGAGTTTTTGACATCACGTCATTTACTTCATGCAGACTTCCCAGGAACTAAAATAACTAACTAAGTGTAAGTGAGGAAAAAAATTAAGTGTAACAAATAAGCGAATACATAACCAAGCCTGTATGATACTTGATTCTTATTCTGTCTATAATAATCTACTATTCGAGTCCGAATTCACACTCGTAAGTTGTTCCGTTGACAACTATCTCCAGGTAATATATACCATCAGGAAAAGATGCAAGAGAAACAGAAGCTTCATTCTGTTGTGCAAAACTGATTGTTCCGCTACACATCTCATCATCATCCTCATTGAATATATAATAGGTAATGGTATTGCCTGCAGGATTGTACAAATCAAGGGTGCGGTCTTCCATGTTCAGGAATAGATCCATATACAATGGAGTAGGTCTGGCAGGTGCTCTTCTTGGTCCAACATTATTGTTCGTTTTGGGACCGCTTTTCAGAGTAAGGCACAGAGGTGTACCATTATCATCTGCACACACAGGAGTTGCTTGCAATGCAGCAAGAACAAACAGAATCACGAATAACTTAAAGGTCGTTTTCATATTATTTGAGTTTTAGTGGTTGTTTGACGAGTGCAAAATTACGTGCATTCCACCAAACAGAAAAATTTTTAATGTTTCATTGTGTTTCTCTGATATGTTAAAATTTGTTTCATTGTTTTTTGGCGATTGTATTGCCCTAATATTCAGCGAGTTATACCATATAAGAAACATCTTTATCCCAGGAATAAAAAAATCGCACGTGAAACACAATGAAACACCATTTTTTGCCATGAAACACTTTGTTTTCATTTTTTTTATATATCTTTGTCGCAGTTTTATGGTATTAGATGTATGAAAAAGCATGTTTTTCCGCTTATTTTAGCTTCCATGATCCTATTTCTGGCATCATGTGCCAAAGATGATTCTCTGAGGAAAATGGAACATATTAAGGCAATTGGAGATAATAATCCTATTGAAGCCCTGAAAATGCTCGACTCATTAGAGGTTGAGGTAAGGGACAAGAACGTATATATACGCAATAAATATGATCTGTTGCAAATCAGGCTGAACGACAAGGCATATATTATGCCCAGTTCTGATATTATGATTAAGAAACTGGTGACCTATTTTGAGGAGAAGGGAACCACTGCCGAAAAACAAGAGGTACACCACTATGCAGGCAGCGTCTACCGCGATTTACAAGATGCGCCACGAGCACTGGAACATTTCTTCAAGGCTACCGAATACGCAGAAAAAAACAAAGCAGGATTAGATTCTGTAATGTTATGCAACTCATACTCCAATATTAACTATCTGCAATACAAGGTTCAGAATTACAATGAGGCATTCAAAGCTGCCGTCAAAGAACTTGAACTTTGCAAGAAAATGAAGATAGACCCAACTACTCCTTTCTCTCACCTCGGAACCTCATGCCAAGCAATGGATAAAACAAAAGAGGCAGAAGCATTCTATGATTCTGCCTATGTATATGTCATTCAAACAAATACCGTATCTGAACATCAGGAACTGCTCACAATTTTAACTAACAACTATTCTGAACTAAAACAGATGTCGAAGGCAAAAGAATGCCTTGCACTAATAAAAGATAATCCATTGGAAGGAACACCAGGTTACTCCTGCGTGGCTTTTGCTGAATATTACAAAACATTAGGTCAGATAGACTCGGCTGCCATATATTGCAAACGAATGATAGACGAGGGAGGTGATATATATAGTAAGTATGATGCAGCAAAGCTATTATTCAGTATGTATAGTCAAATCGGGGATGCTGAGAATGCCAGACGATATGCCGAGGTGTATATGCAACTGAGCGATTCACTGGACTTTGGAAAACGTCAGGAACTGGCAGCAACGGTCAACAATATCTATCAGTATCATTTGGATCAGAAAAAAGAACGTGAACTGAAAGAGAAAAGTGAACATTACAAGAACATCACCATCATATCATTCCTGGCGGCATCACTGATAGTAAGTATGGCATACATCATTAATTTTAAAAGAAAACAAAAGCACCAGAAAGAAGTTGCGGCACTTTCATCGGCATTACAACGGGTTTCTAACGATGGTGAACAACTCCGCAAGGAGATAAAAAAGAAGGAAGATGAACTGGTGGTGTCAAGAGAATCACTGAAGGAGAAATCAAATGAACTGGATGACGTTAAGCAAAAATATCAAACTGCACACCAAGAGCTATTGGAATATGACGAAGCGCTGAAGAAGACAGAGAAGCAACTTGAAGAGAGAAAAGAACAAAACAAGACCTTCATCAAACTTTTGCACCAATCGGAATTTGAGGCTTCTGCCGAAGATGTCATCAAGGCAGTCCGAGAAGCATCCAAGGGTAAAAAGGAAATGACAATGGCTGAATGGAAACAACTATATCAGGCTGTAGATGAACTGTACCCTACATTCCACGAAACAATATTAAAACAGCCGGAACGACTCAGCGAAAAAGAAATGCAAGTCATGTACCTGTTAAGAATCGGTCTGTCTAAACGTCAGATCATGAACATGACCGATATGGCCCGTGTTACTATCTGGCGCTGGGAAAAGAAATTCGAATGGGTACTAGACGAAGGTTGAATTTTGCCGATTTTATTCATTCTTCGTTGTAACATACTAATATTCAGTAAATTAACGAATGAATGATACATTCATTTTATTCATCGTTTATTCATTATTTGGCTATTTGGGGCCTCATTTCAAAGTTTTTAAGAGTATAAGTCATTGGTTTTTAGGGAGTTTCACGACAGTAACCCTAAGTGAAACACTTTGTTCCCATTGGCGAAACAGTTTGTTTCCCTTGGAGAAACACTTTGTTTCCATTAAATCCACATGTGAGAAACACTATCTGAACGAGTGAAAGAACAGGTCATAAACATTTTGTGGAAATATAAATAACCCTTGAAAATTTGTGAGGCAAAAATAAAGTTGTACCTTTGCATAAAAAATAAAATAATTCACTATGAGTATACACAAGAACTTCTTACAATCAATCCTGCTGCTGGTAGTTTCACTGGTATTTATGTCGTTCAAAACTGATGATGAGCGTGCTGCCGAAGCGTTGGCACGCAGAGTGATGGGAAGCAAGGCTAAAGCCGTAGTTTTCGAACAGACAAACGCGACGACAGATTCCTACGAGCTGGAACAGAAGGGCAAGAAAGTCCTCATCCGAGGCAACAACGCCAACTCCATGGCTGTCGGCCTGAACCGCTACATCCAGCAATATTGTCTCGCCAACGTAAGCTGGTACGACTTCAATCCTGTTGAACTTCCCAAAACGATGCCACAGGTGCCCGAGAAGGTGTCAGGCAAGGTGGAGGTGCCCATCCGATTCTTCCTGAACTATTGCACTTTCGGCTATACCATGCCCTGGTGGAAATGGAAACAGTGGGAGCGTTTCATAGACTGGATGGCGCTGAACGGTGTGAATATGCCACTTGCTATCACAGGACAGGAAGCAGTCTGGCAGAAGGTATGGCGCAAATACGGCATGACTGACGAGCAGATTCGTGCGTACTTCACAGGCCCTGCCCATCTGCCTTGGCAACGTATGATAAATATCGACCGCTGGCAGGGACCACTTCCCCAAAGCTGGATTGACGGACAGGCTGAGCTACAGAAGCAAATACTGGAACGTGAGCGCGAACTGAACATGACACCCGTCCTCCCAGCCTTCGCAGGTCATATTCCCGCAGATTTGGAACAGACCGTTCCAGGCATCAGGACCTCAAAAGTGAACCGTTGGTGCAACTTCGACCAGAAATACCGTTGCACCTACCTGAATCCCTCAGACCCCATCTTTGCACGCATCCAGAAAGACTTCCTGGAAGAGCAAACCCGGATGTACGGAACCAATCACATCTATGGAGTTGACCTATTCAACGAAGTTTCTCCCCCATCCTGGGAACCCGACTCGTTGGCCAAGATTTCAGCTGGCGTGTATGAATCCCTTGCGAGTGTTGACCCCGAAGCCATTTGGCTGCAAATGGCCTGGCTCTTCATCAGCAACAAGAAAGCGTGGACACCTGAGAGAATCAAGGCCTACCTCACCGCCGTTCCTCTAGGCAGGATGATTATGCTTGACTATGAGTGTGACTACACCGAGATATGGCGACTCACCGAACATTTCTACGGCCATCAATTCATCTGGTGCTACTTAGGCAACTTCGGAGGTATGACAGAAATTGAGGGCGACTACAAACATAACGCCAAGCTGATTGACGGCACAAAGGCTGAGGGCGGCAAAGAGTTCGTGGGCATCGGTTCCACACTGGAAGGCTTTGGCGTCAACGAGCCCGTTTATGAAGCCATGTTGGCACAGGCTTGGAACACAGGTGTGGGATTTGATGAATATATCGACAATATCGCAGACCGCCATTTGGGGCGTGTAGATGCAAATTACAGAGCATTCTGGCATACGATGGTAGATAAGGTTTGCACTACCCACACCAGCACGGGTGCGGCTGGCATCATCAATGCCCATCCCAACCTGGAGGGCGAATGGAACTGGACAACAGAGCTCCGTAAGGGCTATGACATCAATAATCTGGACGAGGCGCTGGCTATCTTAGAGAAGGTAAAGGGAAATTCCAACTATCTGAAATTCGACCTGGCCAACACACGCCGTCAGTCCATCCGCAACAGGGCTTTAGCCGTAAGGAAACGCTTTTCCGATGCCTACAAGGAAGGCAACAGGGACGAAATGGTAGCAGCTTCGCAGGAATTCCTGGGTATGTGCGACCAGATGGTCGAGGTGATGAATAACTGCCCCGAGTTCTCGCTCGGCGATTGGATTCGTGATGCCCGTGCCTGGGGTAAGACCGAAGCCGAAAAAGACTATTTTGAGATGAATGCCCGCACCATCATTACCGTATGGGGCGACACCTATCACCTCGCCGACTATGCCAACCGCGACTGGGACGGATTAGTGGAGACCTTCTACAAGGCTCGCTGGAAGATGTTCTTCGATGCTGTTCTGGCAGCCTATGATGCCGGAGAGCCATTTGTCAACCTCAGAGGCCCACGTGTTCCGAACGGGAAAACAAAGGAAGAATGCGAGAGAGCTCTGAAACTTGATGCTGAGATCTGGGACTTTGAGACCAAATGGGCACATTGGAAATAAAAAAGCTCTTTCCCCCCGATATGAAGAAAACAACTTACATTTTTGACCTTGACGGGACGCTGCTGGATACATTACAAGATTTGGCAGCGGCTGTGAACTATGCGCTGCGTAAGAATGGGATGGAGGAACACTCCATAGATGATATCAGAAGATTTGTAGGGAATGGCGTACGGAAACTTATTGAACGCGCTGTGCCTGAAGGGACGGAATCTTCGATACTGAATCTAGTATTTGCGGACTTCCGTGCGTACTATATGAAACATTCCTTAGATGTCACTAAACCCTACGAAGGCATTCCAGAGGTGCTGCAAGAACTGAAAAGACGCGGTTGTAAGATGGCCGTTGTGAGCAACAAGATGATGGCTGCCACACAAGAACTGGTGGCACACTTCTTTCCTGAGATAGAAGTGGCAATAGGCGAGAACGAGGTCGAGGGAATACGAAAGAAACCTGCACCTGATATGGTGTACGAAGCACTGAAACAACTGGGCGTAGACGCCAATGCAGCAGTTTACATTGGAGACAGCGATGTGGACATCCAAACAGCAAAGAATGCCGGCGTTCCCTGTATAAGTGTTTTGTGGGGATTCCGCGACAAGGATTTTCTGCTTGAACATGGCGCAGAGCAGTTCATTGAGAAACCGGAAGATATTATAGGGATATAAAAAAAGAAGGCTGTCATCCCGACAACCAATCTTTTCATTTACAAAATTTAACCTTAAACTAATACCATGAAAACGTTGCAAAGGTACGGCCAATTCCGTAATCCTGCAACGTTTTCAAATAAAATCCTTTCTTTCCCGTATCTTTATTGATTAATATCAAAAAATCTTAAGGGAAATTATGTTTAGTTTAATTCATAATTCATAATTATCCAGTTTAGAGTTGAGAGTGTAGAGTCGGTTTTTTAGATTAAAGTTTAACCAGTTTATTACTTCAAACTCGAAACTATGACCTGCGGTCGAGACTGCTTCCGCTCGGGATAGCCTGAAAGCGACTTTCGTCTCTCCTCTCGCTTAACCGCAGCCTTCCACTTTTTCAACTGTCTCTACACTCTAAACTCGAAACTCTAAACTTATAAATTATCCTTCTCAATGTCCTTGAAGTACTTGTAGGTATCGACTTTCAGCTCACCACAGGCGGCTTCATCGCATACAATGATGGCATGGGGATGTAACTGAAGAGCGGAGATGGTCCACATCTGACTTACACCCTCTTCAACACCATGCTGAAGAGCACGGGCCTTGTTGTGACCGTTCACAACAATTAGCACTTCCTTGGCATCCATGACAGTATCCACACCAACGGTCAAAGCAGTCTTAGGAACCTTATTGACATCGTTGTCGAAGAAACGGCAGTTGGCAATAATGGTGTCTGTGGTCAACGTCTTCACACGAGTACGTGAAGTCAGGGATGAACCTGGCTCATTGAAAGCGATATGACCATCAGGACCTATTCCACCCATGAAGAGGTCGATACCACCGGCATCAACGATAGCCTGCTCGTATGCAGCGCACTCAGCAGCCAAATCAGGAGCATTACCATTCAGGATATGAACGTTCTCCTTCTTGATATCGATATGTGAAAAGAAGTTGGTCCACATAAAACTATGATATGACTCAGGATGCTCTTCGGGAAGGTTTACATACTCATCCATATTGAAGGTGATTACATTCTGGAAAGAGACCTTACCAGCCTTGTTCAGTGCAATAAGTTCCTTGTACAACCCCAAGGGAGAAGAACCTGTGGGGCAACCCAATTTGAAAGGCTTCTCAGGTGTTGGCTTGGCAGCATTAATCTTTGCTGCAACATAATTTGCTGCCCACTTTGAAAGTGAAGCATAATCAGGATTGATGATTACTCTCATGCTGTTATTAGCCCCCTCCATACTCCCATACGGGATAGACAAACAGGGCCGTGGGTCTATGATTATTATTAATAATTATTTCCTCTTTGGACTTGCTCCCGTTACAGCATCGGTTTTTGGCTTTTGATGACGGAAGGTGGCATCCGTTGGTATGTATTTGGCATTCTCAGCCTCTGTTTCTATCACACACTTGGTAATATCATCTGTAGAGATGGCAACCGAATCTTTGGTCAGTTCAGGCACATTAAAACTCTTCAACAAGAGGATATTATACTCAGGATTTTCCTGTGGGATAACAAAAGCCTTGTGAGCCTTTCCGTTCTTATCGAAATATGCCAAGAAGGCCCTTGAATAGTTCCCATCCATCCTACGACTGGCGAAGGCCATCCACCTACCATTGCTGCTCCAGGAATGAAAACTCTCGGTATCCAGGCTGTTGGCCTCATTAAGTGCATAGCAACTGTCGGTCTGAAGGTCCTTTACCCAAAGGTCAGCACTCTTGTGCCAAATGTGGAACTGGCCATAGTCGCCCTGCGTATACAACACGTATCTGCCATCGGGACTTACCCTGGGTACGCTGATACTCTTACCCTCTGAGGCTGCATCGATCTCTACCTGAGGTTCGCCAAACTGACGGGTCTTGGGGTCGAAACTAACGGACATCAGATTGTAATAGATGCTATCATACTGAATCATCAACTGCTGGGTGCGTGTGCTGTCAGGCAAATCGGGTCGCAGCAATGGGGCGATGTTGGCATTGCAGAAATAAAGTTTCTTGCCGTCTGGTGCCCAGCAGGGGAAAGTCTCCAAATCATCTGGCGTGCGCAGAATATGGCAGACCTCGTTCTTAGTCACATCATACAACAGGAGGTCGCTGGACTCGTCCATCACCTCAATCTTTTCGTCATGATACACATGGAAGGCCTGTCCCGTCTTGTTGGTAGAGAATGCTATCAGATTTTCTGTAGGATGCCAAGAGGGATAGACACCCGCCGTGATTATGGTGCTGTCCTTCATCTGAACCTTATGTGCCTTACCATTTTGTATGATAACGGTACCACCGAAGTTGGCTCTGACGTGGAACATCATATCAGCAGAACTATTGCTGCGATAGTTATGACAGTTGATGCAATGATTGGCTTTATTATCGAACTCACGGTTGTTCTCATAGATGGTGCGAACATCCCAGTTAGTAAGGTTACGCTGATAAATACCCAACTGGCGATACAGCTCATAGCTGGGTTGAATGAGACGGTAGCTCAGGAATGCATCAACGGGTTCTTCTGCCACAGTAAGTGCATAGGGTTTGTATGCGTACCACTTCTCCCCTCTTTTGGAATAAACTGTAACACTAACGTCTGCGCCCTTGCAGGCAGAAAGCAGTTTCTTCCACTGTGCTATATCCATCTGGACAACGCCATCCTTCCCTGCAGATGCCAGCAATTCAACCCCATTCCCTTGCAATTGGACAACAAAGGCATCGGCCAACGAATCACGTACGATGAAGTTGAGTGGCGCTATGTTGGGCGGCACCACAACACCTGTATAATCAGGGTAAATATTAGCCTGCTCCTCTACCTGTGTATATTGGTCAGGTACCTGAGCAGCAGGTTTACCACAGGCAGCCAGCAGAACAGCTGCTATTGCTATCAAAAAAATATTTATTTTATGATTCATAATTCAATTTTTTACTAGGTTCAGCTAGGAAAGCCTAGGACGTCCTAGGAGAACCTTGGGCAGTCTATAATTATTAGTTTACACCAGAATTAGATGTAGCCTCTCCCGTATATCCCTTCTTGGTGGCTTTCAGGTTGCCAAAGAAATAATAGTAAGGATAATACCCCTTATATTTGCCAAACAGCTCATACGCATGTCCTGGACGGTCACTCATATAGGGCTGTATTTGTTGCATAAAACTTTGAATTCGAGGAATACGCATGTTCAGACCCGTGAAATTATTTTCTAAGCCAGGATTTTTGCTGGCGGACAATAAGATGCCATCACCAATGATGTCTGGGGGTGTTGTTCCCATGATAGGCTCCAAACGCGAAAGGAAGGCAGGCATCAACTTGGTATAGAGGCAGACGCATAGCGAGTTGTACAAGGCGTTCACACTACGTCCCTCCACCAACGACAGGTTGTATCCCATGAACAAAGGCGGTTGATACATACTCTCGAAACTGTCATGAAGAGGCTCGGTAAGCCGGATCTTAGCAATCTCAGGGTCGGCATTCACCAGGGAATCATTTCCCACCATAGCTCCGTATTTCCCACAGAAAGCACTCTCAAAGGGGACATCACTGAGAATACGGAGATACTTACGACAGAGTTCCCACTCACCACGCATCAAGGCACTCTTAATGTAGAGTTTCATCAGACGCAACGAAGGACCTTCCATCACCATCTGCTCCATGCAAGAATGCATACAGGATTCTGAGAAACCGCCATGATAACTACCCTCAGGAATATACATATTGCTGGCATTGTTATGAGTGCCGTCCTTCCCGTGTATATAAAGCGAATCGTAATCCAAACGGATATCATACATGCGGTAGGCTATCTGTTCCGTATGAACAAGAGCTATGGCATACATGCAGGCCATAGGACGGTTGCTCTGGTAGGAATGAGCTCTGGCCACCCTCTGTATTCCCTCCCAATCCTGCTCCTGCTCCATAGCAGCCAACTGGGTAATAACACGCACATAGGGACGTTTCCACTCATTAAAACCTATTATGGCAGCAAAGCCTACGATGCAGACAACCAACTGAAAAAGATTGTCGCGCTGGGTCTCGTCGGCAGGAACAGCAAAGAGGGCATGTACCTTCTTACGACTGAAGCTCCTAATCATGATGCCACAAATGGCAAGGACCAATACCGTCAGGAAAGGTATTCCTAGGATATAACCTGTTTCGGCTTCAAAGAAGATATCAAGACCAAGATAGGTAACAGTGCCCATATAAGCCAATGCAGGCAGATACTGAATGGAACGCCATTTGGCTTTCAGGCGCCAACAGTAACCTACCAACCACGTGCCCACCGTAAGCAGGAACGCCATCAGGAGTCCGCCCAACCAAGGATATTTATAGGTCATAAGCAAGGCTCTTCCTACATAGCGCATACTGCCAAATGAACAGGAGAGTATGAAATCCATCTGACGGGTATCTGCTACCCAGAAACTGTATTCACGACTCAAATGAAAGACACTTCCGTAATACCATGCCGACCACAACAGTACTGCCACACAGAAGAGCAGGAGCACTGGCAGGCGCACAGACCTTTTCTTCTTTTCTGCTACTGGGGGCGTTGATGCACCCTTAGCAACATCCTTTTTACTCTTGTTAGGTTTTTCTTTTGCCATTATTTTATCAATATCTTTTTACCGTTATGTATATACAGGCCTTTGGCTGTTGGCTTTTGGCCGTTGGCTATCTTTCGGCCAGCGAGGTCGTAAACTGCCCCCTCTTCACCCTTGTTAACGTTATCGTTGACGTTAACGTTTTCAATGCCATTCGGCTCATCCCAGACGTATGTGAAGGGCGAGATGTTTTCAGCAAAGATGTATGAGTTGCCATCTGAAGCAAGGATATAGCCGCTTTCTGTTACATCATAGGTGCCAGCTTTTATTACCACACTGTTTGCATTAATCTCCACTTTACCCTCTTTAATCACAGGTTCGCCAGCAGGAATAGTTTTTGTATCTTCCTCTATCATATCGAACGGGAGTTTAAGTGCCTGATAACCAGTCCCCTCCTTGGTGAAGATTACTTGTTGAGCTGTGAACTCCGTGGGGATATAGAAGGGCTTGTCGCCGTCAATTTCAACTTTCTGTGCTTCGCTCTCAGCACTTACCACATTAGCCTTCTGCAACAATTCTTCTGTGGGTTGTTTCTTCTCATCCTGATCTGACTTTATATAAACAAGAGAGTTGGGTGGCAACGTAGCAATATCGCTCTTACCCGCTGTTCCTGTTCCATAATAATATAAGGTATGAGGCGTGGGATTTCCTGCATAGTAAGCAATCATCTCGCCACGATACGAGGCTGGGCCGAACTGTACTAAGACATCATAACCATTACCCTCGGCAGCATAAAGCCGGAAACCGTCCTTTATCTTCTTCTGAACGGCAGAGGGAACAGTGAAAGTCTTCTTGTTGCTCAGGTATACCAACTTATCGTTGCTGTCATAAATCTTAAATCCTACGGCTCCTGTACCTGTAATTCTAAAAGTAGTATTTCCGGAACTGGTGGAAGTGGTGTAATAATATCCGTTGGTAACATAATCGTCCACATAATCGGAATACTGGCCCACATCGCCATGCTTGCCAATCTGGTTGCAATCCTCATCGCTGATAGGAACACGATACTTACTCTTGGGCTTTCCCTCCAACGGACCATCGGCAACAGAGGGTGACTGCTTGATACGGTCTTCTATGAAGATGATGTTACCTGCCTTAGGATAACGTTGCATGTATTTCTTGGCAGCATTTATATCGGCCTGGGTAGTGGTTACCCAATATTTGGAGTAATCATCGACAAACATATCCTTCACAGGAATAAACATACCGTATGCCTCAAAGAACTCGCTCAGGTCCTCACCCGCCGCATCGCACATCTTCTTGGCTATATGCAGATAATCGTTCTTTCCATAACTTTTGTAACCACCCTTTACATCGTTAACTCCGTCTCCATCAGTATCTGCCTCTAAGGTGTCATCCCACGAACCTTTGTTAATGGGACTCTGGCGTAGAAGTGTAAAGAGTTTGGGGTAGAAGTCGGTGTTACGCCCTGTAGCATGATAGTATAAGTACAGTTGATAATAGAATCTGGCTTGTGCCCAAGTACCGCGCTGCAGCCACGACTTGTCGGCAGCAAAGTCGCTGAAGCAGGTCTCGGCGGCATCACCACGACTAGTGCTCACACCATGCAGATAGACGTTGACATTAGAGAACAGGTTATTACTGGTTTCTGTACTTCCCACACCATTGATGCAGGCCTGGTGGTTGTGTCCCATCTCATGACTGGGTCCCCAGAGAGCACCACCACCCGTCTCTGTCAGTGCCTTATAGCTCATGACGGTGGACAGGGTGCTGTTCTCATAATAGGTTCCGTATGTGGTGGCATACATGTAACTGTGGTTGATAGAGAAGCAGTTCCAGATATTGTTGAACTTGCCTTCTACCTTCTCCTGGAAGCCCATCAGGTCCTCTTCGTTCTGTAACATGGTGTTCCAGACACGCATCAGGCCTTCCATATTATTATCGGCACTGATGGCTTTCTGTACCAGACTGTTGTTCATAACAAAGACCAGGCGCTTGCATTTAAGGTTCAGGATGCTACTCTTGTTGAGCATCTTTTCACGCAAAAGGAGCCAGTCGGCATTTGTCATATCTCGCGTGGCATCCCAATAACCTTGTACCTGTCCTCCCTCGATATGAATCTTCATATCAGGGTAGTTGGCAAGATATTTCTCTGGGTCATTGAGCTGATAGAAAATGTATATGGTGCTCTTATTACTCAATATAATTGCATTAAGGCCTTTGTGCAAATCCGTTGTAGCACCAGTTTGATGGTCGCCCGGACTGTCGCTATCGGCAATAACCTCGACCTGTAAGGTACAATTGGAATTAGGTTCCTTATCAACGTAAAGATAGATGATATCTCCTGCATTACCACAGATACCCGTTGGACCGGAAAGTTTGCCGAAGGAATTGCTCATGCCACAATACGCATTGCCCGCCATCTTCTGGTAATGACTGTAAACCTGATAATCGTCGCGAACACGGAAGAACTTCTCAAAGTCACGACTATACCCATTACTGCCCGTACATGTTTCCCAAGTGTTATTCTTAACCTTCAGAATCATGGCCTGCATATCGGCATTCAACAACTGAAAATCTGCATTCTCTGCCAACGCTTCATCCGAAAGAGCCTGTATCTCGTCGTTTAGCTCTGTGCAGGCACCATCCTTGAAGAGTCTGTTAAGTGCAGACTTATAAGCTGACGACTTGGATTTAAGTTCATTATAGGCATTCAGACCACTTCGACCTTTCTCTATAAACTCATCGGTAAGTTCCACCTCCTCAAAGCCCCATGTGCTGCCAGGAATATTGTCGGTATACCAACCCACCATTGCACTTTGGGCATCACAATGCAGAGCAACGTTACCATTGTCCACTATGTAATACAGCAGGTTCGTTTCGTCACCGTTACGTGTGAGCGAAAATCCCACGGTAGGTTTGCCCGTCTGAGTCTTGTATTGTTTGCTGAGTGCACCGTTCTGGCGGACAATATAGCGCTGGGTACAGAGGTTCTGCAAATGATACTTACCCGACGAAGCAGATACCAAAGTCCAGTATTGAGAAAGCTTGTCCTCGCTTTTTGCCTCGCAACTGATGGCATTATTACCGAAGTCCTCATTCATATAGGTATCATAACCCATGTTGCGGATACGATAGTACTTACCAACCTCAGGAGTTTTATAAGGACTTTGTGCCAGCAATCCTTCCAGCACCTCCTCCATAGTAAAGTTATCCACTGCAGATATCTTCCAGTCTGAACCAAAATCACCTTGGTAACTCCATTTATACAAGGTGACACCATCACCATTCAGATTTAGGCAGGAGGTACCGCTAAAATCACTCTTTTCTGAAATGTTGACGTAAGAGGAATTTCCCGTATTGTTGGGGCTATACTGAATGTACAGCATCTTGGCCGTTGTACTTGGTGAACGGTAATTATCAGTGGACGAAAGGAAGCGGCCTGTACCACCGTTACGCAGGGTATAACTCTTGTTATATCTCTGCAAAATCCACACCTGTTGCAGATTATTCACATTGGATCGGGCACCAAGGGTCTTGGTCCCGTCATCGGTTAGATTGGCACTGGAAGTCCTTCGATTGGTAATACGAACCAAACCTCCTTTGCTAAGGATGTCGTCGACGTAATCCTTGCCTTCCAAATCACCGACAGTCTGACTCTGCGCCGTCAAGGAGAAGGCGCCATAAAGCAATATCGTCAGCAGAAACGCATATATCTTAGTCTTCATAATCTTTTGTTTTTGATTAACACTGCAAAGATAATGAATTTTTATTCATTTCTGCAAATTCCTAACCTTTTTTAGCAATTTCATCACTTACCTGTAAGCTCAGGGTATTGGATGCGAGTATGATACATCGTGCGCAATTTGGTCTTGAAAACCTCCTTCGCGTCAGCAATCTCTAAAAAAGAGATAGGACACCCCGCAAAATAGCCTGAGGTCACCTGATCATCAACAATCCTGTCGACCATACTATTCAGGCTTTCCTCTGTATATTCTGATAGACTCCGAGAGGCGGCTTCAACAGAGTCTGCCATCATAAGAATGGCCTGTTCCAACGTGGTGGGATTGGGACCAGGATAGGTAAACAGTCGCTTATCTATTTCTTTGTCAGGATAATCATTCTTGCAGGAAACGTAGAAGTATTTAGCCAGACTACGTCCGTGATGAGTTGAGATGAACTCCTTAATGACAGAAGGGAGCCGATATTTATCTGCCAGACGTAAACCATTCTTTACATGTTGGATAATAATCTGAGCACTCTGTTCGTAGGGCAAATTATCATGAGGATTCGTGCCCGACTGATTTTCGGTGAAAAAGACGGGGTTCTCCAACTTTCCTATATCGTGATATAGGGCACCCGTTCTGACTAACTGGCTCTTTCCACCTATCCTATTGGCCACCTCGGCAGCTAAATTAGCCACCTGCATGCTGTGCTGGAATGTTCCGGGTGCCTCCTCGGACAGTCGGCGAAGAATGGTGTTGTTGATATTGGAAAGTTCTACCAATGTAACGTTGGACGTAAAACCAAAGATACGCTCTATAGGCATGAGTAGCGTATAGGAAAGAAGGGACAGGACACCCGCCAACAAGATATAGATATATGTCCATCTATCGAACCCGTTAGAGCTATATGGACTACCATGCAACAGTTCAATACAGAAATAGGTAATTAATGAGACCACCGTTACCAAGGCTGCAGCACGAACCAGCTCACTGCGCTGTGAAAGCTGTCTCAGGCTATAAATAGCAACCAGACCTGCCACCAACTGGGTTACGATAAATTCGTATGGATGATGGAGTGAAACAGCGCACAATAGGATGGATATAATATGTGCAATAAATGCCGTTCGGCTATCCATGAACACACGGATAAGAATAGGCAAAATACAATAGGGAACAACGTAAACACTCATCAGGCTATGTGACATCAATGTGTACGTTACCAACGGGAATAAAATACATTGGCTCACCACCAGCAGGATATACCGTGGGCTGGTCAGATAATCGCTTCGGAACTGCTCAAAATAAAACAAGAGCAGAATCATCATGATAGCAATATATGTAACCTGTCCTGCCAACTGCAGCAACTTCTCGGTATTGCTCAGCGAACGAGTCTTCTGGAAACGCTCCATAGACTGAAGAACACAATACGTGTACTCATCAACTATCTGACCATGGTCCACCAATTTCTGCCCAACAAGTACCTGACCTATGTAGGGTACCAATTGAGCATCAACCTCTTGCCGCTGTTGGAACGACTTCTCCGCATCATAAGTCAGATTGGGCTGAATGAACCTTTCCAAGCCACAGCGCATCATACGGCTATGATTGTAACGAAGGCTGTCTTCCTCTGCCATTATATATTCATAAGCAGACTTCAAGGTGTACAGCTGTTTAACATAACGGGGCTGTGACTCATTATTCTCAAAAAGCCAGACCTGACGTGTACTATCTTTTTTCAGCATATCATAGTCCTGGGTATCTAAAATGCCTTGCGTATACAGGTGACGAAGTTTCTCCAACAAATAGGGTAGATAATATGATGGAACTCCATCTGCCGATAATGTCTTAAACTCCTCCTTCAACCGTCCAGACTGCTTCACAAAAACAGCATTGTTACGCTCAAAATAAGGTTCATAGTAATTACGCAGGCTGTCTTTCTCATGGTTCAGTTGAGCTTCACTCTTGTACACGGGGAAACTGTCTTGTGCTATAACCTGCGCATCATCCCAGGGCTCCCCTATCTTATAATCATATTTACTATAACCACCCTTGGGCAGAAAAACTGTCAGAATGGCTATCATGGCAACAAGACCTGCAACCCTATACAGGTACTCTTTGTTGCTGATTTTTCTCTTCCTATTGTATCGGCTCATTGTTCTTTTTCTCTTTCTGAGTGCGAAAATACAAAAAAAACTCTTTTGTTAGAAAAAAAATGTTTACTTTTGCACGAATTTTGACAACATTAGCTTATGCAAGATAGAAAAGTAAGGGTAAGATTTGCCCCAAGTCCTACAGGTCCACTCCATATTGGTGGTGTCAGGACCGCGTTATACAACTACCTTTTTGCACGCCAGCATGGTGGTGACTTAATTTTCCGTATTGAGGATACCGACAGCGGACGTTTTGTACCTGGAGCCGAGGAATATATTATTGAAAGTTTCCAGTGGTTAGGTATCAAGTTTGATGAAGGTGTCAGCTATGGCGGCTCGCATGGTCCATACCGTCAGAGCGAGCGCAGGGACATCTACAAAAAGTATGTTCAGCAACTCTTGGACAACGGGAAGGCTTACATTGCCTTTGATACGCCAGAGGAACTGGAGGCCAAACGTGCCGAGATAGAAAACTTCCAATACGATGCCAGCACACGAATGCAGATGCGCAATTCGCTGACAATGACAAAAGAGGAAGTTGACAAGCTCATAGCTGAAGGAAAGCAGTATGTAGTCCGCTTCCTGATTGAACCCGGAAAAGATGTTCTGGTAGATGACTTAATCCGCGGTGAGGTACGCATTAACAGTAGTATACTGGATGACAAGGTGCTATACAAGAGTGCCGACGAGCTGCCCACCTACCATCTGGCTAATATTGTGGACGATCACCTAATGGAGGTTACCCATGTTATCCGTGGCGAGGAGTGGTTACCCAGTGCTCCACTGCACGTGCTTTTGTATGAAGCTTTCGGCTGGGCAGATACCATGCCCCGTTTTGCACACCTGCCTTTATTACTTAAACCTATAGGAAACGGCAAACTTAGCAAACGTGACGGTGACAAACTGGGATTCCCCGTATTCCCTCTGGAATGGCACGACCCCAAGACAGGTGAGGTGTCCAGCGGATACCGCGAAAAAGGTTATCTGCCTCAGGCTGTTGTCAACTTCCTGGCGCTCCTCGGATGGAATCCCGGCAATGATCAGGAACTGATGACACTGGATGAGATGGTGAAACTCTTCGACCTGAGCAAGTGCTCGAAGAACGGTGCCAAGTTTGATTATGTGAAAGCTGCATGGTTCAACCACCAATACCTGATTCAGCAACCTGATGAAGCGTGGGCTCCTGCCTTCGACAAGATTTTGAAAGCTGAAGGTATCAATGCTACCACAGAGCAAGAAGCAGAAGTGGTACGCATGATGAAACTGAAGGTAATAGAGTATATTGACGGACAAGGTAACAAGCGTAAGCGCAATATCAGTTTCCCATCTGATTTGTGGCCCCTTACCCGCTTCTTCTTTGTGGCACCTGAGAGTTTCGATCGTGAGGACAAATTCATCCGCAAAAACTGGACAGAAAATACTGCTGCTGAAATGCAACATTTCTATGAGGTGTTATCCGACATCCAAGATTTCAGCATAGATGGCATGAAGGCAGTAGTTGACCCGTGGGCAGAAACTTCCGGTCTGCGTCCCTGGAATGCATGGCGTATCTGCTTGGTAGGTGCCGGGCAAGGACCGGATATGTATGAATTAGCCGCTTTCTTAGGAAAAGAGGAAACGCTAAAGCGCATGAAATTTGCTATTGAAACTTTGAAATAAGAGCGCGAGTATTAGTGCTCCATTAAAGTAATAAAGGGCTGGCGCTATTTGCACCAGCCCTTCTTCTATACTCTAAAACTAAAGACTATTCCTTATCATCGGACCAAATCTCCCAAGAACTTTCCTTAGTCAATGCTTCACCACCATCTACTGTGGTGCCACCATCGATTGGCAGGCTCTCTGCCAGCATGCTGACAACTTCAGCCTCTTCCACCTTCAAAATAGGTTTAATATATTTCATAATCTGGACCCCTCCCATCCTCCCCTTTAGGGGAGGTGACTAATGAGGGTATGAGTCATAAGTTAATAATCATATTTTATTAAACCCCTCACCCTCCCTAAAGGGAGGGCCGGGGTGGGTCCTATTTCAGCACCTTCTTACCATTAATAATGAAGATGCCCTTCTGAGCCTTGTTCACACGCTGACCAGCTATGTTGTAGATAGCGCCTTCGTTAAGGTTAAGGTTAGCGTTAACGTTCTCAATGCCAGTCTCACCTTCCTCATCGAAGGGATAGAAGGCCTTCACAGCATTCAAGAATACCAAGTAACCCTTGCCTGCAGCAATCTTAGTATCAGGAGTAGCCTTGGCGAAGCCTACAGTCTTACCCATCTCAGCCAGAATGAACTGAGAACCGTCAGCTGTTACCTCTTCCTTAGCAGCAATCAGATCGTTGTCGAGAACAAGGTCAACACCTACAGACTTAGGATAGATGGTATAATCACCAGCAACACCCTTCAGTACAACAGCTGCATCTGCAGGAATAGCAGTTACAGGCTCCAGATGAACATAACCCTCTTGAACCTTAGCAGCAAATGCCTCAACGCCCTCAGGCAACTCATCGACATAACCAGGAGCAACGAAGGTTGCATAACCAGCATCAGTGATAGTTACATCAACGGGGTTACCCATGTAGTAGAGACGCCAGTTGTCGGTAGTAATCCAGTCACCACCCTTAACATCCTCTGCATCGCGGAAGACGCCAATCTTCAACTTACCATCAGCACCAACTTCAGCTTCAATGGTGTTAATGTAGGTACCTACCTGGAAGAACTTGGCAGCATCATGGCAACCATCAGGTATTACGATACCACTGGCACCACCACGACCATAACCAGGAGCGTTGCCGCTACCTTCAACAATGCTAACCAGAGGTACGCAGTTTTCTTCAGTACCAGCAAACAGATAAGCCAACTGACGAACGTTACCCTCATCAGCACTCTCGAAGTTACCATCACGATAGTAGCCGTTCATAGATACGGTGTACTTACCTGCGGGCAGACCTTCAACCTCCTGAACCAAATATACCTTACCCTTGTCAGCGGTGTTCCACTGCTCAAACATGTAGTCACCACCAGCAGAATTACCCTTCCAGTTCCAGATACTACCAGCGTTGCACTCCCACTTAGAATCGTTGAGATCAGCATTAGCAGCGCCCTTATCATTACCGTCGAAATCATTCTGTGCGAAGGTTGCCTGATGAATCAGGTGACCGAGGTCAACAGGATTGTTTGGTGTAGCTTCAGCTGCCAAATCCATAAACTCTTCAGGAGTTACGAGTATCCACTTGTTGTAGTCGCCATTGGCAGCATCCTTGTCGGTATCAACCTGTAGGCCTTCACCCTTAGTCATACCCAAGAATTTTCCATTCTCGGCATTGATAATATTGTATGTGCCATCGGCTAAAGCCTCGAATGTCCAAGCCCAACGCTCTTCGGTTGTATTCAAATCGCCGCAGTCAACATAACCGTTGTGGCCGAGAGCATCGTTCTTGCCACGGAGTCCGTTAGGCAGGTTGGTTTGGATGGTGTAGCGGTTTTCGCCAGATGAGTTAGCGAGCAACACGCACTTAGCACCCATGTGGTTCAGAGAAACATGAGTTCCCCAATCATTACCACCTGCCAAGAACATCTTAGCACCTACGTTGAAGATGTAAGCTGTCAGGCCATCTGCAGCCTCTGTACCCTTGAAGTTCTCGGTACGAGCGTCTGCAACAAAGCGACGAGCCATACGCAAGTATGAAAGACCAGTACCCATACCGCCACGGTATGAAGCCTTAGCCTTTGCAAAATCAATAATATCAGCATCGATGCCTTCCTTCTCTGCCAAAGCAATTGTAGCATCAAGAGCCTTAACATCATTATTAAAGGCGTCAACCATAGCACCAGCAGTATAGAGACCACCGTCAGCATAGCGGCCACCCCAGTTCTGGTGAACGTGGAAAGCAAATACGTTTACACTACCGTCGGTCTTGATAAGAGCCTTCTGAGAGTCGGTCAGACGAACAACTTCATCTTCCTTCCAACCATCGGTTTCAGCCCAAATCAACTCACCATTGATGTAGTACTCGCAAGGAGCATCATCGTGAGGAGCAGGCATATAAAGAGTAGAAGGAATCTCACCCTCAACAGTGAAGTAGCGAACTGCATATACATCAGCAGGACGTCCGTCACCAAAGTTAGGCAGATCCTGGCCATAATTCCAGCCATTTACAGAGAAACTGGGAGCATACCATGCTATACCGTCCTGCTCAGCAGGAACACCAATAATCTTGTTATAGTTGGGGTTCTGCTCGTTCCAATCACCATAGTCAAAATCGCCCTGAGCAACGAAGGTGTAAGCGTCGTATGCGCCATCATATTTCTTAGAAGGAAGGATGCACTCGGCATCGCCCTTAGCCACTTCTACAGAAGGATGCACATATTTTCCATCGCTTTCGATGATGTACAACTCGCCACCGGGTACAGGATATGGATCAGGATTCTCTCCAAGATTCTGGTCCCAACCACCGCCAAGCTTGCATGCAATCTCACCGCTTGCGAGCTGATCATCGGTAACTTCTACCGGAGCATCACCACCTACAGTTCCAGCGCTACCATTGCCATTAACGAATGAACCCTTATAATAGTTATTGGCAAAAATAGAGTTGTTCCCATTGATCTTTCCAAAGAACTGACCTGTTATGGCAGATTGTAATGTGCCAATAGACAAACAGTTCTTAATTGTAGCCTTACCACCATTGTTGTATCCAATGATACCGCCAAAGGTGCAATTTCCCGGAGTCTCAGCAGTATTAATTACCTTACCATCGAACAAGCAGTTATTAACTGTAACGATAGCCTTTGCATTATTCTGAACATAACCAATAATACCACCATAGTTACCATTATTAGCAGCATCATTGCCATCCAATGTACCAGAATACCAACAATTCTCAATAAATACAGTACCATTGTTAGAATTCCCCAGGATACCACCTTGTCTGCCACCAGCGAAAGAATTGTTGATGTTGACAAAGCTATGGATATTGCGAATGGTAGGACCTTCGTCACGAGCATAACCTGCTACGCCACCAGCATTTTGGATTGTGGTGTTAATAGTACCATAGATATCAAAGTTCTCAATGAGTGCACCTGTTGAGATTACACCAAAGACTCCATAATAGTTATGGGTCGATGTAAATGTGAAGTTGTTAATGGTGTGTCCCTGGCCGTCGAAGTGACCCTTGTAGCAAGCACTTGCAGTGCCACTAATGCCACCCCAGTCACCGATGGCTGTCCAATTAGCTATTTCAGACATATCAATGTCAGCAGTAAGAACTGCATCAACCTCTGGATTACCACTGTTTACGATTGCAGCGAAGGTAACCATCTGCTGAGGCTTAGAGATCTGATATACACCATCAACCTCCTCCAAGGTATAATCAGCAGCCAATGCAGGAATACCCTTGGTAATGAATTCCATTGCTGCATTATACTTGGGAAGCAATTCACCTGCAGGAGCTTGAGCTACCTCAGCAATCATGCCGCCTACTTTTTCTGTTAACTGTGCTAACAACTGTTCCTTCACAGCAGCAGGAAGATCTATCTGTTCAGCAAGGTCTGCAAGAGACATGCCTGCCTCGGTCAAAGCATTTACATATTCCTGACGTTTTGCTGCATATTCTTCATCACTCAAGAACTTGAATTCAGACATCTGAATAGAACCTCCATCGTATGCTGCCTCAACCTCAATCTTGAAGTACTTATACTTACTCCACTCTTCGCTGAAGTTGAAGAAAGCTGGGGTAAAGTTGGCACCAGGCAACAGATCCTGACCAATATCACTCTTCTGGTCAATCAACTTCCAGTTACTGAAGTCGCGTTTTGCCTGATCATCCATGTCGCCCTTTACATTGGCACCATAAATCTTCCAAGTCTTCCAGTTACGACCCGGGCTATTCTTGGTATCGTTACCGGTAACCAGCATATACTGATTGTACTTATTAGCTGCGTAAGTTCTGAAGATTACAAATGAACCACCTTCTGGCATACCGCCACCCCACTTGGTCTCTTCTTTACCATCAAGCAATTTGGTCCAGTTCTCGTTATCTCCCCAAGCCGTATTACCATCAAGAACACGATAGCCACCGCCTGCATAGGCAGCAGACTCTTCGAGAGCTTCTTTCAAGGCTACGAGTTCGTTAAATTTGAAAGTCAACTCGTCAGCATTGGTTGTGGTCTGCAACTCTGCATACTTCTCTGCGAAGGTTGTCTTGCTTGCTTCCATGTCGGAAGTAACAACCAGGTTTTCCAAACCGGCAGCAAACTCTGCCAGCTCATCCACCAAACCCTGACGGATAGCATTGAACTCTTCCTCTGTGCAGAGATAAATCTCAGACATCTGCTGCTGGCTGCCACCAGAAGCATAAACCTCCACCTTGTAGAAAGAATAAGCTGCTGTTACGCCATTGGTAAAGGTAAGGGTAGCAGGATAATTGTTCTTATTGGGCAGGTAATCGGTGCTAATGTCCGTTCTGTCATCAAGCACTACCCATCCCTCAGCACTTCTTGTTGCCTCAGCTTCAGAGGCAAAGTTTCCACCAAACACCTTCCATGTCTTCCAGTTACGTGTGTTCCATCTTTCTGTATCACCACCAGTCACTAACTTATAAAAATAGGGCTGCTGTGACTGACAGCGGAATACTACATACTGAACATGCTCACCTTCGTCAGGGAAGTTACCACCCCACTTGGTGTAATCATCCTTGTCCACAAGGTTTGAGCCGGGACCGTCACCCCAAGCAGCAGTCCAATCAAGAGCGATGAATCCTCCGTTCTGAAGAGTAGTAATCTTATCCTTTAATTGAGCACATTCGCTCGTTGCGGCGATGATTGCCTCTACATCAACAGCATCATAAGCTGCCTGCAAAGCTGCCTTCTTTGCAGCGTATGCTTCCACGAGGTCTGCATCAACATCTGTTGGATTGTAATCCAAATAAACCTGACCAGCAGATGTGTCAACCTTCTCGTTCACAAAACGGAACTCGTCCATCTGTGTGTAGTCATCAAAAGCTGCATCTGAACAAATAGCATCAACGATAATCATGAAATAAGAATAGAACTTACCGTCGGGATTTGAAACAGTCAGAGGCACTACAGCAAACTGATCTGTTGTCATTGCCTGATCCACCTTCTGGTCAAGCAATACCCAGCCTTCTCCCGTTTCACTGTAAACAGCATCTGCATCAGATGCAAAGTTGCCACCATAGATTCTCCAAGATTTCCAGTTACGACCGGGATGCCCATTGGTGTCGTTGGCAATGACCAACTCATAGTCAGCGACTGCAATAGGAAGAGCAGCCTTGAAGATAGCATTCGGCAGATTATCATTACTTTCATAAGTATGATACCAACCTGCCCAAGTACCCCACTTGGTGTCCTGGGTGCCATCTACCAACTTGGCGGGACCTTCATTACCGCCAAAGCCGGAACCGCTTAAGCACGTAAGCGTGACACCTGCATTTGCACTTTGTCCACCCAGCCACAACAGTACTGCAGTGAACAACATCAAAAGTTTGTTTCTTTTCATAAAACAAATGTTGTTAAGTTTGCTCGGAATGGGTCAGTTAGTGCGAAATTAACACCACTCGAAAGCATTGTTTAAGGTTACTTATGGGTATGCCGACCTGCGCACTACATTGTATATCACAACCAGATCAAAAGCAAATTATTGCCATTCTACTGCGCAAAGATATGTTTTTTTTTATTACGCCCCAAATAAAAACCGTTTTTTTTCAACAAAAAGAGACTGGCACTAAACTTAGCACCAGTCTCTCACTTAGAATATTAAATGATTATGTCATTGACATGAGATTATTCCTTATCATCAGACCAAATCTCCCAAGAACTTTCCTTTGTCAATGCTTCACCACCATCTACTGTGGTGTCACTATCGATTGGCAGACTCTCTGCCAGCATGCTGACAACTTCTGCCTCTTCTACCCGCAGAGCGGGTTTAATATATTTCATCATATTACTTAAGTATTTTTTTGCCGTTAATAATATAAATACCTTTCTGAGCCTTGTTCACACGCTGACCTGCTATGTTGTAAATAGGACCCTCGTTAAGGTTAAGGTTAGCATTAACGTTCTCAATGCCTGTTTCTTCTTCGCCGAAAGGATAGAAGGCCTTCACAGCATTCAAGAATACCAAGTAGCCCTTACCAGCAGGAATAACGGTGCCGGGAGCAGCCTTAGCAAAACCTGCCTTGCCGTCCAACTTAGCCAAAATGAACTGACCACCATTAGCTGTAACCTCTTCCTTGGCAGCAACCAAATCGTTATCAAGAACAAGGTCTACACCAACAGCCTTTGGATAGAATGAATAAGTACCTTCATCACCCTTCAATACAACGGCAGCATCAGTAGGAATAGCTGTTACAGGCTCCAGATGAACATAACCCTCTTGAACCTTAGCGGCAAATGCCTCTACGCCCTCAGGCATCTCGTCGATGTATCCAGGAGCAACAAAGGTTGCATAGCCAGCATCAGAGATAGTTACATCAACGGAATTACCCTTATAGAAGAGACGCCAGTTGTCAGTGGTAATCCAGTCACCACCCTTAACGTCTTCAGCATCGCGGAATACGCCAATCTTCAACTTGCCGTCAGCACCTACTACAGCATCAATCGTGTTGGTATATGTACCTACCTGGAAGAATTTAGCAGCATCATAACAGCCATCAGGTATTCTGCCATCACGTCCGTAACCGGGTGCATTACCTTCGCCTTCCATAATACTTGCCAGAGGAACACAGTTCTCCTCAGAACCTGCAAACAGGTATGCCAACTGACGAACGTTGCCACCAATAGCGTCCTCATAGTTACCATCACGATAGTAACCGTTCATAGATACGGTATACTTACCAGCGGGCAGGCCTTCAACCTCCTGAATCAGATATACCTTACCCCTGTCAGCAGTATTCCACTGCTCAAACATGTAGTCGCCACCGGCAGCATTACCCTTATAATTCCAGATTGAACCAGCGTTACGTTCCCACTTAGAATATTTTTCCCAAATCTCATTGTTGTCCTCATACAGATTGGCTGGACCCTTATCATCACCTTCGAAGTCGTTCTGAGAGAAGGTTGCCTGATGAATCAGATGACCAAGGTCAACAGGATTCTCAGCTGTTGCTTCCTCTGCCAAAGCAAGGAACTCTTCTGGAGTAACCAGCAACCACTTGTTGAACGGATTGTCAGCACCAGACTTGTCGGTATCAACCTGCAGACGATCGTCATCTGTCATACCCAAATAAATGTTAGCGCCACTGTTCTGAGAGTTGATAATGTGGTATGTGCCATCTTCCAAAGCCTCGAATGTCCAAGCCCAACCTTCTGCAGTTGTGAAGTCAGCACCATATTGGCAGTCAACATATCCGTTATGGCCAAGACCATCATAGTCGTTGCGACTACCATTAGGCAGGTTGGTCTTGATAGCATAGCGGTTCTCGCCTGAAGAGTTAGCGCGGAGAACGCACTTAGCACCCATGTGGTTCAAAGAAGCGTGTGTACCCCAATCGTTACCACCAGCCAAGAACATCTTGGCACCTACGTTGAAGATATAAACTGTCAGGCCATCTGTAGGTGCAGTACCCTTGAAGTTTTCTGTACGCGAATCTGCTGCAAAGCGACGAGCCTGACGTAATTTAGTAAGAGCCTGGTCTCTTCCGGCACGATAATTAACTTTTGACTTTGCAAATTCTATTACCTCTGCATCGATGCCTTCTTTTTCTGCCAAAGCAAGTGTAGCATCTACAGCAGGTGCGGTATTGTTAAAATCGTTAACCATATTACCAGCAGTATAGAGACCACCGTCAGCATAGCGGCCACCCCAGTTCTGGTGAACATGGAATGCAAATACGTTTACACTACCGTCGGTCTTGATAAGAGCCTTCTGAGAGTCGGTCAAACGAACGACCTCATCTTCCTTCCAACCATCGGTCTCTGCCCAAATCAACTCACCATTGATGTAGTACTCGCAAGGAGCATCATCGTGAGCAGCAGGCATATAAACGGTAGAAGGAATCTCACCATTAACTGTAAAGTAGCGAACGGCATATACGTCAGCAGGACGTCCATCACCAAAGTTAGGCAGATCCTGGCCATAGTTCCAAGAACCTACAGCATAGTCAGGTGAATACCAATCCTTACCATCCTGTGCCTCAGGCACACCGATGATCTTGTTATAGTTGGGATTCTGGTCGTTCCAGTCACCATATTCGAAGTCACCTTGAGCCAGATAGGTGAATGCCTTATAATCGCCACCCCACTTCATAGAAGGAAGGATGCAGTCTGCATCACCAGCAGCAACTTCAGCATAACTCTTCTTAAGAGCATTATTGATAACCTCATGAGCAGCAGCAAACTTAGTCAGCAACTCTTCAGGTGTAGCCTCGCTTACAGCAGTAATAGCAGATGAAACTTCTGTTGCAACAGGCTCTGTAAGTGGCTTATTGTCTATAACTTTTATCAGCAATCTATTCAGAGAGTCTGCATACTCCTGACATACAAGTTTCCACTCTTCGTCTGAGTACATCTTGAACTCTGACATCTGGATATTGCCACCATCGTATGCTGCTTCTACCTCAATCTTAAAGTACTTATACTTACTCCATTCTTCACTGAAGCTGAAGAAAGCGGGAGCAAAGTTAGCTGGAGGCAGTTGATCCTGGCCGATGTCACTCTTTTGGTCAATCAACTTCCAGTTGCTGAAGTTGCGAACTGCCGATTCATCCATGTCGCCCTTAATATTAGCTCCGTAAATCTTCCAAGTCTTCCAGTTACGGCCAGGGCTATTGCCTGTATCATTACCCGTTACCAATGTATATGCAACTGATGTGTTGGCAGCATAGGTTCTGAAGATAACGTATGATCCATCCTCAGGCATACCACCACCCCACTTGGTGCTTATGTCGCCATCAAGCAACTTGGTCCAGTTTTCACCATCGCCCCAAGCAGTATTACCTGACAATACCTTGTAAAGATCACCTGCAACGTAATCAGCAGAGGCCTGAAGCTGCTTTCTCAGTTCTTTCAATGCATTGTATGCCTTAGACATAGCTACGACATCAGAGGTTGTCTTCAATTCCTCTAACCTGGCGAGATACTCTGCCTTGACATTGGCCATAGAGGCCTCAATATTAAGTGCCTCAACATCAAAGTCATCAAATTCTGCCAAGAAGCTCTTTCTTGTATCTTCCACCTGTTGCTTTGTAAGGAACTCAATCTCAGTCATCTGATAAGCTGTGCCATCATAAGCAGCAGACAACTCAACGCGGAAGTAATAGTATTTCTTGTCCAAACCGTCAGGGAATTCGCTGAAACTAAATGCTGCAGGACTCAGGTTCTCTGCAGGGAACAAATCCTGACCTACATTCTCGCGGCTGTCGAGCAATACCCAACCCTCTGCATCACGAGTTGCTTCGGCAAGAGTTGCAAAGTTAGCACCATAAATCTTCCAAGACTTCCAGTTACGGCCAGGATACTGCTTTGTGTCCTTACCTGTTGTCAGCGTATATACAAATGGATCAGCACCACCATTAGCACGGAATACCAGCCATGCACCACCTGCGGGAAGACCACCACCACACTTGGTATCCATATTGCCATCGATCAAGTTTGTCCAAGAACCATCGCCCCAAACACTTTCTCCTACAGCAGACAGTGGAGCAAATACCTTATCCTTATATTCTGTGATGAAAGCTTGCAGGCTGTTCAATTCACTGATTAATTTCTCAATAACAGCAGGGTCTTCGGAATTTATAAGTTCATTCAGCTTACCATTGTACTCAGCAGTAATGTCTTCATCCACTCCTGTCAAGTCGAAAACCTTACAGTTCTGAATTTGCTCATCGAAAGCGCTGGTGTCAACAGTATAATCTTTGAACCAGAATTCATCCATCTGCATATACTGACCATCAGAAACCAGATGCTCAACAACAATCTTGAAATAAGAATAAAAATTGCTATTGTCACCAGAAACTGTGATAGTACATTCTTCGTACTGAGCTGTCGGAAGCTCAACATCAGTTTGAGTATCAATCAAATTCCATACTGCGGCTTCGCTCTGAGCCTCTTCGTCAGAAGCAAAGTTGCCACCATAAATCTTCCAAGACTTCCAGTTACGACCTGTGTTAGAGTTTGTGTCATTGGCAATTCTCAGGACATACGATGCGGGGGTAAGAGGTAAATCTGATTTAAAGATTGCATAATGCGGGCAATCGCCGCCATTTCCCCATTTGGTTCCTTTTTTACCGTCCACCAATTGTACTGGGCTCTCATTAGATCCCCAGTGATTACCTGCCACAGCAGTAAGCGTGACGGCACTTGCACTTTGTCCACCCAACCACAATAGGGTTGCAGCAAACAACATCAAAAGTTTGTTTCTTTTCATAAAACAAGTGTTGTTAAGTTAATATTTTACCTGAGAGGAAACCTTTTTTGACATGGATATGGTTCCAAAACAGGCGGTTAATTATTATATTGCTTTTGTATTTAGCCAAAAAATCAGGGCAAAGATACATTTTTTTTTAATACAACCCAAGAATTAACTCGTTTTTTCAATCTTGGAGGGGGTATTAAATGTAAAAACTGCTAGTATTAATAGTAACAATTGCTAGTATTAATAGCTATTACTCCCACGTGTGAAAGAAAAATGAATGAAAAAATATTTCTGTTTATTTTGTATTCCGCTCACTAAATCGTAATTTTGCACCCAATTATACAATAAATGTATGTTTTCTGACGTTATTAACATTAGGATGAAAAGAATACTCTGGATAGGTCTGCTGTTAATCAGTCTGGGTGCAAGAGCTCAGTTTGATGCGGCATTCACCAACGCCTGGGCTCTTCAATCCCACTTCAACCCTGCAGCGGCAGGATTGGATGGTCTGCTAAACGTCAGAGCTGCATACAATATGCAGATGGTTGGTTTCGAGGATGCCCCCAAGACCATTCTGGTAACAGCAGACATGCCTCTATTCTTTCTGGGACCCAGTCACGGTGTCGGACTTGGACTGTATAACGACAAAGCGGCCATTTTCTCCACGCAAAAAATATCTCTGACGTATGCCTACCACCACAAATTGTGGGGCGGAATCATGAGCATAGGCGTAAAGCCTGCACTACTGGTTGAAAAGACGGATGGCTCCAAACTGGATCTGAATGACCCGAACGACCCGGCCTTTACAACAAGTGAAGGAAAGGGGCAGACCATAGACTTGGACCTCGGCCTCCGATACACCCATAAGAAAATATGGTATGCTGGAGCCAGCGTACATCATCTTATGGGGCCTACCATTACAGTGGGAGATGACAAGAAGCATGAGGTTAGCATTGATCCCGTTTTCTTTATGACAGGAGGATACAGGTATAAGCTCCGCTACCCACGCTATGCCATAGCAGCAGATGCCATTCTGAGGACTGACCTACAATCATGGAGAGGAGACATAACTGCCCGACTGGAATATGATGGCGAGAAACATAAAATGTACGGTGGCATCTTGTACAGCCCCATGAACAGTGTTGGAATACTGTTGGGATACAATTTCCAGGGCATAAACATTGGATACTCTTACGAGGTGTACACAGGGGGAATAGGAGTGCTGAACGGAACGCACGAGATAATGATAGGATACCAAACCGACCTGAATCTGGGAAAGAAAGGGAAAAACCTGCATAAGAGCGTGCGACTGCTGTAGGTAAAAACGGGAACGTCAACGTGAACGTGAACAAATAAAATAAAGAAAAAGAAGGTTATCGTTATCGTTAACGTTAACGTTTAAAAATTGAATTATATATAAATAAGGTATAATATATGAAGACAAAAAGTCTGGGATTTTTCTTGATGGCAATTCTTTGCCTGACCTTGGCTGCATGTATGGGGTCGAACTCTTCGGCTAATGCAGTTGGAGGTGAACTGACAGGGGTCAGAGGATCTGCAATGTCAGAACCTACACCATACGGTATGGTGGCCGTTCACAAAGGTTCATTAAAGGTGGGACTTCAGGAAAACGATACCCTTTGGGGTGCCGAATTCCCCATCAGAGACATCAGTGTTGACGGTTTCTGGATGGATGAGCACGAGGTAAGCAATGCCAAATACCGTCAGTTTGTAAACTGGGTTCGAGACAGTATTATCCGTGAGCGTTTAGCCGACCCCGCCTATGGTGGTGATGAAACTTACAAAATTGAGGAAGATAAGGAGGGTAATCCTATTACACCTTATCTGAACTGGAGCAAGCCCATTCCTTGGCGTAAGGCAAATGAGGACGAAGACCGCGCCATTCAAAGTGTATATGTCATTCACCCCATTGACGGCACCAAGATGCTGGACGCCAAGCAGATGAACTATCGCTATGAAGTTTATGACTACGTAGCAGCTGCTCAGCGCAAGTATCGTCTGGATCCCGAAGAGCGTGACTTGAACACTGACCACGCTATCAGCAACGAGCAAGTAATGATTAGCAAGGATACCGCATGGATTGATGATGACGGAAAGATTATCCGACAGACTATTACACGCCCACTGAGCGGACCATGGGACTTCCTGAATACATATATTGTAAATATCTATCCTGATACCACTTGTTGGGTAAACGATTTCCAGAATGCCGACAACGAGCGATACATGAAGTTATACTTCAGTAATCCTGCCTACGACGATTATCCCGTAGTAGGTATCTCATGGGATCAAGCAAATGCATTTTGCGCATGGCGCACCAACTTCCTAATGAAAGGACTGGGCGGTTATGCCAAGCAGATTCAGCGTTATCGTCTACCAAGCGAGGTTGAATGGGAGTATGCCGCTCGAGGAAAAGAGGGGAATCCCTTCCCTTGGACAAGTCTTGAGGTTAAAAGCGACAAAGGTTGCTACTACGCCAACTTTAAACCTGACAGGGGGAATTATACCAAGGACGGTAGTCTTATTACCAGCAAATGCGGCATTTTCAGTGCCAATAGCAATGGGCTTTATGATATGGCAGGCAACGTGGCAGAATGGACAAGCACTGTATATACAGAGGCCGGTGTAGAAAGCATGAGCGACATGAACCCCGACCTTAAATACAATGCAGCCAAAGAAGACCCCTATCGCCTGAAAAAGAAAAGCGTAAGAGGTGGTTCCTGGAAGGACCCCGAGAGCATGATTCGCAGTGCATGGCGTTCTTACGAATACCAGAATCAGCCCCGCTGCTATGTAGGCTTCCGCTGTGTTAGAACTATGGTAAGTGATAGAGGAACTGCTGGAGCCCAGAAAGGCGGTAAAGCAAGTGGAAAAGGCGGAGGCGGTAAGAGCTCAGGCGGTGCAACAGTAAGTACACGTAAAACAAGGAGATAAAAAAGCCTCACCCCCAACCCGAACACCGTCGCGAATGGGGAACTTAAAGACGAAGAAATAATAATGTAAAACAAATAAAAAAGTCCTCAGAACCTTGGAACCCTCCCTCTTGGGGGAGAGCGGTGGAGAGAGGCCAAATATAAAGATATGAATCCTATAATAAAACTGCAAAAATGGATGGACTCCCCTGCAGGTCAGTTATTTATGAACTATGCCTACAGTTGGGGTGCTTCAGTCGTTATCTTGGGAGCATTGTTTAAGCTAACACACATTACTGGTGCTAATGTCATGCTCTTCATAGGTATGATTGTTGAGGCAATTGTGTTCTTTATCTCTGGATTTGAAAAGACATACGAGAAAACTCCCAAAACAGAGGGGGCAGAAGCTATTGGCGGTCCGACTGTTGTTGTGGCCGGTGGCGGTGGAACACCCTTACCCGAAGGTGCAGAAATTCCTGAAGGTCCTATTGTTATAGGTGGTGGTGCTCCGGTTATAGGAGGAGGTCCTGTGGTTGCTGGCGGTGGCCCTGTGATTGCTGGCGGTGCTCCTGTAATTGCTGGTGCTCCTGTTGGTAACATAGATCCAGATGCATTAGCAGCAGGAACAGGACTGAGCGCAGCAGCAGCAAACTTAGCTGCAGCTGGACAAGCTGCCGCACAGGCACAATTGGCACTGGAACAGATACAGAATGGCGGTCCTACTATCGACCCCAACCAGATAAAAGCTACGGACCCAGCAGCCATAGAAGAAGCTGTAAAGAATTATGCCGAGGAACTCACAGAACTGACAGAAGTTCTGGGACGCGTAAAAGCTCAGGCGGCACGCATGAGTACCGACAGCGAAGAAATGGAGAACCTGAATCGCACCCTCACAGGTATCGCTACTGTTTACGAATTACAGTTACGCAATATCAGCAAGCAAGTTAGCACCATTGAGCAGATTGATGAACAGACACGCAAGATGGCTCAGCAGATTCAGGAACTGAACGAGGTATACAGCCGTATGATTAAGGCGCTCACCGTTAATATGGGACCCGTAGCTGGAGTGAAGAGTGAAGAGGGAGAAAGTGAAAAATGAAAAGTGAAGAATTCTTAATTCATAATTCTTAATTCATAATTACGATGCCTATACAGAAGAAGAGGGTCTCTCCTCGCCAAAAAATGATAAACCTGATGTACTTGGTACTGATGGCCATGTTGGCCCTGAATGTATCAAGCGATGTGCTGAATGGTTTCTCGCTGGTGTCGGACAGCCTAAGCAAAACTACCCAGAATGCCAGTCATGTAAACAATGACATATACAAGGCCTTTGATGAGCAGATGAAGAACAACCCTGCCAAAGTAAAGCAATGGTATGATAAGGCCCAGTATGTGCGTGGCATCAGCGATTCGCTCTACAATCTGGCTGAAGAACTGAAGGAAGCCATCGTAAGGGAAAGCGACGGTGAAGAGGGTGACGTAAATAATATCAAGAACCGCGAAGATCTGGAAGCCAGCACACAGGTAATGCTGGCACCTGGTACTGGTCGCGGCAAAGAACTCCGTCAAGCCATAAATAATTATCGTGAGAAGATAATAAAGATGGTAACGGACAAGGAGAAGAGAGAAATCATCTCAAGCAACTTTAGCACAGAAGTGCCCACAAAAGCACGTTTGATGGGAAAGAACTGGCAGGAGTATATGTTTGAGAGTATGCCCACCGCAGCTGCTGTTACCCTGTTGACCAAACTGCAAGGTGATGTGCGCTACGCTGAAGGCGAGATTCTTCACAACCTTATCAGTAATGTGGACGTAAAGGATATACGTGTGAACCAACTGAATGCCTATGTTATCCCCAGTTCACAGACTGTAGTACAAGGTGGCAAATTCAGCGCACAGATTATTATGGCAGCTGTGGATACCACACGCAGACCCACCATCTACATCGGCGGACAACCGATAAAAAGTGAACATGGACTCTATGAAACCATTTGTAATAAAACGGGTGATTTTACACTGAGTGGCTTCATTGAGATGCTTAACGGTGATGGTGAAAAGGTAAAGCGCGATTTTTCACAGAAATATACTGTTGTAGCTCCAAGTGCCACCGTTAGTGCTGACATTATGAACGTATTGTATGCCGGTTATGACAACCCCATGAGCGTTTCCGTTCCGGGAATCCCCAGTAACAAACTGCAAGTGACCATGACAGGAGGTACACTTACCCAAAAAGGTGATGGGCATTACATTGCACGTCCTTCCAATCCAGGCGGAGAAGCAGTATTTACGGTGTCTGCCCAAAATGAGGGGCGTACTCAGGAAATGGGAAAATTCACCTTCCGTGTTAGGAAGTTGCCCGATCCAACAGCCTTTATCGCATATTCTGACGGAAATGGTGGAGAAAACCATTTTAAGGGTGGAAGTCTGAGCAAACAGATACTGATGGGAACAGAAGGTGTTGGTGCAGCCATCGACGATGGACTTCTCAATATTACCTTCCGCGTTCAGGGTTTTGAAACTGTCTTCTATGACGCAATGGGTAACGCCGTTCCTTATAAGAGCAATGGAGCCAACTTTTCAGACCAACAGAAAAACCAAATCAGAGGCTTAGCACGTAACAAACGATTCTATATCACTGAAGTCCGTGCTGTTGGACCTGACGGCATAGAAAGAAAATTGGACGGAGCCATGGAAGTTAAGATTAATTAATGTAGTCACATCCTAACTCTCCCAGAAGAGACGGAAACGAATTATAAATGAATAACATTGAAAATTAAAAGATATATGAAACGCATAACCCTGTTCCTGATTCTAATGTTTGGCATGGGTGCATTATCCATTGTCGATTACCCATTGTCAATTGGCACAGCCAATGCGCAGCCTGCAAAACGTCGTACTACATCATCCGCTGCAAGTACAACCACTACTGCAAAAACTACGGAAGCCAAACAAACCAGCGACCGTGCATCCCTGCAATTCCCTACATCAGCAGTGATGCCCGAAGATGTGGTATGGAAGCGTGATATCTATCGTCAGCTCGACCTGATGAAAGACAAAAACGCACCTATGTACTATCCTGTAGAACCTATAGGCAAGCAGGTGAACCTGTTTACTTACTTGTTCCGCCTGATTCAGACGGGACGTGTGACAGCCTATACCTACAAATTGGATGGAAATGAGTCGTTTGAAGAAAAGGACAAACTAAGCGTTAAAGACATGTTGGAGCGCTACGGCATCTACTACGAAGAAAAAGACGGCAAGATTGTCGTTGCCGATGCTGACGTGCCCAGTGCAGAAGCCACGCGTTATTATATCAAAGAAAGCGTCTATCTGGATCAGCGAACAGGAACCTTCAGCACGAAGGTAACAGCACTCTGCCCCATTCTGATGCGCGGAGCCGATGAGTTCAGCACAGATGCCGCAACCCCCTACCCTCTCTTCTGGCTCAAATATGATGACATAGCACCTTGGCTGGCAAAACTGCCTATGATGGGCAGTAACCTGAACAATGTTTCTAACTTGACAGCTGACGACTACTTTACACTAAACCGCTATGAAGGTAAAATCTATAAAACGAATAATCTGCAAGGCAAAGTGTTAGCGAACTATTGCGAAACCGACAGCGCCATGAAAAAAGAGCAGTTGAAAATTGAAAAGCAGATTGTCGACTTCGAAGAAGGCGTTTGGGGGCATGAGATTATTGATAGCACAAAGTTAGACAGCATAACACTGGCGAAAATGGCTGCTGAAAAGACAGAAAAGAAGTCGTCAAGCATCTGGGGAAGAAAGACGAAAACACCCACAACCAGTACAACTGATACTAAGAAAGGAAAGGAGGCTGCCCCAGCTGCAGCACGCGTAAGTGCTCGCAGACAGAGGAGGTAAAGACAGATGGCACAGTTTGCCGATGTCATACTACCTCTACCCCTAGAAGGTACTTTCACCTATAGCTTACCCAAGAGTTTCTCCAACCTTGTCCAGGTAGGTTGTAGGGTTATTATACCTTTTGGAACGGCAAAGTATTATAGTGCAATCGTAGTAAAATTGCACAATGATAATCCACCCTATAAAACCAAGGAGGTTACAGAATTACTTGACATTTCTCCAATCATAACCCCCTCTCAACTAAATCTATGGGAATGGATAGCAGACTATTACCTGTGTACTATTGGGGATGTCTATAAAGCAGCTCTTCCCAGTGGAATGAAACTGGAGAGTGAATCAAGCGTAATATACAATGATGAATTCATTGCGGAAGATACACTCTCACCTTCTGAGCATAAAATCATTCAAGCATTAGAAGAGGAAACAGCACAAACGCTATCAAGCCTCCAAAAGAAGACGGGCATAAAGAATATTCTGCCTATTATTAAAAGGCTACTTGAGAAAGGTGCCGTCCACATAAAGGAAGAAGTTAAAAGAATATACAAGCCTCGCTTTGCCACATACGTCAGGATTACAGAACCTTTCTTTAATGAAACAATACTCAACGAAACACTGACACAAATGAAACGGTCAACGAAACAAGTTGATCTTCTCCTAAAGTATGCATCATTATCCGGTCTTTCTGCAGCATTAGCTTTGAAAAACAGACAGTTGGTGAAAGAAATCACCAAACAGGAACTCATGGAAAGTACATCCTGCACTCCTAATGTTCTGAAAGCACTATGCCAGAAAGGCATCATAGAACAATACCAGAAACCTATTGGACGTTTAGCACAACAGAACCTTCCTGCTGAGTTGGTTATGCATCCGTTAAGTGAAGACCAATCACGAGCTAAGAGAGAGATAAAAGAAACCTGGAAACAACACGATATTTGCTTACTGCATGGCGTAACAAGCAGCGGAAAGACGGAAGTATATATTCATCTAATAAAAGAAACCATAGAAGAGGGGAAACAAGTGCTTTTCATGTTGCCCGAGATAGTGCTAACCGCTCAACTGACAGACCGTCTAAAACGAGTCTTTGGCGACCGCTTAGGCGTATATCATTCTCGTTACCCAGATGCAGAACGAGTGGAAGTGTATCAGAAAATGCTTTCCGATAAGCCTTATGAGATAATTGTAGGTGTTAGGAGTAGCATCTTCCTGCCGTTCAAGAATTTAGGACTTATCATCATTGATGAGGAACATGAGACAAGTTTCAAACAACAAGATCCTGCACCCAGATACCAAGCACGAAACGTTGCATTGGTAATGGCTAAGGCAAATAGAGCTAAAACACTATTGGGTTCTGCCACACCCAGTCTGGAATCCTACTACAACGCTCAGATGGGGAAATACGGGCTTGTTCAAATACATAAGAGATACGGCAACGTACAACCACCTCAGATAGAGGTGGTAAACATGCGCGAAATGGCTAAGAAGAAATTGATGAACGGGCCATTCACTCCACAACTGTTAGAAAGGATAAGAGAGGCATTACAATTTAACAAGCAGGTCATCCTGTTTCAAAACAGGCGAGGCTATGCCCCCATGATGGAATGTAAAACCTGCGGATGGGTTCCCCGATGCCAAAAGTGCGATGTGAGCCTGACCCTTCACAGAAACATGCGACAACTTACCTGTCATTACTGTGGCGCAACCTACCCTATCCCGCAAAAATGTCCCAACTGCGAGGAACAGAACCTCATGGGAAAGGGGTATGGAACGGAACGCATAGAGGACTGCCTGCAAAACATCTTTCCTACTGCAAGAATTGCCAGAATGGATTTGGATACGACAAGAAGCAGACTGCATTACGAACAGATCATCTCTGATTTCCAACATCATAAGACAGACATCCTGGTGGGTACACAAATGGTGACCAAAGGGTTGGACTTTGAACGTGTAAGCTTAGTTGGTATATTGAATGCCAGTACCATGCTGAACCAACCGGACTTCAGAAGCTATGAACATGCCTTCCAAATGATGGAGCAGGTGGCAGGAAGAGCCGGAAGAAAAAAAGAACAAGGGTATGTTGTGCTACAGACACAAGACGCAGATGCATCAGCTATCAAACAGGTAGTACAACACAACTATACTGCCATGTACGAAGAACAAATGCAAGAAAGAAGTCTTTTCAACTATCCTCCCTTCTGCCGTCTGATTTATGTATACATGAAGCACAAAGATGAAAGGGTACTGGATAACCTTGCAAGAGACTATGCAACTTTACTAAGGCAGATCTTCGGTACAAGAATACTCGGACCAGACACGCCTCCCATTGCCAGAGTACAAATGATGCATATCCGGAAAATCATTATTAAGATAGAACTTACAGCTTCGTTAGCAGAAGCACGTAAGAGACTGCGCGAAACACAGCGCTACATAACAGGCTTGCCACAATACAAATCAGCCTTAATCTATTATGATGTAGATTAAGCCCCCTCCCTCTTGGGGGAGGGCGGGGGAGGCTTTTTACTTGCGTACAAGTCTGATGACTTTGCTGGAGTATTCTCCACGGAAACCGATTTCGATACCTTGCTGCATTAGGAAACGACCGGTGAAGGTAGCACCTTCCCAATGATCAGGGGAATCCTGACGGCATATTTCAGTCAGCGTATAAGTAGCATCTGGATCCAATCCAGCAAAGTAGAAGCGAGGACGGAAGAAGTCAACGAAATGTTCAAACTTGTAAGCAAAGAAGATAGCCTCTGATTTATCCTCTTTCACATACATCTCACTACAATAGCCATTACCCTCGTAGGGAGAAATCAGTCGGTATAAATCGCCCTGTTGAACAATTGGGCGAATGGTCTCCTTGTAGGTCTTAAAACAAGACTGGGCAAACTTCATCTCGTCTGCAGAAAGGTCAGAAGGCTTCATCTCCATACCAAGGCGTCCCGTCATAGCAACATCAAAGCGGAACTTAAGAGGCAGGGAGCGATGTGTTTGGTGGTTAGGACTTGCACTTACGTGCTGAGCCATAGCGCAAGCAGGGAAGAACATACTGGTTCCCCACTGAATAAAGAGACGCTGCTTGGCATCGGTATTGTCACTAACCCAGAACTCATCAAAGTAAGGCATCAAACCATAGTTGACACGACCACCACCGCTGGCACAGCATTGGATAACTAAATCAGGATACTTGGCACGTATGCGTTGAAGTGTCTTAATGAGTCCCAAATGATAGTCAACATAAAGATGACTCTGGTTATCTGCACTCAAATAGTGTGAGCCAAAGTTCTTGGTCTCCATGTTGCAGTCCCACTTAATATAATAGGTATTGGGCGTCTCTGTCATGATGTCATCAACTACCTTATATACAAAGTCCTGAACAGCAGGATTACTCATATCCAAGACAAGCTGTGTACCACCACGACCTGTGCTGAGGTCACGTGAAGGATGGCACACTACCCAGTCGGGATGTTTCTCAAACAGTTCACTCTTGGTATTGGTCATTTCAGGCTCAATCCATATACCCCACTTGAGGCCGCGTTCAGCACAAGCCTTTTCAAGTGCAGGAACACCCTTAGGAAGTTTCTCTGTATCAGTAACCCAATCGCCCAAAGCACAATCATCAACAGAACGCTTGTATTTGTTACCAAACCATCCATCGTCCATTACAAAGAGCTCACCACCCAACTGCTTCACGCCATCCATCATCTTCTCCATACCGTCCTGGCTGACATTCAGGTATACACCTTCCCAGGAGTTAAGGAGCGTCTTACGCAAGGCTGTTCCATTATGTACCATATTATTCTTGCGAGCCCAGCGATGGAAGCTACGACTGGCACCACCCAAGCCTTCGTTGCTATAGGTAACTGCCAAAACCGGAGTAGTGAAAGTCTCACCCTTTTTGAGCGTATATTGTGAGTTGGTGTCATCAATACCGGCTATAAAGCGATGAACCTTCTTACCCTGCGTATCGATGGTCATACGGAAATTACCGCTCCAACATAAAGCAGCACCAATAACACGACCTTGGTTCTCCTGAGGTTTGCCATCCAAAGAAATCATCAGGTTAGGACGATTCATATAAGCGTTCTTTGTTCCTGTAAGGTCATGAATCTCAAAAATGCCCGGTTTTAGCGCCTCTTCTGAAACCTGAGCTTCTGCACCCCATGAACCATGCTCGTGCTGAACCCAAACGTTTCCCTGACGAATAGGAAGGAAACCGCTAGCAAACTTAAGCATGTTAATGGGCTTTTTCTCATTGTTACGGATTACAGACCAAGTCTCTATCACATCACAATTGTTATAGGTACGATAACAAACATCCACATAGAAATCATACAACTTATCCTTCAGCGTCATCGTATAAACTGTAGCATTTCCTTCTGTAGCTACCGCATCCTGCTGAAACACAAGTTCTGTAGACATGTTGCCATCGGCATGACGAACACTAAGAGCAGTAATGTCATAATTACCCAAGCCAAAGGCGGGATAGGCATCCTCCCAAAGGCTATAGGCACGATATACCTGTTCCGCATCTGTTACACTTTCTCCATAATAGCTGATATGGAGGGGGCTACCCTGTTCTGCCTTTAACAACAATGTGGTATGTGGGGTATTCACATAAATATCCTTTGCCGGCAGAAGATTTGCTGTCAGCAAAGATAAGATTAAATAGATTGTTCTTCTCATGGGTATATGGTTTTCATAATTAATAATCACCAAACATCCTCAGGCTTAGAGGGGTTGTCATATATCTCCTTAGGACACCATTCGAAATAGTCGAGATACAACTCCTTCTTATCTGTGTCAAGAACTGACTTGAAACGAATATAATAAGTGTACTTAGGATCCAAAGTCTGACGAACTAAGATGTGGCGTTTCTGACGCTCGTCATCACGTGCAGTCTTACTCTCGCCATACTCATGTCTGCCAGCCTTCATCAGACCATGATTTCTCAACTTGTGGTCAATCTCAATTATTTCATCCTCGTCACGACCGGTATCAGTCAAATCGCCCCATGAAGCACCTTCACCACCATAAGTGATAGCAATACCTTCTGCCATGTTAACAGGAATTCCGGCAGCAGGAAGGTTGCCAGGGTCGGAACCAAAGTAAACCTGTGTAATACCACGGGCAGAAGTAGCAAGCACCTTATATCTGAGCTCGTATGTGCCACGCTTAGGAACAGGGGGCAAAGTGAACATGATATCATATTTGCCGAATACCTTGTCCTCGTCCTGACAATAGTTAGGCCAGTCAGTACGATAGCCATTATAGTGAATAAAATGAGTCTCTTCGTTCAGAATACTACAATTCTCGAAATACTTATAGGTTTGATCCTGTGGAACATATACATGCTGGTACTTGCCTTCTGCAGAATCAGCACGACGGAGATTATTTGATATGGCTTCAGGGAACATGGCAAAAAGGTCGAAACGGATACGTTCCTTGGCTAATTCATCACGCACTGCATCTGTATATGCCAAAGGACCATCAAGAGGATAGATGCAGGCATTGGTGATGTCGTTTAAAACGGCCATATCACTTTCACGACCAATTAAAATACCCACTTTATGAGGATCGCAGGATACTTCATGACCCGTACCACTGAGGGCATTGTCCAAAACTGGGAAGCGATTCAGGTAAACGCCCTGACTTTCCTTACTCTCATAAATCTTCAACAAACGGCGAAGACCTTCACCGACAGTACAATACCATTCATAAATCGGGAGTGAAAGAACAGGACGGGTATACGGACTGCCAATCTCATTACAATTATAAACCAACTTGTTGGCAGGAATACGCATGGGGAGAATATGATAAGTTACCCACCGATACAGAATATGTTCGGGTGAGGCATAATTGTCGTCAGTTTTATTTGCTTCTTCCGAGAAATACATTTTATTCGTCTGAAGCCAGTTAATGAGCTGCTGCAATGCATCTGGAGCTGCAGGATCTATTCCCTGCGAACGCCAGTAATCATCAGTCTCAGCAAAGATGGTATAACCATATTTACGATGTTCGGGTGCATGTGCATCGGGATCACCAGGAGTAGCAGACTTATCGCCACCTGATTTTGCCTGATAATCCTTCATGTCGGGAATCTCACCCCTAAGATACATTTGTTCGTACACATCGTCACGTACCATGCCAAGCATATCCAGCAACTTACATGCCTGAATAACGCGAGCCATCATCAAATAGCCCTCTGTCTTGTTATCCAGAATGTTCTGCAAGTATCTTGCACAAGATTCATCTAAGGGAGCGATAACCTTATGCAATTGATGAATATAACCATTAATCACAGGAATATCATGATTAATAGGGTCAATAGGACAGACCTTGTTTACAAAGAAACTGTCCGGACTGTTTTTACTATCATTAATAGTAAGTCGGTGATCACTAAGTGTTGGAAGCGACAACTCAGTGTTTTTATCAACCATGTTAATGGCATAACGCTGATCTTCTCTGTCAAAACCATCAATGACACTGTTCCTGACAATGACAGCACGGATAGAATCCAATTTCGTGGAATCCGTGAAAGCATCCCAAGAAGGTTCTGATATTAAACCTTCATCAACCAAATCCTGAAGATAAGCTTCAATAGCATCATTGGTAATAGCAAATACGGTATAGTTACCACGAGCCGTCAACAACTGATAAACAGTTGATGTTTCCTTATACGGATTAATCTTAACCTTCTTTAGCAAGTCAACATACTCTGAATACACGGGGTGTGCCTCCAGATAACTGGCTATAGTATGGTACTGGAATACATATCTCGACGAGGTGTCAATCTGCTCAGAGCAGGCACAAACCATTAAAAGCAACGCGGTAAAAGAGAAAAACAGCTTTCTCATAATTTCAATCTTTTTATTATGTGTTTCTTTTTGTATTTATTCTCCTGACCTGGTAGCCATGGCCCCAGGCCAGGAGAATGTATAGAGATCTATTTATCAAACTGAATCATTGATGATTACTGCTCAGCGATGATATTCAAGAGAGCCTGGATATCACCAGCATTAACATCACCATCACCTGTCAGGTCTGCAGCAGGATTGAACTCGCCAGAAGCAATAATGTTCAGAAGAGCCTGGATATCAGCAGCGTTAACTTCACCATCACCTGTCAAGTCACCATTAGCACCAGGAGCTTCAACGAAGCGCATGCGGCGGATATTCACCTTTTCACCTTCTTTGAGAGTCAGACCCAAACCTACAATATCGGTAGCCTTGGTGAAGCCAAGTTCCTTAACATCAACTGAAACCTTCTTGTATTCAGCGGTTGCCTCTAATGTCTCCAGAGTGAGGCTCTTTGCTGTTGTCATGTTGTAAAGCAAAGCACCCTCGATAGGATTCTCAGAAGTGTACTCGAACTCAATGATAGTCTCGTTAGCTTTCAGATCATCGTACAACTTACCAAGTCTTGGAATAATTCTAGCATTCTTAAGAGCAGTAAACTCATAGTCGAACTCGCCAACTTCTGCCCAATCAGCATTACTTACAATCTCCTCTGTGAGTTCCAGATAATCAGGATATTTCTCAAGAAGTGCAGCCAGGGCAGCATTGGTAGCAGCAACATCAGCATACAGACCATTATTCAAACCGCTCTGAACGGCCTCAATATCAACATCGAAGTCACTATCAGCAGCTGCATGAACCAACCACTTCTCAGATACCTTAATCATATAATCACAGAGATTGTAGTATGCAGCCTTAGTAGCATTGATCTCTTCGAAGGTGTTACCATCAGCAACCAACTGCTCTACAGTAGTGCGATTAGCGGCATCTGCTACAGCCTCCTTCTGAGCGGCACCAAAGTTAGGAGCTGCCTTGAATTCATTAATATCATTACCGAAATCACCAGCAACATAAGAATTCAGGGTAACAACCCTTTCACCATTGCATGCGGCAGCAGCAGCAATTGCCTCTGCAGTTGCCTCTTCACCGAGGTATGTCAGACGGAAGTTACCAGCACCTAACCAGTCACCACCAACCAGTGTACCCTCATTCTTCAAACCAAGCTTCAAAGTTCCGTCAGTTACCTGAGCAACCATGGTAATCTCATAACGGTCTTGCAGAATAGCATTGATTGTACCCTGAACACCCCAGATTACATAACCTACAACTACAGAGTCTACTTCAGGATCACCAATAGCCTCTTGTACGTCACAAGCATAGATTTCCTTGTCGGCATGTTCGCCAAACCAAGCATTCTCCTTAGCAGTCATACCCTCACGTACAACGGGAACGTATGTCTTGGTATTGTTGGCAAATGCCATAGCAGTATAATTGAGACTTCTGATGTCACCATTGGGACGGAAACCTGCATTCAGTTTCAATTCATAGTAACCGTTCTTCAGATCCTTCAATGTCTGGCTGATAGTGAACTTCGACTGCTCGTTGCAGAATTCTGCAGCAGACATCGTACCTTCTGCGTTGGTTCCGTTGCTATATACATAACCATCCCAACCCTCAGGCTGCTTGGTTCCGGAAACATTATTGCCATCAGCGTCAACCACCTGCTCAGCCTTAGCAAAGCTACGGTTAACAATCAAAGAAGAAATATCAGTACCTGCTACATAACCGGCAGCTACAGCAGCCTTCTTCAGAGACTCAAGGAATTCTATCTCCTCTGCAACTACGCTGTCAGCAAGAACATGCTCATCCCAGATAGTTGAGAATGAACCGTGAACAAATGTCTCGTTAGGTTCAAGGTCGTCATTAATATAAGAGTTCAAAGTAGCCAAAGCCTCAGACTCTTCCAGTTTGTAATCCTGGAGATACTGCTTAACAGCTTCTACATCTTCATTGAGCTTGCTATATACCTTAGCACTTGCAGTAATAGAGTCACGAAGCGTTTCGAGCTTATAGTTAACACGGAACAGAGCCTCCATATTAGCACACTCCTCAATTTCGGGAATGATTTCCTTATACTTATCGATAAGAGCCTGCTCTGCAACAACGTCAGCATCGAACTCGTTGGCTGCATTTGTATAATCACTCTTGATTTCCTCAAACTCCTCAGGTGTACCGAAGTGGAGTTCGTTCATCTGAATAGCATTGCCATTATAAGCCTTGGTTACTACTACCTTATAATATGTATACTGCTCAGTTGTCTCAGTACTGAAGCCGAAGTAAGAAGGTTGTGCATTAACAGGATGCAAACGATCCTGTCCGATATCCTCCTTAGAATCGATGAGCACCCAACCCTCAGAATCCTTAGTAGCATCACCATCACCTTCAAAGTTTGCACCATAAATGTACCAAGTACCCCAGTTACGGCCAGGATAAGAGCCTGTATCGTTACCAGTTGTCAGTGTATAGAAGAATGGATTGGTCTTGTCTTGAGTACGGAAGATAATGTAAGTATCACCACTGGCACTTGCATCACCACCCCACTTGGTAGCCTTAACCTCAACTTCTACTTCTTCACCCGTTTCGGGATCAATCTGCTTCTCTGTTGTATTCAATGCGATACCGTCGATAAGATGACCATAGAATCCGTCACCCCACTGGTTTACAGTATGACCACCTAACAAGATATAAAGATCCTTCTGAACTGCGGTGATAATATTGCCAAGATAATCCATCTCTGCATTGATGGCATCATTATCCAGATTGAGATTTTCTACGATGTAAGCATGAGTACCACGGATATACTTAGCACAAGGAGCTATATTCTCTGAAGTGTAACCCTCATACCATGCCTGCAAACTCTCAGAAGTAATGGAAAGTGACAATACCTCATTGTAAACAGAATCATACTTCTCATACAAGTCAGCAGAGGAAGCAATATCATTCTGCAAGTCAACCAACTGGTTCTTTAACTTCATCACGTCAGGAGCATTAACCGTAGTCTTCAACTCCTCATACTTAGCCTTGTAAGCATCAACAAATCCCTTGTAGGCAGGACGCTCTTCAGGATCGTAGCCGGCAAACTGTTCAGCAAATGTTTCGCGATATTCAGCCAAGTTACCGGTGTTGTAGAAGGTAAACTCGTTCATCTGCATACCACCCTCATGGTAAACCTCTATCTTAAAGTATGTATAAGGTTCTGCACATCCTTCAGAAAGATATATGTAGCTCTCGAACATGTTGGTAGTCTTCAAAACATCTGTACCAACATTCTGCTTAACATCAATCAGCACCCAACCTGAAGCATCCTTGGTAGCCTCTTCATCGCTTGCGAAGTTTGCACCCCAAATCTTCCAGTTCTTCCAGTTACGTTCTTTGTAAGTATCAGTATCATTACCTGTTACAAGACCATAATAAGTTGGCTGGATAGCTTCGTTCTCCTGTGTATCAGCATTTACACTCTTGAAGATAACGAAACGATCTTGAGAGGTAGCTGTACCCCACTTGGTACTTTCTGTACCATTAAGACCAGACTGACCATCAATCAAGAACTCAGGCCCCTCTGCATCATTCCAGTTATCGGTGGTACCACTGATGAACTGATATACAGAAGTAATAGGTTCAGGTATTTCTGTATTGTTGATAATAAATGCATTGATGCGGTTTGCCTCTGTCAAAGCCTGCTCGCCGGTAATCTGGCGGTTTGCCTTAATATAGCCAAAGTTACCAACAGGATAATCATTGTTGGGAGCAATAGCATCTGTTTCACTACACCAGTTTGTAAGGTATGTAACTGCCTCTGCGCTGAGCTTACCTCCACTGATAGCAAGCAAAGCCTGATTGCGAGCTGTCTGCAACTCTGCATAATTGCTGGCAGAAATATTAATCTTAGTTGTCAGTTCATCAATAGCAGAGCTCAACTCGCTCAACTTGGCAAAATCAGAACATCCTCTAACCTGTTCAATAAGTGAACCCATCTCGTCCAAGAGAGTCTTCTCTGCGAAGATATCTGGATCATAGTTGTTTGCTGCTGCATCAGCAATTGCGTCACGGTCAAGGATGACTGTATAATTGTCACCAAGTACAAGTTCAGACATCTGCATCAAGCCACTTGTTACAACCTGATCCAACTCAACCTTGAAGTATCTGTACTCAGTAGTATTCGGCTCAGAAAGAGTGAAGTAAGACTGGGTATAGTTAGCAGCAGGAAGTTGGTTCATTCCGCTACCTTCAGGAACGTTAGCCTTATCGTCGAGCAATACCCAACCAGAAGCGTCACGAGTAACACTTTCATCATCAGTAGCATTCATTCCATAAAGTTGCCACTGCTTCCAGTTACGACCGGGATTACCCTGAGTATCGTTAGCTGTTGTCAAAGCATAGTATGCAGGAGCCATAAAACGGGAAGCCTTGAAAATGATATAACCACCATTTGCAGTTGCACCTTTCTCTCTATTTGTAAAACTACAGCACCACTTAGTTGTGCTGAGGCCATCAAACAGATTACCCTGGCCTTCACCGCCAAAGCCATCAGGGGCACCACTCAGATAATAATACTTAACTGGCTCGTCTGTAGAAGTGGGTTTCTCCTTTTCTTTTTTCAGCCATTCAAGGAAGGAACCATAGGTACCCAAGCCCCATTCTGACATCTGCAGATAAATATCTGCATTTTCAACAGACTTTGTAATTTCAATCCAAAAATACTGGTAAGCAGTCTGGCCGTCAGCCTTGTTGAAATCCAAGTCCTTGGTTCCAAAGCTTGATGCAGGAAGAGGTTCGTCCTCACGCTCATCAATCAACGTCCAGCCTTCTCCATTACGTGTAGCTGCTTCATCGTTGTCAAAGTTAGCACCATAAATTTTCCATGAAGCCCAGTTACGACCAGGGTAGCTGCCAGTATCATTACCCGTAATCAGGAAATAGAAGGTTGGAACTACAGCTTCTTCTGCCTTTACAATGATGTACATCTTGTTGGCAGATTCTCCGGAGTTTAGAGGCCATGAATCCTCATCGGTCAATTCTGGATTAAACCAACCTCCCCACTTGGTTTGGTCGTTTGCATCAACCAGTTTCTCAAAAGACTCAGAGTGGCTCCGGTCGGTTTGCCCATAGGATAACATTCCGTCCAAAGCCGTGAGCTTTACGTACTGTGCCATGGAACTCTGACTGGATAACAACATCACAGCTGTCGCCAGTGAAAGAACCATTCGCTTAAGAGTAAATCTTTTCATCACTTTTTGGTTTTTAATTAATAATAAAGTTAAAAATATTTGTTGTTACTATTGTTTTTATCTTAAACGTTTCAACCTCTTTATCGACAAAATATTTACCGGCATATTGCCCTAAAAGCATACAAAAATAAGAATTTTACCTTATACTTTAACCAATTTACAAACTTTTGCCCGCTTGTTTAACATTATTTAACTGGCACTGATACTAATTTGCTCAATCAACCTACCGGACTACCACTTTCTTGCCATTGACGATGTAAATACCGCCTTTAATCTGAGAATTAACCCTGCGGCCTGTTAAGTCGTAAGTCTCATAGGACCTATGGGACTTATTTGACTCACAAAATTCCATTGCAGTTTTATTATCCTTAACCGACAAGAAGAAATCAAAGGGCGTATAATTCACAGCCTGTATGTTATAGTTGTTGGTTTGTTCGTCTATTAACTCCCAACATCCGTCATCAGGGTCTTTTGTATAAGTATTGCTTCCATACAATTTCCAAGTGCATGGATTACGGGTAGGATTGATACGCGTATCATTCGCCGTATAAATGCGATATCCGTACGGTACAACCTCCTCATTTGCATCATAAAGGAAGTAAGCATAGCCACGGAACGAATCGCTGCAATACTTGGTATATATATTGTTATCACCGGCATTGTCCCAATCTTCGTATGAGATATCGCTTTCCGTACCATTATATATATATAAGTCGGGATACTCTTCACCCATCTCGTCTAAGATGTCGAATTCGGCAAACTGGATCGTTCCCCTCTTTCCACCTCTGATAGCAAATATCTCCCACTTATAGTAGCGATAACTCTTTATCACTTTGTCTTTGTCAATGTTTGTGTAGACGCCATTCTTATAATAGACGATACCACTTGAAGCCTTCACTACGGGATGCTTGTCGGGTGTTCGTCCGTTATCAATGTTCTGTCTCCAGACATTTCCTCCAATGCCAGTATTCAGAAGGAAACAGAGGGCACCCGACATCACATCAACCGGGGTCACCTTTTCGACCTGACTGGAATAAACATCATAACAGTTCTGCAATTCCAACACATTATCACTATTTGCAAACTCCACACCCTGAGAAGCCCCAGTAACCTTACCGGCATTGTAACAATCAGAAATGTACGATTTCCCCTTTGAGTATGCTACAATGGCAGAAGCCAAACTGCCGGCTTGAATCATACCCAAATTGTATGACTCCTGCACATAAACATTAGCTATCAAACGGACAAACCCTACAAATCCTGCCGCACCCTTTCCTGTTGCCGTAACAGTTGCTGCTGTGCCACACTGCTTAATCTTAACATTTCCCGTAAGCGCATATCCTACCAGGCCTCCCACATAATTATTGCCCGATACCGAGCAAGAAGCGTCCAAATTCAGATTCTGTATTTCAGCACCCGAACCTGCCACACCAAAGAAACCCACATAGTCCTTTCCTGTTATGTTCAAATTACTGATGGTATGTCCCTGACCGTTGAACTTGCCACTAAAGTGAAACTTGTTGGTACCTATAGGAACAAAATCTGATTGGAATTCAGTCATATCCAAGTCAGCATTCAAAACCGCATTGGCATCTTTCTCTCCGCTATTAACAATCTCTGCAAAAGAACAAAGGTCTAACGGCGTATTTATCTGGTAAACACCATCTATCTGACGTAACGCCCCATAAGAGAGCATTTCGTCCATCCACGCCACACGATTATACACAAAATCGCGAACACGATCCACTTCCTTTTCCCATGAGCCAGGAACAACAGGATTGAGCGAAAGCCACTGGTTCAAATAGGGCCAACGGATAAAGTTGAGGTTGGCAGATGCCCGTATTTCCTTGCGTAAGGAATCAACATCCGCAGCAACCAAACTCGGTTCGAAAGATCCTTTTTTGCGAAGCTTCACCCACATACTCTGCAATTGGGCGAACACAGAAGGGTCAGAAAGGACTCGGTCCACAAAATCTGTCCAATTTCCCGTATCACGAACCTTATAGGTCCAGTCCATCCGTTCATTTGCGGGATAGGTAGTCTGGTCGTTCTCAAGAGCAAGGTCTGCATCCCATACAGGACCCACATAGAAGTGGTCGTCGCCACGGTCCTTATACAGGAACACCTGACAAAGCATATCAGTATTGCCATTGAACTCGCTCACAAGAAAGTGCCTGAGGAATGTCTCCATGTCGAGGACAGAACGCATTCCCTTCTCGCTATCTGTATAATCAGGACTGTAAACAACTTCTTCCATATTGTTCCAAGTGTTCTGTATGTACCAGAACTGCTCAGGCTGCATAATGTCTTCGTCCGGGTCATGAATGGAAATCGGGTTGCCGTAGGTGGAGTAGAAATAGTAAGGCTCACGACTGGCATTATTATCCACCTCTACATAATAACCACCCGTAATGTTTTCATCATCGACATCTGTTTCCGTCATTTCCGTAATCTCTATTCGTCCTTCATGCACATCCACATGGTCAGCAAGGGTATAAGTGCCATGATAGTCACCGTTTACAATCAAGTCAACCACCTGACTCCACGGAGTCCACTTCATCTCGCCACGCTTCGACATCGCCCACGCCACAGGATTGCGCATCAACGATTTGTCACGATAGCTGTTAATCAGCACCCACTTCTTAGCTTTAACGGGCGATTCGTTATGCCCGCCCTTCATCACGTGATGGCTCTTCCCATCGTTGTATTTCATGCGGAAGGCTTTGTTCTCATGGGTAGCAGAGTAATTACCTCGGACACGGAACAGAATGGGATATTCCTGAAGCATCTTCCCGTTTTCATATATTAAAACGGACTGCGACTCAAAATCCTCGCCTCTTTCCTGTGGCATGATGCCATCCTGAACATGAACGCTGAGGGTAGGAATGTTGGTTACCTGATAGAACTGGCTATCATCGCCCTCGCCTTCATGGCCGTAAAATTTAAGTTCAGCCACGTTACAGTACGAATTGGCACCGCCAACGTATCTGATATACCTTACACCTCTGCTCACATTCACATCAACCCTTGTTTCGGTATTTGCCGCAGGCTTTGAGCCTATCAAATATAGAGGGAGAGCATCCATGAAATTGGGGTCGTTACCTCCCTCAAAGAGAGAGAGTAACATACGGTCAGGGCCTATATAATTTGCTGCAGGCATAAAACTGATGCGCGTAATCACATGAGGCGAACCTAAATCCAGTCCTACCCATTGTCGGGTACCGTTTGTAGTAGAGAAATAAGTTGAAGGATCGTCGTCGAAGGCCTTCACGGCAGTCGACTGATTAGATGATGCCAGGATGTTTCCCGTCAACAACTTGTCTGTACTGGAATCGTAAGCCGATACATCCAGATTAAACAAAAGCAATATAAAAAATGCTTTCAAAACCTTTTCATAATTCATACCAAATACCTAATTCAAGCAGGTTTTCAGGCCTGTTTACTTTTATTTCGGGCGCAAAAATAAAAATAATTTTTGGAACAAGCAAAAAACTTTCTATCTTTGCAGAGAAATCATCTAATAACGCACAATCATGGGAAAGAAGAAAAGCGGAGGCGGACGCCTCAAGAAGAAAAATCTGGAACAGATGGTAATCACCCTGTTCGAAGAGAATCCAACCCAGGTCTATGAACTGAAAACCCTGTATCGGGAGCTTCACCTGAATACGCATCCTGCTAAAATGCTGCTGATGGATGTGTTGGAAATGCTGCTGATGGATGATTATATTAAGGAACATCCCCGTTTCTGCTACACGCTCAACAACCCCACTCAGGTGATGGTGGGAATCTTTCACCGAAAGGCAAACGGCAAGAACACTTTTGAGCCTGAAGACGGTGGAGAGCCTGTTCTGGTAGCCGAACGTAACAGTATGCATGCTATGGATGGCGACAAGGTGCAGGTAACCATGTTGGCACGTCGAAAGCATCACGTACGTGAAGCCTCTGTAACAGAAATTCTGAAACGAAGCGAGAAACAGTTTGTAGGAACCTTGCAGGTAAGCAAGAACTATGCGTATCTTCTGACTGAGGATCGTACGCTGGCCAATGATATCTTTATTCCTAAAACCAATCTCAAGAAAGGACAGACGGGCGACAAGGCCATTGTAAAAATTGTGGAATGGCCTGACAATGCCAAGAATCCTATTGGAAAGGTTGTAGACATTTTAGGCAAGACAGGCGAGAATAATGCCGAAATGCATGCCATTCTTGCCGAATACGGTCTTCCGTACGTATATCCTGCTGCTGTTGAGAAGGCTGCCGCTAAGTTGAAGCCTGGCATAACTAAGGAAGAGATTGCTCGCCGCGAAGATATGCGAGATGTCATGACCTTTACCATCGACCCGCGCGATGCCAAGGACTTTGACGATGCACTGAGCATTCGTAAGTTAAAGGCGGGCCTTTGGGAGATTGGCGTTCATATTGCCGACGTCAGCCACTATGTTACAGAAGGATCTATTATAGATAAGGAAGCGCAGAAACGTTCTACCAGCGTTTACCTGGTTGACCGCACCGTTCCCATGTTGCCCGAGCATCTTTGCAACTATGTCTGCTCACTGCGCCCCGACGAGGAGAAACTTACCTACAGCGTTATCTTTAAGATGAACGAGAAGGCCGAGGTGAAAGACTGGCATTTAGCCCACACCGTTATTAAGAGTAACCGCCGCTTTACCTACGAGGAGGTTCAAGAGGTGTTGGAGAATCACCACGAGGCAAGCGAGGAGGATTATAAAGCACCTGGAGATTGGGCACTCCCCCAAAGGGGGAGCGAGGAGGGGGCTCCTGCAGAAAACTTTGCCGACGAACTAATCATCCTGAACCGCTTAGCTAAGGAGTTGCGTAAGAAACGCTTTGCAGGCGGAGCCGTAGATTTTGACCGCTGCGAAGTACGCTTCGAGATAGACGAAAAAGGCAAACCCACCAGCGTTTACTTCAAGGTGGCCAAGGATGCCAACAAACTGGTAGAGGAATTTATGCTGCTGGCCAACCGCACAGTAGCAGAAAGCATCGGAAAGGTTCCCAAGAACCAGAAACCCAAGGTATTACCTTATCGTATTCATGAGTCGCCCGACCCTGCCAAGCTGATGAACCTGTCGGATTTCGTAGGTAAGTTCGGATATAAGCTTAAAACACGTGGCAATAAAGGTGAAATGAGCAAAAACCTGAACCGGATGCTTACCGAGGTAAAAGGCAAGAAGGAACAGAACATGATAGAAATGATTACCCTTCGCGCCATGATGAAAGCCAAGTACAGCACCCACAATGTCGGGCATTACGGTTTGGCGTTCGACTACTACACGCATTTCACTTCGCCCATCCGTCGTTATCCCGACCTAATGGTTCATCGTCTCCTAACCAAATATGCTCAAGGAGGCAGATCTGCAAATCAGGACAAATACGAAGAACTTTGCGAGCATTGCAGCGATATGGAACAGACGGCTGCCCAGGCAGAACGCGCCAGCATCAAGTACAAGCAGGTGGAATTTATGAGCGACCACATGGGTGAGACCTTCGAAGGAACCATCAGCGGTGTTACAGAATTCGGCATTTACGTAGAGGTTAACGAGAACAAGTGCGAAGGAATGATTCCGCTGCGCGACCTCGACGATGACTACTACGAGTTCGACGAGAAGAACTATCGCCTACGCGGAAGAAGCCGACACCATTGCTACAACTTGGGCGATACCGTTAAGATTCAAGTGGCCCGTGCTGATCTTTACCGCAAACAGCTGGATTATAAATTGGTTCGATAGAGGGGCTATTTACTCCTACACGTAGAAAAATTTACTGGTACACGTAGAAAATATTTTTTCCACACGTACCAGTAATTTTTTTCTCGTTAAGGGCTCTCGCCTTTAAGGATTATTTCTTCTGATTCTTTTGGAATTCCTTAATGGCCTTCTCCATCATCTTCTGATACTCAGGCATACTCTGCAGACGGGCAAAGGTAACGCTGCCGCAAAGACGACCGGCATCCACATCACTCTGGTAATGGAATCCAACAATAACACGACTCTGTCCCAACTCGTAAGCCACCTTCATTATCTCCTCTGCATGAGCAGGGTCAATAACCATTAGTGCCAAGCCTACCAACCACGAAGCATGAGTATGACCGGAGGGATAGCTGGTAAAATCCTCTGGGTTTTCATGCTGGGGGACACTTGTAGGCTCCTTATACTGCTGATAAGGACGTACACGATGGAAGAAAGCCTTCGCACTGGCTCCACCCTGCTGCTCTGTCAGGTGCAGACGTGAAAACAGACGGAACATTTCGGGATACTTATCGGCTGTCAACTCAATGCCGATAGCCTCACCATAACGCTCCATAAAGTAACGGGCACAGATGCCTGCATCTGCTATCGCCTGTATGCCGCGTTCAGTCTCGCGGATTGACTTTCCCCACTGGTACTGAGTCCAATCGTAAAAGAATCGGGAATCAGTAAGTGCTGGCGGTGCAGGCAGCACCTTCTCCATGTGTGGAGCATCAGCCATCTGATAAAAAGGTGTGAACTTTTCTTTTGTCACATCGTTCTGAGCAAAAGAGCACAAAAACATGGGCAGCATTACTGCCAAAGAGAGAATTTTCTTATTCATTTTGTTCATAGCATTTTGATATTTCAGTTATTTCCCTGACAAAAGTACATTTTTTTATATATCCGAACAAGCAAACAAGTAAAAGATGTTCAATAAAACACATATTTTCCCATATTGTTTGCATAATATTGCACATATCAATAAATTTGCAGAGGAGTTTAACCAAGATCATAATAAAGATGAAAATTAAGAACACCTTAACTGCAGTATTATTCATAATATTGGCACAAAGCATAAATGCTGCCGAAAGAGAGTACATTACCTTAGACTCTAAATTAGGACACGGAGGACAACAGACCTGGCTAATGATAAAAGCCTCTGATACCGAGGGAAAAGGAACGGAGATTTCCTCTGTAAGTTTCAACACAGATGCGTGGAAAGAGGCTATCGTACCCGGAACTGTTCTGACCAATTTGGTGGAACAGAAAGTTTATCCAGAACCCTATTACGGACAGAATAATTACCTCAAGAACAATCTTATCCCCGATTTAGCAAATGCAGGTCGAGAATTCTATACCTATTGGTTCCGTACAGAATTCGAAGTTCCCGCTTCATTCAAGGGGCGCCGTATCTGGTTGGAGCCAGAAGGTATCAACTACCGTGCCGAAATATGGGTAAACGGTTGCTTGATGGGCAATATGGCTGGTATGTTCAACAATCAGCCCTATGATATTACAGACAAAGTTAAAGCAGGAGAGAAGGCAGTCTTGGCCATTCGTGTTTATCCTGTTGATGTACCTGGCACCAGTCTGCCTAAGTCGTGGGGAGCCGTAGGCGAGTGGCACAATGGTGGCGACGGATGGATGGGACAAAACGTAAGCCAACTTATGACCGTTGGATGGGACTTTACCTATAAGGATGGCATTCGCGATCGCAATACAGGCATCTGGAAGAGCATACGCCTCTACAGCACAGGCAACATTCAGTTGCGTAACCCGTTTGTAACATCCAGGCTTTCTCATCCTAATTATGATAAGGCTGCTGAAACCGTTAGCGTAGACGTCTTCAATCCCAACACACAAACGTTTGAGGGAATTGTACGAGGAAAGATTCTGAATACGGATATCCAATTGGAAAAGAAGATAAAGCTAATACGGGGCGAGCATAAGACCATAACCTTTACCCCAGAGGAATTTCCTCAGTTAAATATAGACAATCCTCACCTGTGGTGGCCAAAGAACAAGGGAGAACAGCATTTGTACACCCTGCAACTGACACTGTCAAATCTTTCCAACGAGCTGTCTGACAGTCTACAGACACGCTTTGGTATTCGCGAGGTGGTAGCTACACGCGAGACACCGGATAAGTCCAAGATGTTCATGATCAATGGTCATAAGACTTTTATCCGAGGCAGCAACTGGATTCCCGAAGCAATGTTACGCACAGACGACAGCCGTATGGAAACAGAGCTGGCTTACACAGACCAGTGTGGCATTAACCTCTTACGACTATGGGGCGGCGGCATTGCCGAGAGTGACCGCTTCTACGAACTCTGTGATGAATATGGTATAATGGTTTGGCAGGAATTCTGGATGACTGGCGATACCCGTCACCCTCTTGACGAGCCACTCTATCTGGCCAACGTGGAAAATACCGTTAAGCGAATCCGCAATCATCCCAGCATCATATTCTATGTAAGTAGCAACGAAAGTACCTGTGTTGCCGGAGCCGAGGAACTGATAAACCGATTAGACGACACACGTCCCTATCAGATGCAGAGTGAATGCGATGGCGTTCATGATGGCAGTCCCTATAAACAGGTAAACCCCATGCGTCATTATGAGAATACCGCATCGGAGCGTGGTAGCCGTGTAGATGGTTTCAACCCTGAGTATGGAGCCCCCACCCTACCCATTGCCGAAAGCCTTCGAGAGATGATGCCAGCACAAGACCTTTGGCCCATCAATAAGGAGACTTGGGACTATATGGACGGAAGCGGATTCCATCTGATGACTACCGTATATACAGAGATGACAAACCATTATGGTGAATCCAAGACTATTGAGGAGTTTGCCCGTCGTGGGCAGATGGTTGGCGCTATCAATAGCAAGAGCATCTGGGAAGTGTGGAACGAGAACAAACTGGGTTACGGCGACCGCTGGTGCTCCGGCCTTCTCTTCTGGTATCACAACTGTCCGCATCCACAGGTTTGTTCCCGCATGTGGGACTGGATGCTGGAGCCTACCGCTTCACTCTTTCACACCATGCATGCGCTGGAACCGGTACACGTACAATATGATTATCTGACAAATACGGTCTCCGTTGCCAATGATTATCTGCAAGAGCAAAAAGGCCTTACCGTAATCGCTCATGTATACAATATTAATAGTAAGCGGTTACTAACGCTTCAAAACAAAACCGATGTCCCTTCTGATGGAGTTGCAAACGATGTGCTGAAGATAGACTTTCCGGAAAACATATCACCTGTTCATTTCATAGCTCTACAAGTGAAGGATGCCAAAGGTAATGTGGTGAGCAAGAACTTCTATTGGCGCTCCACCAACAAATACGAAGGGAAAAATACCATAACCGGTCCTTGTACTGCCGGCTTCGAGCCTTTAGGCAATATGGCAGCAGCCAAACCTACCGTCAGGGTGAAAGCCTTGGCTGACCAAGACAACATGCGCCAATGGCAAGTGGTCATAAGAAACAGCAGTAATAAGATAGCTTTCTTCTGCCAACTCCTGCTAACAGACGAGAACGGGAATGCCGTTCATCGGACTCATTATTCCGACAATTTCATTAGCTTACTCCCAGGAGAGCAGGAAACCATAGTGGTACGTACGCCCATTACAGAAGGCACAAAGTACCAGTTTAAGTTCAACGAGAATATGCAATCGTCCAAGATTATTGCCCTGTAGCATCAGGGCAATATCTTTTTACGGCCGTTAACGATGTAAATTCCCTTTTTTAATCGAGAGTTGAGAGTTGAGGGTTGAGAATTAACTTTGCGTCCTTGGAGGTCGTATAGATTCCCCCTCTCTCTCGAAGATGGGTTAGGGGTAAGACTTTCTTCACTTAAAGATGTCTCATATTCCGCAACCGTTTGTCCATAAAGAGCGAACTCATAAATACGGGTTGTGTAACCGTCGCCCTGCTCCCCATGAACCATCTGCAGGCGGAAACTCTGTGCAACAATAGGCTCTTCCAGCAAGCGCGAAACCTTATTCATTTGGTTCGAGGTGATGTCAGCAAAATCTACCCATGTACCATTATCGGCCTGATACTGCAACTTAAAAGCCTCCGCTACATAGCCTCCACTCTCACGGGCGGCGCAAAGCACCATCCAACGGTCTATGCGAACAGGTTCGGCAAAGGTATATTGCAAGTAGGGAGTCTTACTCTGCGAACTGGTAGCGCACCACTTTGTAGTCGGATTCTTGTCGTTGGCAAACTTTCCGGCTTCATTGGTTCCGTTCTGATGCGAGGCAGATACGGTTTTAGGTGTCAGACGATTATCCTCCGTATTAGCGCCTAACTCATTGTAGTCTATCTCCGTTGTTATAGGTGTGAAAGCTGTCACATCATCCGCATGGCTAGCCGAGGTGGTAGCGGCAAAGACAAAGGTCTTGCGGTCCGAACTGGTCAGCTTAACTTCCTTGACTCCCTCCGGCAACGGAACACAATACTTATACATATACATAAGAGTAAACGTCTCGTTACTTTTACTGCTTATATAATGTGCGTGGGAAGAAGCGAAGGCCACATTCTGCTTCCGATACGAGCTACCCATGTTGGTACATGAGAGCGGCTCTCCTATCTTACCCGAGTAATAAGGAACATCTATGGTAACCGGTTCCTCTTCACCTATACCAACAGATACCGTACTGCCCGTTTCTGTTGCGCTGGCCATAAGAAGGTAAAGGCAATTCTCGCCATCCTTCCTGTCCAAGGTAATCGTACTTGTAGTTGCTATCCTCATGGCATTGGTCTTTCCATCGGTACGGTTACCCATCGCAAAACGTACGCCGTCCACCATCATTGTATCTGGTATCAGCTCTGCCGGATATGCGTAAGTGCTATAGGTAGCATTGGCATTACCACGTTGTTTGTCGTAGCTCATCAAATCGGTGTTGTAAGTGAACGAGGCAGGAGTACCTCCTGCACCTTCAACAGGAGTCAATTCGGGAGTCTTCAGCCTGACAGCAAAAGTCTTGGGCTGATAATGGCCAATGGAGAAGGTCAGTTGAGAGTTGAGCGTTGAGAGTTGAGCGTTAGAGATTTCTTCTTCCAAGGCATTCACCTCTCGGGCCGAGACGATTTCCGTTGGGAAACGAAGTGTTACATCTTGTTGGTCCTGGCCGCTCCACTCGTACACACGTACTATCAGTTCGTCTGTCTCCTCGGCCTTCTTCAGAGCCTTTATACTCACCTTGTCGGTATTAAGGGAAACAAACGGCAGTAATCGTCCCATCTGCCCCAAGTGCTTAGGGGCTGCGAACGCCAGCAGCGGCTGGTTAAGACGGGCAGCCTCCATCTGTGTTTGCTCATTCCACTTACCATCGTGCGGAAAAAGAGAATAAGTGAAATGGTTAGGACCGATGTCCATATTGGCCTGATGGTCGTAATTCTTGCACGAGGGTGTATGCAGCAACGTCAGCCGAAGGCTCTTGGCATCCGGCTTGTCCCAACCGTACTTACAATCGTTCAGGACAGATACGCCGTATAAACTGGAACTGTGGTCGGCCCACTGATGACCGCAAACCTCATACTCCTGACTGGAGCGCACACCCCGCTGTATGGTGCCCAATGAGATATCGTAGGTATCCTTAGTGGCACTGAAGTAGAACGGGAAGTTTACCTTGAGCATGCGTTCCGGTGTTTGCCAGTCCACCTCATTCACACAATCTATCCTGTCGGATATGGCAGTCATCCTTACATATTGTATAAAAGCGGAACCTGCCATATGCCTTTCGATGCGGAAGGATTTACGTAAAGGGCCGTCCTCTACCAATCGGATATCCGCCTCCCCGCCGACATAAGCCGAAGGGGTACGGCAAACATCCGTATAGCTTATCTCCCAGGCTGGCCAAGTATCCTCGTGGTCGTAGATCAACTGCTGGCGTACCGCACTGTTGATAAGTGTGCGGGCATTTGACTCATCATAGAGTTTCTGAATATCACCGTTTGCATTGATGGTCACCCTGTACCTGCCATTGAACAGTTGTCGGCTTGCCTCCTCTGCCTGAAGGTCGGATGACAGTTCACTTTTTTCTCCCAAACGGATATCATAGACGGCATAGCCCAGTGACGGGACAGTTGCTACAAAGATAAAACTTACCTGACCCGTTTTCTCATTATAGCCGGTAATCTGGGACAATACCTCATTGCCATCAGGACCCATGACCCTCATATTGAACGGACGCTGAGGGCATACCATATTTCCTTCCACGACATCCGTGCGGTCGTGCGACAGCGGATTATAGACCACCATAGGGATACCCTCTACCTGCGTATCCAGTGTTTGCGAAGCTGCTCCCACCGCATTCATCAGTTGCCGGCCGAAGGAACGGTTGGCCATGTAGTATTCGTTGTAGGAATATTCATTGGCTTTCAGCGTTGACGTCCCTGTTATACCATCGTGATGCTGCTGCCAGATGGTTCTGACCCATGCATCGCGCAATGCTTCGGTAGGATAATCAGCCGTACCTAACCAATAGGATAACGAGGAAGCCTTCTCGGCGGCATCGGCAAGAAGTTCGTTCTTGCGGTTCCATCTTTTCAGCAAACCCCAACTGGTATAGGCACCCACACCGTGTGTACGCATAGGGAGTTCGCTGTTCCAAACCTTATACTTGGCGTTCTTGTACTGATCCATGTAGTCGAAAAACTCATCAGGGCTCACCAGTCTCACCTGAATCTTACCATCGGACTTCCCGACATTGTAGTTCAGCCAATAGGGTGTATTCTCGCCTTCCTTGTCAGCTTTGTCCTGCAAGCCGCCGCCATGATCACTCCGAGGCCCCACATACCTGACGTGTGCCGCCAGTCCGTAGTTGTTGTAATTCTGTTGAATCTTCTTCAGGGTTTCAGCATCCGAGGTCAGATCCTTATTGAACTCTTCGTGCGAATCGTATGCACCAGGCTTATACACCGCATAAATCTGACTGCCGTCCACACCTTGCCAGATACCGAAAGGAGGCAAACCGTCATAGGCCGCAGCCCCCCACCCCAACTTGGCCGTGTGGAATCCCTTTATTCCTGCGTGTCTGGCCAGCGAAGGCAATGCGTAAGAGAAGCCGAAACAGTCGGGCAACATGATGTCGTATCCGCCTCGAACGCCCAACTCATGCTGATAGAACTTGTTTGCATAGAGCATACTGTGCAGAATGCTCTCTGCCGATGACATCATTACGTCAGTGGCATCAACCGACATGCCGCTCACATGCCACTGGCCTCGGGAAACATACTGCTTCATCTTCTCGAACTCAGCAGGATAGTATTCCTTCATCCACATGTACTTGATAGCCCCTTCGTAATTGAGATTGAAGTTAGGGTACTTATCCATCAAGGCCATGTTCTGTGTAAGGGTATTCTTGATATACTCATTGATGGTAGTCTTCACGTCCCAGTTCCACTGGGTGTCCAGATGAGTATTGGAAATCAGGAACAATGTTTCCTTGTCAGCCTGCCCATAAGCCAGGGTGCAGATAGCAAAGAGAAGTATCAGGATTTTCTTCATATACAATTTTTAGCGGGCCACACCCAAAACCTGTTTCAGCAAGTCAGCCGTTTGGTCTGTTGGATAGAGGTTCCAATAATTATCTGCCTTATAAGTATCTACGGCCAATCGTCGCAGTTCGTCCGGATGAGCTACCAGATACTCCAGATTGGCCTTAGTGAACTGGAAGTGAGGATAAGCATACAAAGTTTTCTCTTCCTTAGTTCCTCCTGGCAGATAGATAGAACCGGTATATGACTGAGCCAGATGTACATCGCTCGCCTCATGTGGAGCAATATCTGTGGGACTGGCATCTACCACATTTTCCCACTGCATCAGTTGTGTATCCCTTTCGCCTAACACCAATAGCGTCCTACCTGCTGGATACTCATTGATTGCCAAATCCACTTTTATTGGCAGAATCAACGTGAAGAGGGTATCGTTCATCTGCTCTATCCACGCCATCTGCCTAACCTCTGTCATCATATAATGACCAGAGAAAAGACGGTCTGACTTCAGCACCAGACGTTCGTTCCCGACATAAGGCGACATCCTTCTTCGCTCCAGCGTTACGCGGAACGATTTCTGCCCCAGCATTTTATGGGTGAATGTTCTGTAGCCTGGAGCATAGAACTGCAACGAATGCTGGGCATCCCTCACGGTAAAAGAGAAAAGGCCGTTCTGGTCTGCCTTAGTATGATTGTACACACGGTGGTTGGCATCCACCTCTCTAATGGAGACGTTTGGTACACGTCCGTCGGGCCCGTTTATCTGCCCACTTACATTCTGCCTTTGTGCCAACAATGATGTAGACACGAGCAGTAGCAAACAAGTTAATACAGTTTTCATGAGTCTTTGTAGTTTTAGATGTTAGACTTTAATACAGCACCTTTTTCCCGTTTACGATGTAAATACCCTTTTTTAGTTGATAGTTGAAAGTTGAAAGTTGAAAGTTAATTCTTCTTCCACTCAAATCATACACCGCGGGAGCAAATTCTTCACTCTTCACTCTTAACTCTTCATTTAACGAAGTGGTTTCGTCATCTGGGAATCCGCAGATTTGGCGATAGTCACCCCTGTCGTATTGCCACTGCAGGATGGGATATCCATTGCCAGCCGTAGGGTCGGCATACCAGGGAGCACCCCATGTGCCAGCTATCTGCTGCAACTCAGCATGCGTCTTGCCGTCCTCCACAGGTGCATCGTTTACCTTCATATCAGCCAGAACATATACATTCTGCAACACATCGCCCTCCAGCGTTGCGCCAAAAGCCGATGCCGTGTTGCCTGTTACGCTGGGGTTCCATGCTATAACATTATTATATATCGAGGGGAAATTTGTACTGGTTCGTGCTCCTGCTACCACACCGCCAGCCACAGGAGAGTTTATGGTGCCAGCTGCATAGCAGTTCTCGATGGTAAGGTCGGAGCGGATTCTGCCCACCAGACCGCCTGAATAATTGGCAGAGCCGCCATTACCCACTATATTTACGGCACTGTAGCAGTTGCGTATGGTGATGGGCGATGAGTTGAGGGCACCACCTATGGCACCCACGTATCCCTTGCTGATAATCTCGCCCGTTACATAGCAGTTCTCCACAATAACGGGATACATATTCTCCTCTGCATCCTTGAATGAGCTGTGCCCCATATAACCGCATATAATACCTGCGCCGGAAGCAGAAGCCTCCACCTTGGCATTCACAAAACCCACATTACGAATCTCTCCACACATAGCACCGAAGAAACTGGGATAGTTCTTGCTGCCTTCGGGAGTAAGATTATAAATGATGTGGCCTTTGCCATCGAATGATATCCAATACAGATAGCTGTTGCTGGATGTATTCAACTGTTCCCAAGTAAAGCCCGCCATGTCTACGTCGTTATCCATCTCGAAGTACACCATCTGGCTCTTTACCAGCACATTGTGCATGTTGTCCAATTGCTCAGGACGCGAGATGATGTAAGGATTCTCCTTCGTTCCGTCGCCCTGCTGATAGTCATACACCATATCATGCGCTACGGTCTGCATACGAGTCAGCAAGTCCTTCATCTGAACCGTGTTATAAGACGCCTGTGCAGCCACTTCCTCCGCTTCTGCCAGCGTAGCTTGTGCCTCTTGGCTCAGATAGTTGCCCTCAATGGCCTTTTCTATTTCGGCTTGCAGAATGATAGTCTGTTCATCCAGTTTCTTATAGTCTTCTATGCTGGTCTGAACGCTATCGATGGTCTTGCTGGATTTTACCAGGATGTTGTAACGTTCGGTGGCACTCTCCGATGCGGCGAACTGTTCTTTATATGCCTCCATGCTGGCATCATAGCCTGCATAATGCTTCTGGCCTCTCACCTTTATGGAGTCCATCATAGCAGTATAGGTATTCATCAGGCTCTGCATAGCCTCTTCGTTCCTCTCACGGTACACCACCTTCAGGTTACCCATATAGAAACGCTCGCCTGCTACCAGGCTGTCACGAGTACGGGCACCTATGGTCAACTTGCCGTTGGTTACCAGTCCGTAAACCTTCTGAGTAAATTTGTTCCGGAGAAAGTTGCTGCTGACAACTGATTCGGTAGAAGGAGCCGTGATGCCATTTGCCGTGGTGTTAAACGTTGGCGTCGCAGCATTGTTTATATACATATCCACGCTGCCCTCTGTGGAGAATTCTTCCAGTGTAAGTTCATATACACCATTCTTCACTCCTGATACGGTCTGCTGCACATCAAAGCTACCTGCTGTCTTGGCATATCCGAGGGGCATAAAAGCGGTTCCCTTGCCAGAACCCGTATCGCAGTTGTCGCTGGCCGTCAGGGTCCAGTACTTCCAACCGCTCTTCATTAAGTCCATGTTCTGGAACTTATAAGTGATGTTGGCACCATCGCCCGAGTAGAAGACAGGGGCAGGCATAGCATCACTACTGGGGTGACCGTCGTTAATGGTGGGCCATCCGTCCTTGCTCCACGTAATCTTATCCAGCAGCATCAGACGCCCGTTGAAATTATTGTTCCTGTCGTATGAGTGGTACAACAACCAGTCGTCACCATTATCATCCGTTATAATCTCGGAGTTGTGGCCAGGGCCTTTCCAACGGTCGTTGCCGCTGATGATGGTCGTGTAGTTGTCGCTTTTCATATCACCACCCGCTTTGCTGGTATAGGGCCCCATCAGTTTGGTAGAGCGTCCTACCACCGTCTTGTAGGTACTCTTCTCGCCCTCGCAACAACTGCCCACCGAACAGAACAGATAATAGTATTGACCGCGCTTGTAAATCATGGCGCCCTCAAAAGCTCCGCCAGCCAACTTGGTTACACCCTTGTGGCGTTTCCAACTGCCGTTTGGCTGAGGATTATTAATGGGCGTGAAGTTCTTTACGGCCAATGCATCGTCTGTCAATTCTACAATACATATATCATTAAAGCTGCCCCATACGAGGTATTTCTTGTCGAACTCCTCCACATAGCAGGGGTCGATGCTGTTCTTCACACCAATCTCCGTACTACGGAACACCTTACCCTTATCTGTAAACTTGGTGGGCGTATCGCCTACAGCCACACCTATACCCGTTCTGGTGCCATTGCCCCAGAGAGCCGAAGCATAGAAGCAGACGTATTTGCCGTCCACGTAGCTTACATCGGCAGCCCAGAGGCTATAATAATCTTTTGATCCGTCTGCCTTAACGCTATCGTTCCACGTTGGGCGCGATATCACACCAGGCACATCCGACCATTTCACCAAGTCGGTACTCTTCTTGGCCTTACACCCAGTGGCGTAAGCATAGAACGTTCCGTCTGGAGCACGCTGAACGGTAGGGTCAGGGAAGTCAGAGCCGTATACAGGATTTTTATACGTTTTCTGTGCAGAGGCAGAAATTGCAATCAATGCACATATCATTGGGGTTAAAAACCTTTTCATTAGCATAGTTATTTGAGCAAATATTCATTATTTTGTGCACAAATGTAGGCAAAAAAAGTGAAACTTCCCCACCCTCTTCCCCAAAAAATACCATTTGGAAGGAAAAATGCCCCTCTGTTCTCACCTTATATTCATGATTTAGCTTATCTTTGCGTCAGAATCCGATTACAGTATATGATTTAATGTTTCTTGAACGTCTTGAACTCTTGAACTTCTTGAACTCTTGAACTGTTTCGGGTTGATGTTTTCATTTTTTCAAAAAAAGGGTATTTGGTTTTGCCGCTCGATGGTCTAATAGACAAAAGAGACCAAACAAACATTATGGATTACAGTAAACAAAAGTTTGAACGCCTGTTCAAGGACAACTATCCGCACATGTATCGGATGGCCTTCTCGCTGGTAGAGAATGCCGACGATGCCAAGGATGCCGTGCATCAGGTGTTTGCACAAATCTGGCGAGGCAAACCCCAGATTAGCGAGGACAGCTTCAGAGGCTATCTGCTGGCTGCCACTCGCAACCAATGCCTGCACATGCTGCGCTCCAGACAGCTACAACGTAAGATGGAGGAGGAACTGCAGCGTGAGACAGAAGAAACCCTAAGTGAGGAACGCGAAGAGTTGCTGCAACAACTCAAGCAGGTAATCAACGACAACCTGACGGAACAAGACCGACGGGTCTTGCAACTGCATTACGAGGATGAGATGACCTATCAGGAAACAGCTTCCGTGTTGGGTATCAGCGCCTCGGCAGTCAACAAGCACATCACACATTCATTGGCAAAAATCAGAACCACCCTTAAAATCGCTAAGTAAGATGAAAACAGAAGATATTGATAAAAGAATAGGCATGCCCGACGTAGATAAGGAGTGGGCACGCTTCGAGCGGGAAGTCATTGGCAAGGAGCCAAAGACTAACAAGCGCTCCATATATTCATGGATAGGTGGTTTGGGCATTGCTGCCTGCCTCCTGCTATTCTTCCTTATTAATATAGGGGATGAACCACAGCCAGAAACACCCGTTGTAGCTGAGCAAGCAGAACCACAACCTGTTCAGCAATCAGCAGCAGCAGAGGTGAAAGAGATTCAGAAGGAACCTATCGTTCACATCGTTAATATATCCCAACCCAAGAAGGCTCCACGCAAAGAGTTGGCTTCAACAAATCTCGCTTTTGAGTCTGTTGACCAAGCCTTGCAGGGTCAAATCGCAGGATTGGATGTTGTACCCAATCCCTCAAATTTGGGTAAAGGCGTAACTATGCGACTGCGTGGTATGACAACTATTGACGATAGTAAACAGCCTCTGGTTGTCATGGACGGCAAGATTCTGGAGATTCCCGATAGTGTAAAAATTGGAAACTACGATACTGAAGAGCAGTTTTCTTCCCTTCTGGGTGTTAAGCCAGAGGACATTAAGAGCATCGTTGTGATAAAAGACAGCAAAGCAACTGCAAAATGGGGTGAAAAAGGTGCAAACGGTGTAATAGAAATAAGCACAAACACGAACGGCAAAACCAAGAAGGTTCCCGAAACTAAACCCATCTCAGAAGATGAACAACCGCTATTAGCCCATTCCGACTCTGAAGATACGGGTCATGGTCCATCAGTCCCTCAGAATTTACTTAATCTCTCTGAGGATGAATTACAAGGACAGATTGCAGGATTGCCTCCTATCACCGATATCCGTAAGGTGAAGAAAAACTTCCGTCGCCCCCCCAACAAGCAGGGGATGGATACCATTCTTATTGTTGTGAATGGCAAGGAGGATAAAAAATTCCTGAAGTTTTACAGGAAAATGCCCTTCTGGTCGTACGACTTCATCCATGAGTATTTCTATGACAATAATCAACTATACCTTAGAACCAATTGGCTTGAGGGCGATGATGCGAAAAAATACGCTCACCTGTTTAATGGCCGGGACATCCGAAGGGTGATAGATTATCAAACCTTTCCGTTCACACCCGTCAGGCAGTTAACTCCCGAGGAGCTCAAGGCACGCCGTCTGGCATACCTCCTCCGTTGCTATCAGGAAGGCAATAAAAGCCCAGAATTACGTGGTATAAACACTCCTGAACTCTTCGATACACCTACCGAGGAACGCATCTTCGGCTTGCTGCCAAACAAGTGTCATGGTGTAGGGCCGACAGAATGGTTCGGCCACGTTAGCCACGACAGCCGAGGTACTTATATCCCATTACATCGCCTTGTGTATTTTCAAGCCCAGGATGAGATTTGGGAAAGAGATGGAGAATGGCTGGGGATGGAGAACGATGAGCTGTTCAATGCTATCCGTGACGAACTCAAGAAGGCTGCGGCCAAGGCTCCTTCATCCCTGATAGAACGTACCGACAGCATCGTCAAGATTGCATTTATCTTTGGCGGAAAGGTCAAAAAGGGAGCTCCGCATGAATCGAATATTAGAAATAAGATCCTGTACAAGATGGTGAAGGGAAAAAGTACTTTCGAATTTCTGCCCGACGAGGATGCACCGTCCTACTGGACTGCAGAGATTTATTACTCCACTCAATTCCCAAGACACATGGATGTGGAGCTGTGCTCCGTTGACAAACTGTATGCTTCCGACTGCCCGGATATTCTTAACATTCACTACAAACGCCTGACTGGTGTCGTGCAGAATGAGGAGGGAAAACCGATAAACGGTGGTATCGTCGGCTATCGCGACCGTCCTTACTTCTCCCATAGTGTTTCTGTCGATAGCCTGGGACGCTTCGAACTGATGCTCCCCAATCACATCGACACAATACGCGCAAATTGGATCGGTTATCAAACACAAAAGATTCACGTCCTTCCCACCGACTCCGTCCTCACCATCCGTCTAAAAGAGATTGATTGGAAAGGACTAAGAGAATCATTTAAGAAGAGCAAAAAATAATGCAATTATGAAAATTACATTGAAAACGCTGATGGCAGCAGCAATCCTAACCCTGCCAATGGTGATGAACGCCCAAACAGAGAGTAGCATCACGTTTACTGTGGACGAAGGATTACAACCCGTTGAGGAGCGTTATAAATACCTGTTTGATGGTCAGGAAGTGGCGCAAAATATTCTGCGTGAGGAAAATGTGCCCATAGATAACCTTGTGACAAATAGCTTTTCCGACCTTAAGAATCTGAAAACCTGGGGCAAGGACAACTTCTACCAGTGTGTCGTTAGAGCTTACGGCAACCATAAGTCCCTCACTCTCTCGCCAGATATGATCTGGCTGCTAATCAGTCAAGGCTTTGCCCGCTATGTGAACGCCCATGCTGAGGAATTGCGGCCTAAACTTGTGGATCATACAGGTAAGATGGATTTGGTTGTTGAGTCTGAAGAATCCCTTTTCTCTGAAAACGCAGACTGGCCAAAGCTGATAAACGGCTTCGCCTCGCAAATAGACCAATACACCAAAGGCGATATAGCCAAGACCGTTACAGCTGATTTTACAACAACAGGACCTGTGGAGCGTGTTGCCTCTCAGATTACGTTGATGGAGAGCGTAAAGTCTTACTTCGAATACATCGCCATGAGCATTTCATGCGGTATCCCAAGCATTACAATAAAGGGAGCCCCTAAAGACTGGAAAGCCGTACTCTCAAAGGTCAAAAAACTGGAGAAATACGGTCTGGGTAAATGGACAAAGAATTTGGAACCGATACTCCAGGAATTCATTCGCGCCTCAGAAGGGAAGCCCAATCAGCAATTTTGGAAGTGTATGGTAAAGCAACAGCCATTGGACAAGTTAAAGGGCGGTGCATGCAGTATGGACAAGCCAACCCAACTGGACGGATGGTTCCTGAAACTCTTCCCTGATGAAAATGGGCAGACACTTGATAGCATAGCACACACCCAAAACATGCCCTCAGAAATGGTGGGTGTCAGCTTCAAATATCATATCGTTGACCCTACCCAAGGTTCTGTTGTCAGCGAGATACCTATGGAGCTCCGTGCAGGATTCATCGGAGCAGAGGAAGATACGCTTACCAATACGCTAACGCCCAAGATTGGTTGGTTGGTAAATGTAGCGCAAGAGGATGATAAAGTGCTAAATGGCTTGAAAAAGAATGATGATGGCTTCCTTGGTCTGTGGCTTCGTGTAAAAGAAGTGCCAGAGATTCTTGGTCGTATGGAGCACATCAAATCACTGCATCTGTATTTCACCGATGATGTCGTCATCCCTGAATGGTTCTATCGCATTCCCATAGACAATCTATTCATCAATGGAAAAATGTCAGAAAGCGTGAAGGCCGACATTCTGAAACGCCTGCCAAATGCCAAAGAAATCACGAACAAGGGGGAAGGTAATACCGTAACAATAGTTTCTGAATAATCCCTATGGTAAGTATCGTCCGTCCCCTACGGACACGAAGTTCGTAAAGGACGGACTAATTCTTAATTACTTTATATCATCCCAGTCGTCGGTGCGGAAGGGACCTACGGGAAGACCGGAAACGGTCTTGAAGTTGCACTCGGGATTGTCGGCCCACGCATAGCGAACAGCTACAGGATGCGGCACTTCTGGGCATTCCACTACTACACGCCAAATGAACTGGCCGTTACCTTCTGTATGGGCTTTGGCCACGTGCCACTGATGGTCGGGACCTGCTACGGTGAAGCCCTTGATATCTGAATTCCCGGCCAACATGTCGTTGCCGAAACCAGGCAGGAAGGAAAGAACGGCCTTCCCGTCGGAAACATTCATCTGAAGATATTCGGGAGCAGAGCAGGCTTCCTCGCGGCCGTAAGTACGGTTAAGGGCCAGCAAAGCCAAACGGCGACCCACTTCTTGCTTATTCTTGGGATGAATATCATTGGCCATACCTATGTCGATATTCACCATCATGCCTACACCATCCAGCTTCTGTGCCTTGCGCTGTACATCGCGTAATGCTGCCCAGCCAGACTGAGGCTGGAGGTCTTTGCGCTGCAGATAGTTGGCTAACTGAACAAAATAGAAGGGTAGCGCCTTGGATTCTGTGGGCTGCATCCAACGGCGACGGTTGTCCTGAGGCTCTGGCTTGGGGAAGGGTGCCACCTCGGAGTTCTTATTGAAGCGAGCCTGCCAATCCAGAATCAGTGCTTGGAAAAGACTCTCGTACTGCACAGCCCTGCCTACGTTAGAGCAACCCTGATACCATAGGAATCCGCGAACGGGCATTGTCAGGAAAGGAGCCACCATGCTATTGTAGAGCCCGGCAGGATACCATGAACTATTGGGTGCTACGGGTTCCGTCATATTAGCGGGTGTCTTTATGCTGGCAGCATCCATACTTGCCTTCCAACTCCAATTACCGACAAGAGAAATGCTTGTGGCACCTGCCTTTACATTGAAATCCTTTCCCTCGATGTAAAAGCCACCGTCGCCGCCTGTATCGTTAATACGAATGGCAAGCACATTCTTACCAGCCTTTACCAGTTTGCCTGGCACAGTATAGCTACGACCGGCATTCCAACCGGATGTCGTGCCTACGCGCTGTCCGTTCCAATAGGTAATGTCTTCATCATCGATGGCACCAAGATCCAACTTCAGTTCCTTACCGGCTAACGATGCAGGAACGTCCACTGTATGACGCATCCATACAATGCCGTCAAAGTCCTTCAGGCCATTGTTCTTACTCCAAAGCGCTGGCTCCGTGATTTGTTCCCAATTGCTATCGTTATAGTCGGCGGCAGCCCATAGTGCTTTGTCGATATTGCCCTTCTCAAGCCCTTGGTCGTCATTATAGACTGCCTGCATCCATTCTGCCCGTTCGTCCTGATAGAGTTGGTTTATCTTCTCTTCATCGAAGCCCGTAGCAAAGACTTTCTTGGCGTGCTCCTGAAATCCTATCACGCCCTGCAACTTATCCAGACTTACCCAACTCTCGGCAGGTGTGCCGCCCCAAGAGCTGTTGACTACGCCAATGGCGATGCCCAGTTTCTGTGATACCTCGCGAGCAAAGAAATAAGCGGCTGCGGAAAACTCCCCTACCGTCTCGGGCGAACATTCTACCCAACCCTTCGTATAGCCCAGGGGCACGTTGGTCTGAGGAGTGTGAGCCACCACGTGCTCCACCTGGAACAGGCGCACCATAGGGTGTTTGGCATCGGCCACTTCCTGCTCGTAGTTATTGACCATCCCCCACCCCTTGACGGGCATTTCCATATTGGACTGACCGCTACAGAACCATACCTCGCCAGCCATCACATTCTCAAGGACGAGTTTCTTTCCATCATCGAAAGTCAGCGTGTAAGGGCCTCCGGCAGAGGGCACCCGAAGGTCGAACTCAAAGGCTCCGGTTTCCTTGTCGGCTACCACCTTAGTGGTATTCTTGTCCCAAGATGGGGTAATCTTCACTATGGCGCCCTTCTTGGCCGTAGCCTGAAGGTGAACCTTGGTTTTCTGCTGCAAGACCATGTTGGAGGTCATCCATCCGGGCAACGTTACATCTGCCCATGTCACAGCGGCGCAGAGAGAGGCCGCAAACATTACAAATACTCGTTTCATTGGTAAAATAGTGGTTAAAAATGTACACTTCCTTGGCAAAGGTACAATAATTTTGGTTTATTCCCATTTTTTCATTCTTTCATTTTTTCCTTTTTCCTTTTTTATCTACCTTTGCCCTATCAAACGAATACTTTTAACCAGAAACTAACATGAATAGGTCAAAAATTGGAATGCTTATTGCCCTCACTCTGTTAACCGTTGGTATAGTAATAGTGACCATTGGCATAGATAGTAAAAACCACAAGAAAACAGCTGAGACCGAAATCTCGGAAGATGCCAGCCAGTTTGTAACCCTCACAGATGCTGTCCCCGATGCCATCCTGGAGATTAGATACTTTGGTACCTATAACTTTGTAGGTACAAGAGTAGATGGCTATCTGGAACCTACGGCACTGCTTACCAAAATAGCTGCCGATAGCCTGAAGGCTGTTAGCGACGATGTGGAGGCATTGGGCTACCGACTGAAGATTTACGATGCTTACCGTCCCCAGCAGGCCGTTGACCACTTCGTGCGTTGGGCGGCTGACATACCCGATACGCTGATGAAGCATTATTTCTATCCCGACCTCGACAAGAGTGTTCTCTTTGACCAGGAATACATTATGGCCAAGAGCGGTCATTCGAGAGGTTCGACCGTTGACCTGACACTCTTTGATATGGAAACAGAAAAGGAGTTGGATATGGGCGGCACGTTCGACTGGTTCGGACCAGAAAGTCACCCCGACTTCTGCGGCAATCCCGAATCGGCAGAATTTACGGGCGATAACAGCAAGAGTCCCGTTGGTCGTGCTATTACTCCCGAGCAGTTCCACAATCGTATGATTCTGCGTGCAGCCATGTTACGTCACGGTTTCAAAGGCTTAGAGAGCGAGTGGTGGCACTTTACATTAAAGGATGAACCTTTCCCAGACACCTACTTCAACTTTCCTGTGAAACAATTGGATAAATAAAGCATAAGACTTTCAGCAAAACTGCTACCTTTTGAATCGGGTAGCAGTTTTTTTTGGGCTTTTATTTTGTATTCCGCTCACTTAATCGTAACTTCGCCCCCAAATTGGGTTAATATGGCAGAAAACATAGAAATAGGAACGCGCGTGCAGGCGCTACGTGCATACATGCAAGAGAAAGGATTGCAAGCCTTTATCTTCCCCAGCACCGACCCTCATTGCGGCGAGTATGTGCCTGACCATTGGATGACGCGCAAGTGGATAAGCGGATTTGATGGCAGCGCAGGAACGGCAGTCGTCACGATGAATGATGCAGCCCTGTGGACGGATAGCAGATACTTCTTAGCTGCTGCCGACCAACTGAGCGGCACGCCTTTCCGCCTGATGAAGGATAAACTGGAGGAAACACCTACCATCAGCCGATGGCTGCAAGAGGTGCTGCCTGCAGGAAGCAACGTAGGTATGGACGGTTGGGTGAATACGATGGCTGATGTAAGAGGTCTGATGGATGAACTGCAAAAAGCTAATCTGCATCTGTGCATAAGCGGCGATCCAGCTGACGAACTTTGGGAGAACCGTCCCGACATTCCTACCAATCCCATTGAGATTCACCCCCTTGAATTTGCTGGCGAGACTTGCGAAAGCAAGATTGCACGACTCCGTGAGGCGCTGCAAGAGGCAGGAGCCGAAGGAACGGTTGTCAGTCAGTTGGACGAAATAGCCTGGCTGCTGAACCTGCGTGGTACAGATGTTCATTGCAACCCTGTGTTTGTGGCTTACGTGCTGTTGACCCAAAGCGAGGTTACCCTCTTTACCAACCCCGAGAAGATTACTCCTGAGGTAGTTGCCTACCTGAAGGAGAACAATATCAAGGCCCTACCCTACTCTGCCCTTACAGAAGCGTTGGAGGCTTACAAGGGTGAAACACTCCTGCTGGCTCCTAACAGCAGCAACTGGAATTTGCAAGCCCATCTGCCTGAAACCTGCAAGGTTATAGACCACAACTCGCTGATTGCCCCTATGAAGGCTATCAAGAACGAGGCAGAGATCAAGGGCTTCCGCAACGCCATGATTCGCGATGGCGTAGCTATGGTGAAGTTCCTCATCTGGCTGAAGCAGGCAATGAAGAGCGGCAACTACCCCACGGAAATAGATGTTGACCAAAAGCTGACTGCACTTAGGGCAGAACAACCGCTGTTCCGCGATATCTCGTTCGACACGATTGCCGGATACGGACCTCATGGTGCCATTGTACATTACGAGGCTACGCCTGAAACGGATGTCAAGTTGGAACCGAAAGGCTTGCTTCTCTTGGACAGTGGAGCTCAGTATCAGGATGGAACAACGGATATCACACGAACCATCGCCCTTGGTCCGCTTACCGAATCGGAAAAGAGGGACTATACCCTTGTACTGAAGGGACACATCCGTCTGGCGATGGCCAAATTCCCCAAAGGAACTTGCGGCACGCAGTTAGATGTGCTGGCCCGTTACGCTATGTGGCAGGACGGCATCAACTATCTGCACGGAACAGGTCATGGTGTGGGTTCTTACCTGAATGTACACGAGGGACCTCACCAGTTCCGTATGAACTACATGCCGGCTCCCCTACTCCCAGGAATGACGGTAACCGTAGAGCCAGGCATCTATCGTGCCGGCGAACATGGTGCACGCACAGAGAACACCATGCTTATAACGGAATACAAGAAGACGGAGTTCGGCGAATTCCTGCAGTTGGAGCCGCTGACCCTCTGTCCCATAGACACCACTCCCATCATCTGGGAAATGATGCTGCCCGATGAGATTGCATATCTGAATGCGTATCACAAGCGGGTATATGATGAGCTCTCCCCCTATCTGAATGAGGAAGAGAGAAACAGCCTCACCCCAACCCTCTCCAAAGGCGAGGGAGAGAAAATGTAGAATGTTTAATCATAATATCCCCAAACGATAATCTCCTCACCCAAAGGGGGAGGTAGGAAGGGGGCCTTAATATGGCAATAATAAAACGACTTGAGGGGATGCCTGCTCCCCGTTTTGGCAAGCACTGCTATTTTAGCGAAGGTGCCGTGATAGTAGGCGATGTGGAAATGGGCGACGACTGCACCGTGTGGTTCAATGCGGTGGTCAGAGGCGATGTCCACTTTGTGAAGATTGGAAACCGAACCAACATACAGGACAATTCCTGCATTCATACCCTAAACGGTAAGGCTCCCTGCATCTTGGGCGACGATGTGACCATCGGCCATAGCGTAACCCTGCACGGATGCGAGATTAAGGACGGTGCCTTGGTGGGAATGGGTGCTACAGTTTTGGACCACGCCGTTGTGGGCAAAGGAGCCATTGTAGCTGCTGGTGCCTTGGTGCTAAGCAACACGCAGATTGGCGATGGTGAACTCTGGGGCGGCGTGCCTGCCAAGTTCATCAAGAAGGTAGATCCCGCTCAGGCGCAAGCCTTGAACAAGACCTACGCGGCTCATTACATAGAGTATAGCGACTGGTTCCGCAAAGCGGATTCCGACCCAGCTAACACCCAAATAGTAACCACGAGTGAAGAATACAGCCTCACCCCCAACCCCTCTCCGGGGAGAGGAGAGAAGTGAAAAGTGAAGAATTTTTCAAGTTGAAAATTATTCGCTAAACGCTAAACGGTAAACGGTAAATTAATTATGAATTATGAATTACAAGAGTATTAGCCTGATGCTTTGCCTTATGGCAAGTTGTGTACTGACTGGCTGCATTGGTTGCAGTTATGAGAAAAAGATTGAGAGCTTTCTTGAAAGTGAGGATTACAACTTTTCGTGGAGCAACCCGTTGCCCCTGAAGTTTGGCGACCCCTTCCTGCTGCACGCCAGCGACGGCAAATATTATATGTACGGCACATCCTTGGAGGATGGCTTTGAGGCTTACGTAAGCGACAGCCTAAGCGACTGGGTACCCTGCGGCAAGGTTTATCAGGGAGGTCAGACCGACCAGTGGAACGTAAACTGCTTCTGGGCACCTGAGGTATACGAGCGCGACGGCAGATACTATATGTTCTTCAGCGCCAACTACAAGGAGAATCCCACCAACGAGGGAGAGAACTTCAAGATTGGCGTGGCTGTGAGCGATTCGCCAACAGGTCCTTTCGAGGATCTCTACGACCGTCCCATCTTTAATCCTGAATATCCCATTATCGATGCCAATGTTTACTTCGATGATGAGACGGGCAAATGCTACCTGTACTTCAGTCGTTGCTGCTACAAGCACAGTGTGGAGAGTGAGATTGCCGATAGTCTGAAGAAAGCTGGCGTCTATGACAACATAGAAGAGAGCTGGGTGTATGGTGTGGAGATGGAACCCGACTTTAGCGGCGTGATAGGTGAACCTCAATTGTTGCTGTGTCCTCCCAAGAAACTGAACGATGCCCAGGCAGAATGGGAAAGCCGTAGCGCTACACACAAAGAGGTGAACCGCCGATGGACAGAAGGAAGCTACATCTTCCGCGAAGGAGATACCTATTATATAATGTATAGCGCCAACCACTATGGTGGCGAATACTATGCCGTAGGTTATGCTACCAGCAAGAGCCCCTTGGGCCCCTTCAAGAAAGCAGCCAACAATCCCGTGCTGCAGAAACATGGAGATGTGCTGGGCACAGGCCACTGTATGGTTATTACTCTGCCCGATGAAGAACGTTACTGTGTCTATCACGGACGTATGACAGACAACCCAGCAGAACGCGTGGTGCTGATCAGTCCGCTGGAGATAAACGATGACGGAGTTCTAACCGTAAAGCAAGGAGTTACCAAATTCCATAAACAGAAGACATTAAGCTTTGATGTAGATGACGACGAGGACAATGATGAGGAAGAAATGGAAGTGGATGAAGAAGATGAGGAGGAGGACGATTTTGACATTGAAGACGAAGAATAACTGAATTAGTTTACCGTTTACGGTTTACGGTTTACAGTTTACGGTTTACGGTTGATAATAAGACAAAAACAAAAATAAAAATAAAGGATGAAAAGAAACTTAGAGACTATCTGCATTCATGGCGGATGGAAGCCAACAAAGGGCGAACCTCAGCAGTTGCCCATCTATCAGAGTACAACATTCAAATATGATACCAGCGAGCAGATGGCCCGTCTGTTCGACCTAAAGGACAGCGGCTACTTCTATACCCGTCTGGCCAATCCCACCAACGATGCTGTTGCCAAAAAGATTGCAGCCCTTGAAGGCGGTGTGGGCGCCATGCTTACCTCAAGCGGACAGGCAGCCAACTTCTATGCTATCTTCAATATCTGCGAGGCTGGCGACCACTTTATCACTTCCAACAGCATCTATGGCGGAACATATAATCTCTTTGGCGTGACGATGAAGAAACTGGGCATCGAGTGCACATTCATCGACCCCGATTGGGAGGATGAGCGCATCGAGAAGGAGTTCCGTCCCAACACCAAGTGCTTCTTCGGCGAGACCATCAGCAACCCTGGCGGTAATGTATTCGACATCGAGCGTTTTGCCAAGATGGCTCACAAGCATGGTGTGCCCCTGATTGTAGATAACACCTTTGCTACGCCCATCAACTGTCGTCCATTTGAGTGGGGTTGCGACATCGTTACCCACAGCACCACCAAGTATATGGACGGCCACGCTACTCAGGTAGGAGGTTGTATAGTTGATAGCGGCAACTTCGACTGGGATGCTCACGCTGACAAGTTCCCTGGTTTGACTACGCCTGACGAGAGCTATCACGGCCTGACCTACACTAAGGCGTTTGGTAAAATGGCTTACATGACCAAGCTCGTTGCCCAGTTGATGCGCGACTTAGGTAGCATTCCCAGCCCCCAGAACGCATTCCTGCTGAACTTGGGTCTGGAAACCCTTCATCTGCGTATGCGTCAGCATTGTGCTAATGCGCAGAAGGTAGCTGAATGGTTGGAAAAGAATCCCAAGGTGGGTTGGGTAAACTACTGCGGTCTGCCTGGCAACAAATACTACGAGTTGGGACAGAAATATCTGCCCAACGGCTCATGTGGCGTAATTGCCTTCGGTCTGAAGGGTACACGCGAGGATGCCATCAAGTTCATGGACAACCTGGATTTCATCAGCATTGTTACCCATGTAGCTGATGCACGCACCTGTGTGCTGCATCCTGCCAGTCATACACACCGTCAGCTCAGCGACGAGCAGTTGCTCGAGGCTGGTGTAGCCCCCGACTTGGTTCGCCTGTCAGTGGGCATAGAGAACGTAGAGGATATCATAGCCGACTTAGAGCAGGCTATGAACAAGATGGACTAAAATACCTGATAAAGAAGCATGATAACAGAAGAAGTTTTTAACTACCTGCTGGCAGGTATGACCGTTTTAGGATTGATTGTCTTCATTAGCCTGTATTTTATTACTGCCGGCTATGGACAATTCCGCACCAAGGAATGGGGTTTGAGTATCAATAATAAGGTAGGGTGGGTGCTGATGGAAACTCCTGCCTTCCTGACTATGGTTATTATCTGGCTCACAAGCGGAGGCTCTACAGTTGCTCCCCAGATAGTGCTGTTAGGACTGTTCCTATTGCATTACTTCCAGCGCAGTTTTATCTTCCCCTTCCTGATGTCAGGTGAAAGCAAAATGCCTGTTACCATCATGCTTTCTGGTGTAACATTCAATGTTATCAACGGCATCATGCAGGGAGGCGGACTCTACTGGTTCCCACAAGAGGCATACCAGGAGGGCTGGAGCTACTTTACACATGGAACAGCCATAATAGGATTCATTGTCTTCTTTATAGGAATGGGCATCAACCTGCATTCCGACCACGTAATCCGCAACTTGCGCAAGCCCGGTGATACCAAACACTATCTGCCCAAGGGCGGTATGTACCACCTTGTCACCAGCGGAAACTACTTGGGCGAATTGTTAGAGTGGACAGGCTTTGCCATCATAGCAGGCTCACCTGCTGCTTGGGTATTCGTTTGGTGGACAGCTGCTAATCTGGTACCTCGTGCCCATGCTATCCATAAGAAATACCGCAATGAGTTTGGCAACACTGCCGTAGGAAACAGAAAGAGAATTATACCGTTTATATATTAATAACAGCCCCCTCCCCGCTCCCCCTTGGGGGAGTGCTCTAACGATAATCCCCTCACCCAAAGGGGGAGGTCGGGAGGGTCCAAAAGATAAGATATTATGAACAAAATCTTTGAAGAGGCTCATATTGGTCCTCTAACCTTAAGAAACAGAACCATCAGAAGCGCAGCTTTTGAGAGTATGTGTCCTGGGCACAAACCCAGTCAGATGCTGTACGACTATCATACCAGTGTAGCCAAGGGCGGTGTAGGAATGACCACCGTAGCATACGCTGCTGTTACAGAAAGCGGACTGAGCTTTGACCGCCAGTTGATTATGCGTCAGGAAATAGTGCCAGGCCTCCGCAATCTGACCGACGGCATTCACCGCGAGGGAGCCGCAGCCGGCATCCAGTTAGGACATTGCGGTAACATGAGCCACAAGAGCATCTGCGGCTGTATGCCTGTCAGTGCCAGTACAGGCTTTAATCTGTATAGCCCCACCATCGTTCGTGGCCTTCGTCAGGACGAACTGGTGGCAATGGCAAAGAAATTCGGCGATGCCGTCAATCTGGCTCGTGAAGCTGGCTTCGACGAAGTGGAGATTCATTGTGGACACGGATATCTGATTGATCAGTTCCTGAACCCCTACTTCAATCACAGAAAAGACGAGTTCGGAGGATCCCTGGAGAACCGTATGCGCTTCATGAGCATGATTATAGAAGAGGTGATGAAGGCTGCCAAGGACGATATGGCTGTTGTGTGCAAGATGAATATGCGCGACGGACTGAAGAACGGCATCTCGCTGGAAGAACACAGCATCCCCATTGCCCGTCGTCTTCAGGAACTGGGCGTACATGGTATCGTGCTGAGCGGAGGTTTGGTAAGCGCCACACCAATGTATGTGATGCGTGGCGAGCTACCCCTTACAACCCTGACACACTACATGACTGACCCCTTGCTCAAATACAGTATCGGCTGCTGCAAACCCCTCGTCCGTAAGACCATGATTAAGCCTGTCAAATATGAGGAGGCTTACTTCCTGGAGGATGCGCTGAAGTTCCGCGAGGCGCTGCCCGACATGAAGTTCATTTATGTAGGCGGACTGGTTGCAGGCGATAAGATTAATGAGGTGCTGGGTCATGGTTTCGAGGCTGTTCAGATGGCACGAAGCCTGCTTAACGAGCCCGATTTTGTGAATAAGCTGAAGGAAGATCCTCACCACCGCTGCGGCTGTAAACATAGTAACTACTGCATCGGCCGTATGTACACCTTGGAGATGGCTTGTCACCAGCACATGGAAGAGGCACTCCCAGAAAAGATAGTCAAGGAAATCGAAAGAATAGAAAAAGAACAGAACGCATGAAAAAAGTTGCTATTATAACAGGTGCCAACGGAGGTATGGGCTATGAGGAGGCAAAGGAAGCTTTGTTGCAAGGCTACCATACTGTTATGGCCTGCTATTGTCCCAGTCGGTCGGAACCCCGACGCCAGCAGATGATAGAAGAAACCGGCCTAACGGATGTTGAAATCATCCCCTTGGATTTATCCAACTTGCAGAGCGTTCGCGATTTTGCAGACCAGATAAAAGAAAAGTTCGGCTACGTAGATGTGCTGATGAACAATGCAGGGACCCTGGAGACTGGGCTCCACACCACAGTAGATGGTTTGGAACGTACCGTTGCCGTAAACTATGTAGGGCCCTATCTGCTGACCCGACTACTGGTTCCCTTAATGGGAAAGGGAAGCAGAATTGTCAACATGTCTTCTTGCTCCTATTTCTTAGGCAAACTGAAGTTCCCAGAATTCTTCACCAGAGGAAGGAAAGGCTTCTGGCAGCGAATCCTGGTTTACAGTAACTCCAAACTGGCTTTCACCCTTTTCTCTTTAGATCTGGCAAAGCGTATAAAAGGACAGGGTATTACCGTAAATGCCGCCGACCCAGGTGTGGTGAACACAAAAATCATCCACCTGCAGCATAAATTGCTCGACCCCATTGCCGACCTCTTCTTCCGTCCCCTTATCCGTACTCCCCGCCAAGGAGCAGATACGGCCATTCATCTGATGTTCGACGCAGATAAGGAAGGTCAGACGGGCACATTCTGCCGTTCAAACAAGATTGTAAAATTAGGCGATAAATACGTCCACCATAAGCAAATGCAAGAGCTTTGGGACAGGACAGAAAAACTTGTGCAGAAGTTCTTGGAATAAAACTTTGAAAAAAAAGCATAAAAACTTTTGTGGCAATTGATAATTGCCTTATATTTGCAACCCGAATACAAAGGATAGCAAAATATGGATGCAAAAGAATCACTTGTAAAAATCATAAAGGCTCTACTGGAAATAGGACAATCAGTCCCACGCCAAATTCTCATCGATTACCTGGCAGGAAAAGAAAGTCGGGAAATAGAGGAACTGGGCTTGTATGACAACGAGACATACGGCATAGGAGATGCTCATGACGAAGACTATTGGATGACTGTTATAGATAAGGCATTTGAACGCGGATATCTGAAACTTAAACCAGCCAAGAGCAATAAACTAGCACCATCAAAAGAAGGAAAGAAGTTTGCAAAAAAACCAACAACCTTCATGATTGATGATGAAGAGGAGGCTACAGACGAGAACCTTACCGGATTGGAAGATCTGGAAGACTTGATTGTACAAATTCCTAACACCGAAGTTGATAATCCTGAACAGAAAGCTTCTGCCAAAACAAAGCAGCAGATAAAACTGATTCATGCCATTGACAGGAAGATTGCCCTGGACGACTTTGCCGAAAGCGAAAGCATATCGTTCGACGAGGTGTTGGATGAGTTGGAAAAACTAATCCGCCAGGGACTGAATGTGGACATCACGTATTTCACTAACGAGGTACTGGGTGAGGAATGCGTACAGGAACTGGTAGATTATATGGCCAGCATGAAGAAGTTCAGCATGGAGAACGTCATCAGCGAATATGGCGATGTGTACAGCGAAGAAGAACTCCGCTTGGCATACATTGTATATCTTATACATCATAAGAAATAATATTAAAATTACATATCTGTATGGAAATCTTAAAGTTTAATCCAATCTTCAAACCCACACTGTGGGGTTCTGAGACATGGGTGGTCTCTGCTGTTAAGGGTTCAGAATCAATTGTACTGAATGGCGAGAACAAAGGCCTTACACTTCCCGAGGTTGTTGAGCGATATGGTGCCGACTTCCTCGGTAATAAGAACACAGAGAAGTTTGGCAAGGACTTTCCCCTGCTTATCAAGTTCATTGATGCCCGTCAGGATCTCTCTATTCAGGTGCATCCCGATGATGAGTTGAGCAAGAAACGTCACGGAAAGATGGGAAAGAACGAGATGTGGTACGTAGTAGATGCCGATCGCGGTAGCCAGTTGATTGCCGGATTTACCAAGAAGACAGAGATTGCCGACTATGCCAAGAAAGTGGCAGACGGCAGCATTGAGAACGACCTGAACAAAGTTAATGTTGCAGAAGGCGATTGCTTCTATATTCCAGCGGGCCGTGTTCACGGTATTGGTGCAGGAATGGTGATTGCCGAAATCCAGCAGACCAGCGATGTTACCTATCGAATCTACGATTATATGCGTCGCGACCGCGATGGTAACCTGCGCGAACTTCACACAGAGTTGGCCCTTGATGCCATCAACTTTGACGATATTACAGATAATCCCAAGGTAAACTATACAGAAGAGAGAGACGTTGTTATACCTTTGGTTAAAAGTCCCTTCTTCACCACAAACGAACTGAAACTCACCAAGAGTTTTGTCAGAGACTATACAGGCATTGATTCCTTCCGTGTTTACATGTGTCTGGGCGGTGAGTGCGCTTTCCTCTCTCCTGAAGGTCAGGGCATCTTCTTACATGCCGGCGAGTCACTGGTAGTACCTGCCTCCACACCTTCAGTAACCATCGTCCCAGACGAACAGGCAAAGTTGCTGGAAAGCTACGTAGAGTAAGTGAAGAGTGAAGAACGAAGAGTGAAGAATATAATAATGTTCAATGCTCAATGTTCAATGCTCAATGAAAAACTGACGGATAAAAAGGCCGATGAGAATATTAAAGAAGCTTGACATCTTTATACTGAAAGGGTACCTGCAACTCTTTGCGGGTACATTCTTCATCTGCCTTTTCATCTTCCTGATGCAGTTCATCTGGAAATTCGTTGACGACTTAGTTGGCAAGGGTCTCACATGGGACGTCCTTGCCAAATTCTTTTGGTACTGCTCACTGACGCTTATACCATTATCCGTTCCCCTTGCCGTCCTGCTGGCTTGTCTGATTTCATACGGAAACTTTGGTGAACGCTTTGAGTTATTGGCGATGAAAGCTTCCGGCATTCCGCTAATACGTATTCTAATGCCTGTACTGATATTGGTCGTGCTGATTTGCTCAGGCAGCTTCTATTTTCAGAACAAGATCAGTCCTGAGGCCAACAAACAACTCTATACCCTACTCTGGAGTATGAGACAAAAATCTCCCGAGTTGGATATCCCAGAAGGAATCTTCTATAGCGACATTCCAGGCTATAATCTGTATGTTGAACGAAAAGATGCAGAAACGGGAATGTTATATGGCGTAATGATTTACACCAATACAGAGAGCTACGAAGATACACAGATTGTAATTGCCGACAGCGGCCGCCTGCAAAGCACAGCAGACAAGACCCACCTGAAGCTAACCCTCTACGATGGGGAGAGGTTTAAGAATATGGACAACCAGTCGGGAGCTATGCTGCGTGCCAACATTCCTTACATGAGAGAATCGTTTATTGAGGAGATTGACTACATAGCTTTCAATACACAGTTCAACCTTTGGGATGCCAATCTCTTTGCCGGCAATGCTCAGGCCAAGAATCTGGAAGAAATTTATCGCGGCATTGATTCCATTCGCTCACGTACAGACAGCATAGGGCATAGCATATATGATAATGCCAAAAGAACATATCTGGCCCGAATGCTCACACCTGGAAGAAAAGATTCTGCCAAGATTGTTAAAGAAGCGGCAGAGATAGCGCCCTTTGATTCGCTCTTTGCCCAGTTACGCGACGACCAAAAATCCACTGCCTGGAAGAATGCTTTCAGCAGGGCTGAAACCATGAGGTCTGAATGTGAGTTCCGTTCCAGTTGCTATACGGCAGACTTGAACACCCAGCTACGCAAGCATCTTATGGAATCGCAGAAAAAATATACCCTAAGCCTTTCCTGCCTATTGTTCTTCTTTATCGGAGCACCATTAGGAGCTATCATCCGCAAGGGAGGATTGGGAATTCCGGTTGTAGTAAGCGTCTTATTCTTCATCTTCTATTATATCATCAATGTAGCTGGCGAGAACAATGCCAAAGTGGGCGCATGGGATGCATATTTTGGAGAATGGCTAAGCAGCATGGTACTCTTACCTATTGGAGGATGGCTTACTTACAAGGCTAATTCAGATAGTGTGGTATTTGACATGGAGGGTTACAAAAAGTTCTTTATGAAACTCTTTGGATTGCGTATCTCCAGAAAACTCAGTCGTAAAGAAGTTATTATTTATGACCCTGATTACCCCAAATGCTATCGGGAGTTGGCGCAGTTAATAGAAGACTGCAAAGCCTATTCGACCAGCCATAATCTGCTGATGATGCCATCCTACTGGCACATCTTCTTCCATTATCAGGAGGACACAACCGTCAGAGAAATCAGCGAAAGGCTGGAAGCTTTAGTAGATGAATTACACAATAGCAGGCAAAATTATGTTATTGCCTTACTGAATATGATTCCATATATCATACCAGATGCACATACCCGTCCGTTCAGAAATGCAAAAAGAAACAAATGGGCCGGTATTGTTTTGCCCGTTGGCATATTCTTCTGGCTAAGAATATGGAGATTTCAGCTCCGCCTGAGTATCGACTTGGATAAGTTGCAAGAGGTGGGACAAGTGTTAATGAAGAAAATCAAACAAGAATATGAATGATGAATTTAAACTAAGCACGATAGAAGAAGCTTTGGAGGACTTCCGCCAAGGTAAATTCTTGATAGTGGTAGACGATGAGGATCGCGAGAACGAGGGCGACTTCATTACTGCTGCGGAAATGATAACACCTGAGAAGGTGAACTTCATGTTACGCAATGGACGCGGTGTGCTCTGTGCACCTATTACCATAAGTCGTGCCAAAGAATTGGAATTGGACCATCAGGTTCAGGACAATACCAGTATGCTGGGCACACCATTTACGGTAACCGTAGATTTGCTGGAAGGTTGCACTACGGGTGTCAGCACGCACGACCGCGCTGCCACCATACGTGCTTTGGCCGATCCCACACGCAAGCCTTCAGATTTTGGCCGACCAGGACATATCAATCCCCTTTACGCTCAGGACAAAGGCGTACTGCGACGTGCAGGACATACAGAAGCTGCAATAGATCTGGCTCGCCTTTCCGGCTTGCAGCCAGCTGCCGCATTGATAGAAATCCTGAACGAGGATGGAACTATGGCTCGTATGCCTCAGTTGCAGGTAGTTGCTAAGGAACACGGACTGAAGATTATCTCTATCCGCGATTTGATTGCTTATCGCCTACTGCAAGAATCACTTGTGGAAAAAGGTGTTGAGGCAGAACTTCCCACAGCATACGGAAACTTCCACATCATTCCTTTCCGCCAAAAGAGCAACGGGCTGGAACACGTGGTGCTTTACAAAGGCAAGTGGGCACCCAACGAACCCATCTTGGTACGTATGCACAGCAGTTGCGCCACAGGCGATATCTTTGGCAGTTGTCGTTGCGACTGTGGAGAACAGCTCCATCGTGCTATGCAGATGATAGAGAAAGAAGGCAAGGGAATGGTGGTTTACCTGAATCAGGAAGGCAGAGGTATTGGCCTAATGAACAAGATTGCAGCCTATAAGCTTCAGGAGCAAGGCGATGATACCGTAGATGCCAACATACACCTGGGGTTCCAGCCCGACGAGCGCGAATACGGTGTTGGTGCGCAGATTCTTCAGGAAATGGGCGTAAGCAAGATTAGACTCATCACCAACAACCCCGTAAAACGTGTGGGATTGGAGAGCTATGGCTTGGAGATTGTGGAAAACATTCCCATTGTCATTGAACCCAACCCTTACAACCGTCGCTATCTGGAAACAAAAAAGATAAGGATGGGACACAAGTTGTAAAAGTGAAGAATGAAGAGTGAAGAATGAAAAATAATAGTTACAGTGCCCGTCGATTTTGTCGACGGGAAACTGTAAACCGTAAACCGTAAACTGTAAACCAAATAAAATATGAATACATTATCCGACAGATTGAACCGATTGGCACCCAGTGCCACTCTGGCTATGAGTCAGCGCAGCAGTGAACTGAAAGCGCAAGGCATTGATGTTATTAACATGAGCGTGGGTGAACCCGACTTCAACACCCCCGACCATATTAAAGCCGCCGCCATCAAGGCAGTTGAGGACAACTGGAGCCGTTACTCTCCTGTTCCAGGTTACCCCGAACTGAAAAAGGCTATCTGCGCTAAACTGAAGAACGAGAATGGTTTGGACTATGCTCCTGGTCAGATTCTTTGTAGCAATGGTGCCAAGCAGAGCGTTTGTAACACCATTATGGCATTGGTGAATGCTGGCGACGAGGTTATCATTCCTGCCCCCTACTGGGTAAGCTATCCTCAGATGGTCTTGCTGGCAGAAGGTACTCCCGTCTTCGTAGAGGCTACCATCGAACAGGACTTCAAGATTACTCCCGCTCAGTTGGAGGCTGCCATCACACCCAAGACTCGCGCCCTCATCCTTTGCTCTCCCAGCAACCCCACGGGTTCTGTTTACAGCAAGAAGGAGTTGGAGGCACTGAAAAACGTACTGTTGAAATACCCCAATGTAATTGTTGTAGCTGACGAAATTTACGAGCATATCAACTACGTAGGCGAGCACGCATCAATGGCTCAGTTCCCTGACATCAAGGAGCGCGTAGTCATCATCAATGGTGTCAGCAAGGCATACGCTATGACTGGTTGGCGTATTGGTTTCATTGCTGCTCCCGACTGGATTGTAAAGGGCTGTAACAAGTTGCAGGGCCAGTACACCAGCGGTCCCTGTTCTGTAAGCCAGAAGGCTGCCGAAGCTGCTTTTGCAGGTCCTCAGCAATGCGTAGAGGATATGCGTCAGGCCTTCGAGCGCCGTAAGAACCTGATTGTTAAGTTGGCCAAGGAGATTCCCGGCTTGGAAGTGAATGATCCCCAGGGA